>JAYSXP010000201.1:0-15778 GCA_043717125.1 Polyangiaceae bacterium | reverse complement strand
GAGTCGCGACCTATCTCGCCGGGAAGTTCCACTGGCCGATGCAGATCCAGGTCGACGTCATCGCCGTGTCCGTGGGCTTCAGCGCCCTCGTCGGCGTGGTCTTCGGGCTCTACCCGGCGCAGAAGGCCTCGCAGCTCGACCCGATCGACGCTCTCCGTTACGAGTGACGCGACGCGCGGAGGCGCGTTAAGGTGCTCGCGATGGCCAAGGGCAGCGAAGTCTTCAGCGCGGAGTATTACGGCAAGTACTACGGGAGCGCGCGCACGCGGGTGCACGGAGCGAAGGAGATCGCTCGGCTCTGCATGGCGATCACGTCGATGCTCGATTGGTGGGGAGTCCCCATAGAGAGGGTCCTCGACGTCGGCGCGGGCGTCGGGCTCTGGCGAGACTGGTTCTCGAAGCACAGGCCGAAGGCCGCGTACCGGTCGACCGAGGTCAGCCGCTACGCGTGCGCGCAGTACGGACACGAGCAGCGCGACATCACGCGCTGGCGCGCGGGCGAAGTCTTCGACCTCGTCGTCTGCCAAGGCGTCTTGCCCTACCTCGACGACGCAGGCTGCGCGAAGGCGATCGGCAACCTCGCCTCGATGACCGGCGGGTTGCTCTACCTGGAGGCGATCACGAAGAAGGACATCAAGGACGTCATCGACAACGCGAAGACCGACGTGAAGGTGTACCCGCGCACGGCCTCCTGGTACCGCGCGCGCTTGCGCAAGCACTACACGGAGGTCGGCTGCGGCCTTTGGGCCAAGCGCGACGCGCCGGTCCTCTTCTACGAGCTCGAGCGAAGGTGAGAAGGTCGCTCAGACCTCGAGGAGGAAATCGGCGACGGGCGCAAAGACGCGCTCCTGGGCGCCCGTGAAGAGGAAGAGGTCGGCGTGGGCGATCGGTTGCTCGGGGTCGCCGACGACGAGCAGCCGCTTTTTCTCCGACCCGATGACGTCGTACGTGTGGCGTGACGTCGCCGGCAACACGATCCCATCGTCGTTGGCGACGACGCAGAAGAACGGATGCCCGAGCTCGGGGAGCTTCTTCGAGACGTTCACGCCGCGCACGACGAGGTCGCCTCGCTTGATCCACTCCGCGATCTCTCGATTGATGATGGGGTGCGGGTCCTCGACCGCCTGCACGAGCTTCGAGGCCTGCGTCAGATCCGTGGAGCGCGCGTTGAGATAGACCGAGAGGAGGGAAGGGGCGATCTTCGTGAGGAGCGGCAAGGCCACACGCGCGAGCGCACGAGTGTTGCGGACCCGCATGAGCCCGACGAGGCGCGGGGAGCCGAAGGCGAAGCGCACCACCGGGTGCGCGCCCTTCCACGTGACCAGCCCGGCCATCGAGACGAGCGCGTGCACGGGCGCCGACGGAACGGAAGCCACGTGCGCGAACGCGAGCGCCGCACCGAGGCTGCAGCCGACGATGTCAACGGTGGTCGCGGCGGTCTTCGTGTTCGCGAGCACGAACGCTATCGCTGTGCCGAGGTCCTCGATCGCGAGGTCGGCGAGTCCGTAGCGATTGTTCCCGCGCGCGCGGATCGAGCGACCCTGTCCGCGGAGGTCGACCGTCCAGACCTCGAGCCCGCGCGCGGAGAGGCAATCGATCATCGACGGCCCGCGCGGGTGAAAGCCGAAGATGTACGAGTTCATCCCGTAGCCGGGCACGATGAGCACGGGCCGCGCGGCATGCGGAGCATCGCCCACCGGCCTCCTGCGCGACATCGCGAGCCGCCAGCCGACGTGGTTGTCGACGAGATACTGCTGTAGCGGCATTCGGCGGTCTCCGTCGGGCTCTACGCGAGGAGCGCGAGCTTGAGGTAGCGCCCCTCGGGGAAGCTCGGAAGCGTCGGGTGATCGGGAGGAGGACCGTAGAGCTCGAGGAGACGCAGATCGCTCCGGGCGAGCGCGATGTCGTCGAGGGTAGTGAGGAAGTCCTCTGCGGAGATGTGGCTCGAGCACGATGCGGCGACGAGCGTCCCGCCAGGGGCGAGCACCTCTGCACACGCCCGGTGAAGCGCGCGGTAGGCGCTGATCGCGTTGGGCTTCGCGCGTTCGCTGGGGGCGAAGCTCGGCGGGTCGCTGATGACGACGTCCCAGTGCTTGTCCTTCCGCTTCTGCTCGGCGAGCCAGGCGAACGCATCGGCGCTGACGAAGGAGTGCGGCGTGAGATCGATACCGGCGAGCTTGAAGCTCTCCTGCGCGGTGCCGTGCGCCTTTGCGGCGACGTCGACGCTCGTCACGATCCCACCTGCGAGCGCGGCGCGCTGGGAGAAGCCGCCGGTGTACGAGAAGAGGTTGAGGACGCGGACGCCGAGGCCGGCACGCTTGCGCCGCGCGACGAGCTCGCCGACCCGCCGGCGGTTCTCACGCTGGTCGAGGAACGCGCCCGTCTTCTGACCGCGCATCAGGTCGACGACGAACGGAACGCCGTGCTCGGTGACGCGAACGTTGGCGGGCTCCGTGCCGAAGCGCACCGTGACGCTCTTGGGCTCGGCCGAGTCGGTGCGCTTCGAGGTGCGCTCGAGGAACGTCGAGATCCCCGCCTGGCGGAGGATCGGCTCGACGTCACGAAGGAGGACGGGGGCGACCGCGCGCGCCGCGTCGCCGTCGATCCGTAGGACCGCGACCTCGCCGTAGCGGTCGATGACGAAGCCCGGGGTGCGATCGCCCTCACCGTTGAGGAGCCGGTACGCGGTCGTTTCGCCGTCGGCAAAGAGCTCGGCGCGAAGCGCAATCGCGCGCATGAGCCGAGCCGAGAAGAGCGACGCGTCGAGCCGCACCGCGGCCGACGTTCCCCACACGCGAACCGCGATCGGCGAGTCCGGGTCCGAGACGCCGCAGCCGACGATCTCGTCCTGTTCCGAAGCGATCGCAACGACTCGAGCGTCGGGGTAACGCGGCGACGCGTGCCCGACCGCCGATCGGAAGATCCAAGGGTGCCCGCGACGGACGGCTTCGACGCCGTGACGGTTCACGATGACCCTGGCCATCCGTGTGTCCGTGAGGACAGAGCTGACGTTGCGATCAGGCGCAGGCGCGGGCGCGCGACGTCGTGGTTCGGCGGGCGGCGTCGCCTCGGGGCGGCCTCGTGGGCGTCGCGGACGTGTATTCACAGGTGGGACTTCACCTCTTAGCCCGCGGCTCAACCTGGCGCAACGTGGAGCCAAAATACGATCGGTGTGTCGTGCACTCGTTGACGTTGGGTCGTTCCAGGCGTCCAATGTTTGGGCTTTGCGACCGTCGTTTTCGTGGCGCTGTGATTTCGCGAATGCGTGCACGGCGTTTGCATCTGTTCGCAAAACTTTGCACGCCTCTTTCGAACCGCGCACAGCACACCGCTCCGAGGGCTCATGAGGAAAGGACGCTCACAGAGGAAGGCGCGCGTTTCGCTCCCGCCGCGCGCGGCGAGGTCGAAGCCCCCGCACGCAGACGTCGGCTCCGAGCCAGGACCGCAGGTCGTCATCGGCGTGACGGCGCAGCGCCCCGAGCCCGCGGACGTGAGCATGCGCTCCGCGAATTCTCCGGCGGTGGAGCAGGCGACTCGGAGCACACGTCCGACGCTCGAAATGCTCGCGAAGCCAATGCTGGAGCGCGTGCGCGAGGCCGAGCGCCTCGAGCTGGTCGAGGAGGAGTTGCGCGCTGCCGTGCCCCCCTCGGTGGAGAGCCCGTACGACGCGTCCGAAGTTCGCGGTCGCGTCGAGCCTGCGCGGACCGAGCTGCCGCGCGTCGAGACCGTCATCCCGCGGACGGCCGAGCTCGTGAGGCTCGAGAGCGCTGCCCACGACGCGTCACCGCACGACCGAGACATCTTTCCGGCGAGCGATGAGATCAGCATTCCGCCCGTCGGTGACCTCGCCGTCGAGCCGATTGCGGACCGGTTCTTCTCCGAGGGAGAGATCGTCGCGGCGCGCGCGAGCGCGGAAGAGCATGAGCACGAGTGGGCGGAGGTCGTCGCTCGCGAGTCTCGCAAGAGCCTGCCCGAGGTCGTCGAGCGTCGCGCACGTCTGGCCAAGTACGTCCGCTGGGCCGTCGGAGGCGCTGCCGTTCTCTGTCTCGCTGCGGTCGGTCGCACGTTCGTCGCGCCCGGGACGCACGCGTCCCTTGCGGCCGCGTCGTCCGTGTACGCGCTCGGCGCGCCCGCAAACGTCGACCCCCCCGAGCCGAAGGCGGCCGCAGCGGCCGTCGTCACCACGCCGACTCCCGCGCCCGCTGAGCTGGCCGCCGCCGCCGAGCCCGTGAAGACGGCCGAGGTCGCCGCGGTTCCGGTCGCTGAGCCCACCGACCCGACACGCGTCGAGGCGCCGCGGGTCGACGTTCCGAAGGCCGAGGCGCTTGGGGCACCGGCCGCGCCCTCCGCGGACGACAAGGCGAACGCGCTCAGGGAGAAAAACGACTGCCGCCGGGCGCTCGAGCGCGGCAAGTCGGCCGACGCCATCGCCGCAGGCGAGCGGTCGGTTGCCCTCGACCCGAGCGACGGCGAAGCGTGGCTGCTGCTCGGCGCCGCCTACCAGGACAAGGGCAAAATGGCCGAGGCGCGGCGTGCGTACGCAGCGTGCACGAAAGAGGGCACGCGCGGTCCGATCGGCGAATGCCGCGCCATGCTTCGCTGAGGGCTCTCGTACGATTTCGAGGAGCCTTTCTCCGTGGCGTCGACGAAACGTTCGCGAAGCACGCGCCGCGTCCGTTGACACGTCGGTAGCTGGCTACTAGACCACGCGCAGTCGAAACCTCGTTTTTCTCGGCTCACGGAGAGAGGTGGCTCGCGGTGTTCAAGAAGGTCTGCCTCTTTTCCGGCAACGCGAACCCCGAGCTCGCGCGCGACATCGCGGCGTACCTCGAGACGCCTCTCGGCAAGATCAAGGTCCAGCGCTTCAGCGATGGCGAGACCTTCGTCGAGATCAACGAAAACGTCCGCGGCGTGGATGCGTTCGTCATCCAGCCCACGTGCAGCCCCGTGAACGACCACGTGATGGAGCTGCTCATCATCGCCGACACGCTCAGGCGTGCGTCCGCAGCGACGGTCACCGCGGTCATCCCGTACTACGGCTACGCCCGCCAGGACCGCAAGGTCGCGCCCCGCACGCCCATCTCGGCGAAGCTCGTCGCCGACCTCATCGAGTCGTCCGGCGTCGATCGCGTCGTGTCGATCGACCTTCATGCAGGGCAGATCCAGGGGTTCTTCAACATCCCTTTCGACCACCTCTACGGCATGCCCGTGATGCTCGAGGACTACCTGAAGAAGAACTTCGACTCCTCTGCGGTCGTGGTCTCTCCGGATGCGGGCGGCGTCGAGCGCGCCCGCGCCTACTCGAAGCGCCTCAACTCGAGCCTCGCCATCATCGACAAGCGTCGTGAGCGCGCGAACGTCTCGGAGGTCATGCACCTCATCGGCGACGTCAAGGGCAAGCAGTGCATCATCGTCGACGACATGATCGATACGGCGGGAACGCTCGCCGGCGCCGCCAAGGCGCTCATGGAGCACGGCGCGACGAAGGTCGTGGCCTGCGCGACGCATGGCGTCCTCTCGGGGCCGGCCATCCAGCGAATCCTCGAGTCCCCGCTCGACGAGGTCATCGTCTCCGACACGATTCCGCTGTCGGCGCTCGCGAAGACCTGCCCGAAGATCAAGCAAGTCAGCATGGCCCGCCTTCTCGGTGAGGCGATCAAGCGCATCCACAGCTCGGACTCCGTGAGCTCGCTCTTCGCCTAGCCACATCGACCTCGCGGGGCCGAAACGCTAAATCCCTGGAACGCCAGGCGAGGCTCTGCTAAGTCCTCGCGCCCCAGGCTTTGACCCTCGTTAACTCGAAGGTTGAGCGTGATTGTTCGCAGTTTTCGTTCTCAGGAGCTCGCCCATGTCCGCCGCCATCCTCAACGTCGCCGCCACCCCCCGGACCACCAAGGGGAAGGGCGCTGCGCGCCGCCTCCGTAACGGCGGCCAGATCCCCGCGGTCGCGTACGGCAAGGGCCTCGCGCAAGCGATGAGCCTCGCGGTCACGCCGAAGGACATCATCGCGGTCATCAAGAGCGAGCGCGGCCCGAACTCCGTCCTCTCGATGAAGGTCGAGGGCGCCGCGGACCTCCTCGTGATGATCAAGAGCTACACGCTCCACCCGGTGGCGCGCACGCTCGAGCACGTCGATTTCGTCGAGGTGAAGCTCGATCGCGCGGTCGATGTCGAGATCCCGCTCGTCGCGATCGGCAAGCCGATCGGCCTCGCCAGCGGCGGTATCGTTCGTCAGGTCTACCGCACGGTGCCCGTGCGCTGCCTCCCGGACCGCATCCCGCTCAAGATCGAGGTCGATATCTCGGCCCTCGACATCCACGAGTCGATGCCGACGAGCGCGCTTCCTCTCCCCGAGGGCGTCGAAGTCCGCCTTGCTCCGGAGCAGACGGTCATCGCCGTCGTCGCGCCGGACAAGGATCGCTCCGAGGAAGAAGCTGCAGCGCTTTCGGGCGCGGCGGTGGGCGCGGCTCCTGCGGCGGGTGCGGCTGCGGCCGCGGGCGGCAAGGCTCCTGCGGCGGGCGCGGCTCCGGCCGCCGGCGCCAAGGATGCGAAGAAGGACGACAAGAAGGACGACAAGAAGGACGACAAAAAGAAGAAGTAGCGTCGGAAGACCTCGCGGTCTCCCGGTCCGCCGCTCTCTCCTGCTGCCGTGCACCTCGTCGTCGGGCTTGGAAATCCGGGCAAGAAGTACGAAAAGAACCGCCACAACGTCGGCTTCATGGTCGTCGAGCATCTCGCGCGCACGCACGGGATGCCCGACTTCAAGGAGAAGTTCAGCGGCGTGTGGACGAAGGGCGATCTCTCCGTCGTGAGCACGCGCTTCCCGGTTGCGCTGCTGAAACCTGGCACGTTCATGAATCTCTCGGGCGACTGCGTGCAGCCCGCGGCCGCCTTCCTGAAGGTCGAGCCGAAGAGCGTCATCGTCGTCCACGACGAGCTCGATCTCCCGTGGCGCGACGTGAAGCTCAAGGTGGGCGGCGGGCACGCGGGGCACAACGGCCTGCGCAGCCTTATCGACCGCCTCGCCGTCCCCGACTTCGTCCGCGTGCGGGTGGGGATCGGGCGGCCGCCGCCGGGCTTCAAGGGCGACGTCGCCGACTTCGTGCTCCAGAACTTCGACGCGATGGAGGCCGCAGAGCTGCCCGAGATCATCGATCGGGCCTGCGCGGCGGTCGAAGGGGTGGTCGCCAAGGGCGCCCAGGCGGCGATGAACTCCCTGAACACCTCCGCTCCCCGCAAATAGAGCCACAATTCGCTCTCGCGCCGCCCGAGCGCGTGCTAGAAACCGCGCCCCGCTGATGGTCAGTGGAAATCCTTGCTCGTGGGAGTGTCCCACGGGCTCTCCTCTCCTCGGTTCCCCGGGAAGAGGATGATCCGTAAGGAGATCACGATGCCCGAAGTTCAGATTCTCAAGTTCAAAGAGTACGAGACGATCTACGTCCTCCGCTCCGACGTCGATGCCGACACGGCCGAGAAGGTCCAGGCGCGCGTCGCCGAGGTCGTCGGTCGTGACAGCGGCAAGCTGGTCAAGGTCGAGGCGTGGGGCCGGCGCAAGCTCGCGTACCCCGTCGCGAAGCAGAAGCGCGGCGTGTACATGTACGTGAAGTACGTGGGCCGTGGCGGCCTCGTGCAGGAGCTCGAGCGCAACCTCAAGCTCCAGGACACCGTCCTCAAGTTCCAGACCATCCAGACGAACGACGAGGTCGACGTCGCTGCCCTCACGATCGATCCCGAGGAAGTGAAGCTCCAGCGCCTCGAGCTCCCGCCCGAGGATGACGCCGTCGAGTCTCGCGAGAAGCAGCTCGGCCTCATCGACCTCGGCCCGGATGCACCGCGAAGCATGCGCCACGGTCATCGCGACGGTGGTGACGACGACTTCGGCGACGACCACGAGGGTGGCGGCGGTCGTCACGATCGCGCGCCGGCCGCGGCAGCAGCCGTCGAGACGGACGACACCGCGGGTCCCGCGGCACCGGCACCGGCACCGGCACCGGCACCGGCACCGGCACCGGCAAAGGGTGAGGACGAGGCCTGAGCGGCCCGCCCCCCTTCCACAGAACTACCTTCAGGAGATTTGAATCATGGCGATGATGGATGATGACAAGGACTTCGGCAGGACGCCGGACCTCAATGCAGACGCACCGGGCCGCCGCCGCGGTGGCAAGAAGCGCGTTTGCAAGTTCTGCGCGGACAAGGCTGTGGTCATTGATTACAAGGACCCGCAGGCGCTCAAGTACTTCGTGTCCGAGCGCGGCAAGGTCGTTCCCCGCCGCATCAGCGGCAACTGCGCTCTTCACCAGCGCAAGGTGACGCTCGCGGTCAAGCGCGCGCGCAACATCGCGCTCCTCCCCTTCACCGTCACGTCCTGACGAGGAGAGCATCATGGCAACCACACTCCAAGTCGTGCTTCAGACGACCGTCGACAAGGTCGGCGAGTCTGGCGAGCTCGTGAAGGTCCGTCCGGGCTTCGCGCGCAACTACCTCATCCCGCGTGGCCTCGCCGTTCCGGCGACCACCGCTGCCGTCAACCGCATCACGCACGAGAAGCTGGTCGCGGTCGCGAAGGCGGATAAGACGAAGAAGGAAATGCAGATCTTCGCCGAGAAGATCAACGCGCTCAAGCTCACGCTTTCGCGCTCGGTCGGAGAGGACGACAAGCTCTTCGGCTCCGTCACCTCCAAGGAGATCGAGAACGCGGCCAAGGCTGCGGGCGTCCCGATCGACCGCAAGAAGATGCACCTCGCGGAGCCTCTCAAGGCCCTCGGCACCTTCGAGATCCCGGTCCGCCTCATGGCGGACGTCACGGCGACCCTCAAGGTCGAAGTCGTCAAGAAGTAGGTCGTGTGCGACGCACACGACACAGCCTTCCGAAGATCGGCTAGGTAGTGTCCATTCTCGTGAGTCGTTAGGCACCGCCTGACGACTACATAGCGCCTCGGCCCTGCGTCCTGCAGACCGAGGCGTTGCCCATTTGGAGGTTCCACCTGTGGAAAAGAAGTGGGGTCCTCGTGCGCAAGCTGTCGAGAACCCGCCCGTCATCGAGGGGCGCGTGCCTCCGCACGACCTCGAGGCCGAGGCTGCGGTCCTGTCCGCATGCATGCTCGACCCGTCGGCGATGGACAAGATCACCGATCTAAAGCCCGAGTATTTTTACTCGGAGGCGCACCGGCGCATCTTCGAGGCCTGCTTCGAGCTCAAGCAGTCCGGCCACCCCGTCGACGTTCTCCAGGTCCAGAGCTGGTTGAAGGATCGCCAGCGCCTCGCGCAGGTGGGCGGCGCCGGTTACCTGACCGAGATCCTCGACGCAGCGCCCGTCGTCGCGAACGTCGGCGCCTACGGCCGCACGATTCACGAGAAGTTCCGCATCCGGCAGGTCATCCTGGCGTGCCAGCGCGTCTCCGCGCAGGGGTACGTCGACTACGGCGAGCCCCAGGCGTTCATCGATGGCGCCGAGCAGGCCATCTACAACATCGCCCGCACGTCGGCCAAGCAGAGCGTCGAGAAGCTTCTCGACGTGATGAAGAAGTCGTTCAAACGCCTGAACGACGCCGTCGCCCGCGGCGACCGCATCACCGGCGTACCCACCGGCTTCGATCGGTACGACAAGCTCACCTCCGGCCTCCACGAGGGGGATCTCTCGATCATCGCGGCTCGCCCCGGCATGGGCAAGACCAGCTTCGTCCTCAACATGGCGGCCAACGTCGCCAGCCCCAAGGGCCGCGAGGTCGACGGCGACCCGAATCAGCGCTGGGAAGAGGCGGGCGTCGGAGTCGTCGTGTTCTCGCTCGAAATGCCCCGCGAGCAGCTGGCCAATCGTATGGTCTGCGCCGAGGCGCGGGTCGACGTGAGCAAGATGCGCACGGGCTACCTGAGCCCGCAGGACTGGAGCAAGCTCACGCAGGCCGCGAGCTTCCTCGGCAACCTCCCGATCTGGATCGATGACTCGCCCAGCCTCTCGATCATCGAGCTGCGCGCGAAGGTGCGGCGCCTCCAGGCCGAGTTCGACACGCGCGACGAGGAGGGCCGCAAGATCAAGAAGATCGGCGCCGTCATCATCGACTACCTCCAGCTGATGAAGGGGCGCGACGGTGTGGCCTCTCGCGAGCAGGAGATCAGCGAAATCTCACGCGGCTTGAAGGGGCTCGCGAAGGAGCTCGAGGTGCCAGTCATCGCACTCTCTCAGCTCAATCGCGCAGTCGAGACCCGGAGCGAGAAGTCGAAGCGTCCGCTGATCAGCGATCTACGCGAGTCGGGTGCGATCGAGCAAGACGCCGACAACATCGTCTTCATCTACCGCGACGACTACTACAACCGCGACGACTCGGCCGAGCCGAACATCGCGGAGCTCATCATCGCCAAGCAGCGAAACGGCCCGACGGGTACGGCGAAGGTCCGCTTCGACCGGCAGTGGACCCGCTTCGACAACCTCGCCGAAGGTGAATACGAAGACTCGCCGGAGTAGACCAGGGTCGCACGCCCTGGGTACGCCGACGACGCACAACAGCGTCGGCCGGGCTGTGCTAAACCGGGGATCTCGATGAAGCCTTCCGCGCAGCCGCTGGCCGACCTGGTCGCGTCGAAGCGCGTGCTCATCACCGTAGGCGCGGGTGGCGTCGGCAAGACCACTACGGCCGCTGCGATCGGCGTGGCGGCGGCTCGGCAGGGCAAGCGCGTCCTCTGCCTCACGATCGACCCGGCCAAGCGCCTCGCGGAGAGCCTCGGCATCACCGAGATGTGCACCGAGGCGAGCACGGTCGACGCCGCGCGGTTCGAGGCGGTCGGCGTTACACTCACGGGCAGCCTCACTGCGATGATGCTCGACACCAAGCGCACGTTCGACGAGCTCGTGGTCAAGTACTCCTCGACGCAGGCGAAGGCCGACCGCCTCCTCTCGAACAAGCTCTATCAGTACGTCTCTACCTCCCTCGCGGGCACGCAGGAGTACATGGCGATGGAGAAGCTGGTCGCCGTGAAGGACGACCCTCGCTACGACCTCATCGTTCTCGACACGCCGCCTACGGCGAACGCCCTCGACTTCCTCGACGCGCCGCAGCGCCTGATGGAGGCGCTCGACTCGGCGACGATGAAGTGGTTCGTGCAGGCGTTCGAGAGCGGCGGGAAGTTCTCGCTGAACCTGATCGCGAAGAGCGCGGCGACCGTTCTCCGCGGGATCGGTCGCATCACGGGTGGTGGCTTTCTCGAGGCGATGGCCGAGTTCATCGGCGAGCTCAACGAGCTTTTTGGAGGCTTCAAGGAGCGCGCGAGCCGCGTCGAGGCGGCGCTTCGCGGTGACGAGGTCGCGTTCGTACTGGTGACGAGCGCGTCACCGCCAAGCATCCAGGAGGTCCTGTATTTCGCGGAGCGCCTGACCGAGGCGCACATGCCGCGCGGCGCCTTCGTGGTGAACCGCTTCCATCTGCCGCCGGCGCGCGCCGCCGAGGGCGTGACGGAAGGCGACGCGCAAAGTGCGATCACATCGCGCGGTCTCACCCTCGAGGACGACGCGCCCTCGCGCATCGTGCAGGCGCATTCCGACGCCGTGAAGCTCGCGGCGCTCGACGCGCGCCACCTTCGCGTCCTCGACGGCGCCGCGGGCTCTACGCCTGTCGTGCGCGTCCCCGAGCTCGAGACGGACGTTCACGACCTCCGCCTCCTTGCGCGTCTTGGCGAAGTCTTGATGTCAGGCGGCGTGTAACTCGCCGTTGAGCAGCGCGACGGGACGCGGAGACGAGAGCTCGTGCAAGTCTCGTTCGGCTCACCCGAGCGCTCCGATCACCCGCGGCGGGGCTTACCAAACTTGCGACGTTCCGCTCGCGCGACGGCCGTGCGCTCTTGCGCCTTCGGGATGCCGCGCGCAGCACGCTTCTTTCGCGCGGGCGGGGCGGTCGCCGTCTCGGCCTCGGGCGTCGGCTTCTTCGCGGGCTGCTTCCTGGGCGGCTTGCGCGGCACGGCGGTGTCACCCGGCGCGGGTCGACGGCCCGTCTTCGGCGCGGGCGCAGGACCAGCCTCGATGAGAGCGGCTTCCTTGCGGCCCTTTCCTCCACGCCGGCGCTCGCGATACACGATGCGGATGGGAACGCCGTCGAAGTTGAAGTGCTTTCGCAGCTGGTTTGCGACGAAGCGCTGATACGAGAAGTGCACCGAGTCCGGTGAGCTTGCCAGGATGACGAACACCGGCGGCGCGGTCTCGGCCTGCGTGATGTAGTAGAGGCGTGGCGCGCTGCCGCCCATCGTCGGCGGGGGGCGCTGCTGGAGAACCGCTTCGAAGAAGCGATTGAGCTCACCGGTGCCGACGCGCCGGTGAAACATCTCGCTCACCTTGTCGATGGTCTCGAAGAGCTCGCTCATGCCCTTGCCGGTCTTCGCGCTGACCTGGAGGATCGGCGCGAAGGGCGCGAACGAGATCTTCTCTCTCGCGTCCTCCTCGGCCTTCTCCACCTCGCTCTTCGACATGAGGTCGCACTTGTTGAGCGCGATGATCATGCCGCGCCCGCGGTCCGCGGCGAGGCCGAGAATCTTCGCGTCCTGCTCGGCAACGCCTTCCTTCGCGTCACAGAGGAGCACGACGATGCTCGACCGCTCCATCGCGCGGACGGCCGAGCCGACGCTCGCGAACTCGATCTCGTCGGAGCCCTTCGTGACCTTACCCTTGCGGCGGAGCCCGGCGGTGTCGACGAAGATGTAACGCTTGTCGCCGCGGCCCACGAGCGCGTCGATCGCGTCGCGGGTGGTGCCCGGGCGGTCATCCACGATCATGCGCTCCTCGCCGAGGATGCGGTTCATGAGGCTGGACTTGCCGGCGTTTGGCTTGCCGACGATCGCGATGCGCGGGAGGAACTCGTCGACGGTGTCGGTCTCCTTGTTCTCCGGCATCGCGGCGACGATCGCGCCTTCGAGCTCCGCCATGCCGCGGCCGTGCAGACTGCTCACCGGGTAGACCTTGTCGACGCCGAGCCGATAGACCTCGTAGGCATCGGCGTCCTGCCGGGGCGAGTCGGCCTTGTTCGCGGCGAAGAGCACGGGCTTGTCCGTCTTGCGGAGCAGGCCGACGGCGACGCGGTCGGCGGACGTGAGCGGAACCATCGCGTCGGTCACGAAGACGATGACGTCGGCCTCCTCGATCGCGGACTTCACGTGGCGCGTGATGCCGCTCTTCATCGGGTCGTCGCTGTCCGGGTCGAAACCGCCGGTATCGACGAGCGTGTAGTCGCGGCCGAAGGCCGTCGTGTCGACGTAGTTTCGATCGCGCGTGACGCCGGGCTCGTCGTGGACGATCGCGAGGCGGCGCCGCGCGAGGCGATTGAAGAGCGTGGACTTGCCGACGTTCGGCCTCCCGACGATCGCGACGAGCGGCAGCCCGTGTTGACCGGCCGGCAGGACGCGCGAGACGTGGGGTGGGTGGTGCTTCGTCATGCGTGATCTCTCGTCCGTGTCTTCGTCTTCCCCGGCGCGGCGGGCGCGGGGCGGGGTTTGGGGGCGCGCGGCTTGCCGGCGCGCTTTCGCTTGGCGGAGCCCTCGTCGGCGTAGCCCATGTCGGCCAGGCGTGCAGCGTCGTCGTACCAACCTTCGGTAGTGCGCACGAACGTCTCGAGGTGGACCTTTTGGCCGATCAGCTCCTCGGCGCGGAGGCGCGCCGCCTTGCCGACCGCGCTCAGCATCTTGCCACCGTCGCCGATGATGATGCCCTTGTGGGACTCCTTCACGACGTGGATCGTCACGGCGATGCGTACGAGCTTGGCATTCTCGTCGAACGACTCGACGGTGACCGCCACGCCGTGCGGGATCTCCTGGCGCGTGCGCCGGAGAATTTGCTCGCGGACGAACTCCGCGACGAAGAAGCGAACGGGTCGGTCGCTGAGCTCCTCGGCGTCGAAGAGCGCGTCGCCCTCGGGAAGATGCTTGCCGACCTCGGCGAGGATGGCGTCCAGGTTGTCGGCCTTGAGCGCGCTCACCGGAACGATAGCCGCGACGTCACGTGCCTTGCCGTAGGCGTCGAGGAGCGGGAAGAGCAGCGCCTTCGGCTTGACCTTGTCGATCTTGTTGACGAGGAGCACGACGGGCGTGCTTGCGGGGATCGCCTGGAGGATCGCGAGATCGTCCTCGCGGACGGTGGGGTTGCAGACCACGCCTTCCGGGGTATTGCGCATCTCCGGCTCCGTCATGAAGACAGCGACGTCGCATTCGGCGGCCGCGGCACGTGCGACCTCGTTCATCCGCTCGCCGAGCTTGTGGCGCGCACGGTGCAAACCGGGTGTATCGAGAAAGACGTACTGGACGCCGTCGCGCGTCAGGATGCCGGCGATGCGGTCCCGGGTGGTCTGGGCGTGGTGGCTCGTGATCGCGATGCGTTCGCCCAGGAGGGCGTTCAGAAGCGTGCTCTTGCCGACGTTCGGCCGGCCGATGAGCGCGACCGTGCCCGCACGCGTGACCTGCGAAGGGGAGGCGGCGGGCGGGGGACCGCCTGCTCGGGCTGGCTTGGGCTTCTGGGGCATCGGGTAGTGGCGGCGCTCTGATACCACACCCGACCCCTATCTCCTTGCGGAGATCCGCCGGCAAACGTAATAGTTCCGGCCCTCATGGCCGAATCCGACAAGCCGCAGCCCGACGAGAGCGACGCCGTAGCGAAGGCGGCTGCGAAGGCCTCCTCGAAGCCCGAAGCGGAAGTCGCGGAGGAGGCGCCCGCTCCGCAAGCCGAAACCATCTCCACTCCTCCGGTCTCCGAAAGGCTCGAGCGTGACACGTCGGACGACGCGTACGGGCCGCGCTGGCTGCCGCTCGCGATCTCGCTGGCTCTGCCGGTGCTGTTCTTCTTCGTCCTGCCGCCGCTCACGCGGGCGGGCCTTTGGGATCCCCACGAGCTCAACGTCGCCGACCTCGCGCGGCGCATCGCGCTGAACCTCCACGGCGCGACGGAGCTCGCGCTCGAAGGCGCCGACAACTCTCTCCCGCACCTGAACGACCTCGGCCGCCCGCAGCTCCCCTTCACGTCGATCGCGCTCGGCTTCAAGACGTTTGGCCTCCACGAGTGGGCGGGGCGCTTTCCGCTCGCGGTCTGGGGCGTCATCGGCGTCCTCGCGACCTACGGCTGGGTCTCGCGCCTGATCGACCGCCGAGCCGGTGTGTTCTCGGCGGTGGCACTGACGACGATGCCGCTCTTCTTCGTCCAGTCGCGCACGATGCTCGGCGACATCGTGATGATGAGCGCGTTCGCGATGTCGTTCGGAGGTCTGCTCGTCGCCGTCTTCGATCGCGGCGACGACGGAGATGCCAACGTCGCGGGCCGTATGGTTTGGCTCGTGGTCGCCGGCCTCGGTCTCGTGGCCGGCTTCTTCACGCGCGGCGCGCTCATCGGCGTGGGGATCCCCGCGCTCGCCGTGGCGCTGGCGTATGGCCTCTCGGTCGCCAACGCGCAGCGTCGTCACGACACCCTCTCGCATGCCGCGGGCGGGCTCGCCGCGATCGTCGGCCTGTACTTCTCGTACAAGGCCATCGATGCGCTCGGAGCTCCGCGTGGACCTGACCTCAACCCTTGGATCGGCGCGCTCCTGAAGACGCCCACCAAGTATCCGACGTTCGATTTCATGATCGGCCACGTCGCGGCGGGCCTCGCGCCGTGGAGCGCCTTCGCGCCGTTCGCGTTCGGGCGCATGTTCCTCGCCCCCGCGGTGAAGTCGAACGACACGTTCGTCCGGGAGAGCGAGACGCGCGTGGCGCTGCTGGTCGCCACCGGCGTCGCGTTCGTCGCGCAGGGCTGGATGGCTTCCCGCACGGACCTCAT
>JAYSXP010000021.1:0-20821 GCA_043717125.1 Polyangiaceae bacterium | reverse complement strand
AGGGCCCGCTTGAAGGCCTTCTTGCTGAGGGCGAAGACCTCACGGATCTCCTCGGGGGACGATTTGTCGCCGATCGCGGGCGTTCCCTTGGTCCCGAGGATCCGGAGGACCCGCTCGGCATCGCCGGCGAGCTCCTCGTGCGCATGGCCACGGAGGGAGAGCTCGATCTTGCCGTCGGGGAGGACATTGCTGACGCGGAACCGAGCGGCGTCACCGCGCCTCAGCATGTGCGGCTCGCTCGCGGGGACGAGGCCCACGAACGCGTTCTCGACGATGACGAAGAGGCCGATCTCGGGCTCGTTCCTCCAGGCCTCGCCGGTGACCCACTCGTCGAGCTTCCACTCGACCTTCTCGCCGTCTCGCGAGCCCGCGAGCATCTCGCTGATGCGCATCGTTCCGGCGAGACGCCCGCTCGGGTCGACATAGAGACCGACCGCGTACTTCTCGCCGACGTTCATGTCGGCCGTCTGCTCTGCGAAGGGCACGAGCAGCTCCTTCGCGAGCCCCCAGTCCACGAAGGCGCCGAAGTCGGTGAGCTGAGTCACGGCGAGGAAGCCGACCTGGCCGAGCTCGAGCTTCGCGATGCGCGTCGTCGCGATCGGTCGGCCTTCGGAGTCGAGGTGGAGAAAGACGTCGACGGAGTCGCCCTCCTTGGCGCCGGTCGGGATCTCGCTGCCGATGAGGAGGACGACCTCGTCCTCACCGTCGCCGACGGCGAGAAACGCGCCGGGCGTGGCGAAGCGGCGGATGGTGAGGCTGGCGAAGCGGCCCAGGAGCTCTTGGAAGGACATCGCGCTCTACTCGGCGGACGGCGGGTTGGCGGCGGCGGCATCGGTGACGATGACCACCGGGTCATCCTGCTCGGCGACGTGCGGCTTGCCCTCGAAGTCGATGAAGTGCCCGGAGCGGTGCGCCTTCGTCTCCAGGTAGAAGCGGTTGTACTCGTTGGCGGGAATGACGTGCGGGATGCGCGCGCTCACGCGGATGCCGTATTTCTCGAGCTCGGCGACCTTCTTCGGGTTGTTCGTGAGAAGGCGCACGGATTTGACCGTGAGGCTCGAGAGCGCGTGTGCGGCGATCGCGTAGTCGCGTTCGTCGTCACGAAAGCCGAGGGCGAGATTGGCGTCGACGGTGTCGAGGCCGTGGTCCTGGAGCGCGTAGGCCTTGACCTTGTTGAGCAGGCCGATGCCGCGCCCTTCCTGGCGCAGGTAGAGGAGGACGCCGCACGGCTCCGCCGCGATGCGTTGGAGCGCGACGCCGAGCTGGTCGCGACAATCGCAACGAAGCGAGCCGAGCGCGTCGCCCGTCAAGCACTCGGAGTGGAGTCGCGTGACGACGTTCTCGGCGCCGAGCACGTCACCGTGCACGAGCGCGACGTGCTCCTTGCCGTCGCGGTTGTTCCAGAAAGCCACGATCCGAAAGCGCCCGAAGCGCGTGGGGAGATCCGCGACCGCCTCGACCTTCACGCAGACGTTGTGCGGGCCGAAGCCCTCGCAGTCGTGATCCTTGTCACGCGCGACGAGGTCCTCGATGTTCGGGACCGTCGTGAGCGTGGCCGTACAGGGGAAGCGACTCATCCCCTCCAGCCTAGTCAGCGCGAGCGCGGGATGCGAATGGTGATTCAGGCTCGACCGTAGGAGCGACGCTCGCGTGCAAGGACTCCGCGAGGCTCAGAACCAGGCGGTCGCACCGAGCAGGAGCGTCTCCTGTCGGCGCGCGTTGGGGAGGTAGGGCGACTTGGCGCTCCCGTCACCCGTGAGCGTGTCGCCGGTGAAGTAGAGAAGGCCGTCGGCCTGGTCGTGGCGAAATTCCAAGCGGATGGAGATGTTGTCGTGAGGTCGCACGTCGAGCGTCGCCGTGACCGAGCTCACCCACTCGACGCCGTTCCAGAAGAGCGGCGTGCTCATCTTGCCCGCGACCTCCGTGGCCTGGTGCTCGTAGAAACGGTCGCCGCGGATGGCGACGAAGAGCCAGTCGAACGCCTTCGCGCGCGCGGCTGCCGCACCTGCGAACCACCGTGCCGTGCCGAAACGGTTCGGCTCGAAGCCGTAGTCGGCCTGAGCCGCGAGCTGGAGCCACGTCGTGAGGTCGAGCTGACCGGTCGCGTCGAAGTGGTGCCTCCAGTACTGGCCCTCGGGAGCGCTCGACGGGCGCTCGACACCGCCGAGGTAGGAGAGCTGAGCGCGCAGCTTCTTGTCGCGCGGCGTGAACCTCACGTGTGCCTCGATGCTCTTTGCCTCGTTGTTGTCGACGACCGACCTCCACCCGTTGAGCACGGCCACGGACGCCGTGAGGCAATCGCAGAAGGCGTACGTCGCCCGCAGGCTCGTGTAGTAGGTCGGCATCGCGAAGTAGAGGTTCGAGCGCGAATAGTTCCAGTTGTCGTGCACGGCGAAAGACTCGAGGCCGAACGGCGCGCCTTCGAGGCCCGCCTTGAGCGTGAGGCCACGCCCGACGGGCGCCTTGTACGTGACGTAGGCCTCTTGAAGGTACTTCCACAGCTCCCCGCTGGTCGCGTTGGCCGCGGACGTGCCGGGGAGTGCCGGCTCGCCAGCGTAGGCCGTCGCAGGCTGGCTACCGATCTGCAGCATCAGCTTGCCGCCAACGGGACCGCTCTCGAAGGCCGCGCCGAGCGCCGCGTTCGACAGCGTGATCGTGTTGTGCCGGTTGTCGAAGCCTCGGTAGTTGGTGATGTTGTTCACCGGCCGGTTCACGTTCCACGCGTAGTACGCCTCGATGTAGCCCATCGGCGTGACCTTCACCGCAGGCGCCTCGGGCTCCGGAGGAGGGAAGGCCTGGAGCTCCGTGGGGTCGGGCGGCAGCGCGCCCTCGGGCGGGGCCGGGGCCGGCTCGTCGGCGCGCACGACGCGTGGAGTCGCAAGCGTGAAGAAGACGGCAGCAGAGGAGAGGAAGGAGACGACGGCAGGGGCGCGTTTCATCAGTGCGGCCCAGTGTAGAATGCAATGTTCCGCCGCGTCGATCGCTATACGACGCGCCACTGCCGAGCGAGCTCCAGCGTCCGGGCGTTCTCCCGAACGCGCTCGAGGAAGCTCTCCTTCCACCCCGGGTCGTGGATCATCGCTGCGCGCTCGAGGATGCGCACCCTCGCCGCGGCGATGGCCTCGCACGCACCCTCGTGATTGCCGCTCGCCTCGAGTGCCTCGGCAAACGTCAGGCGGACGTACGACTCGCCCTCCTCGATGCCTCCGAGCGCGTCGAGGATGCCCACGGCCTCCTGCGCCACGACGTGGGCGTTCTCCGGCTTCGTCCCTGTCAGACGGACGCGCCCGAGGACGGCGAGCCCATAGGCCCGGAGCGGTGGCGTGAGGCCGAACCCGTCAATCGCCGCGAGCGTCTCTCGTTCGGCAGCGTCGAGCTGCCCGTCCATCGAGAGGAAGAGCGCGCGGTAGAGCCGAGCGGCGCCCTCCATGCGTCGATCGCCCTGCGCCACGAAAGCGTCGATCGCCGCGTCTTCGCGGGCTATGGCGGTCTTGGTGTCGCCGAGGCGCGCGAAGAGCATTCCCATGTGGTGCCAGCTGTTCGCCGACACGCCGGAGAGCCCCATGCGCTCGGCCGAGGCGAGCGCGTCGCCGAGTGCGCGCTCCGAGTCCTGATAGGCGCCAAGCTCCAGGCACGCGGCCGCTGCGCTCACTAGATGCCTGCATGCTGCACGCGTATCGCCAGCCTGCTCGAAGTTGGTGATCGCGACGTTGTAAAGGGAGAGCGCCGAGGCCGCGTCGCCGCCGACGTGCGCGCGATAGGCGCGCGTGCGGTACACATGCGCGACAGCGAGCGGGTCCTCGTCCTGCTTGCGGGATTGCTCGTAGGCCGCGTCGATCGTTCGAAGGAGGTCGTCCGCGGACGGGTAGTTGCCGGCCTGCATGAGGACGCACGCGGCGCGCGTGAGCGCCACGAGGTGCGGAGCGGTCAGCTGGCCGGCGGAGCTCACGTCGCAGAGCTCGTCGACGGAGCGATGCAGATCGGTCTCGTCACCCAGACGAGCCGCGGCTTCGACGGCCTCTCCGGCCGCGAGAAACCAGCGACGGCCGCCACGAGGGAGGAGGTCGAGCGCCTGCACGGCACACGCCTTCGCAGCGAGGTTCTCGCCGCGCCAGCGGTGGGCCTCCGCCTTGCGGAGCGCGAGGCGCCCAAGGACCTCGCCCTCGGCGCCGCAGGCGATGCCCGCATCGGCGCGCTGGAGGCACGCTTTGAGGTCGTTTCCTTCGAGCGCCTGCGCCGCGGCGCGACGGTAGAACGTGATCGCGCGCTTCGGCTCACCGCCGCGCTCGAGGTGCTCGGCGAGCACGACGGCCTCGCTCTCGCCGACCTTCTCGAGCCACTGGGCCGCGAGCCGGTGACCGATCGTACGGTCCTTGTCGGTGAGCATCGAGTAGGCGGCCTCGGCCACGAACGCGTGCCGGAAGACGTACTCCTGCTCGCCGCGGAACTTGGTGTCCTCGCGCCGGCTCACGATCTCGCGCACGCACAGCTCGTCGAGCCAGGCGGTCACGTGGGCCTCGCGATCCTCGCCGGCAAGCAGCGCGACGACGCCGCCGCGCCAGAACGTCTGCCCGAAGACGCTGGACGCGCGGAGCACGCGCCGGGCCTCGGGCTCGAGCGCCTCGAGGCGCGCCTGCACCATCGCGAGGACCGTTTCGGGCAGCGCCATCGCCGCAAGGCCTCCGCGCGGCCGCGTGTCACCCGGGCCGGTGGCGCGGCCGTCGTTGCGCTTGGCGGAAGGCACGCCCACCCACGACAACGAGACCGAGCGGATCAGCTCCTCGAGGTAGAAGGCGTTGCCGCCGGCGGTCGAGACGATCTGCGCGACGGTCTCGTCCGTGATGCCCTCGCCGAGGACCTGACGCACGAGCTTCTCGCTCGCCTTCTTCGAGAGCTCCTTCAGCCGCAGCTCCTGGACGCCACGCTCGGCGAAGATGTCGGGGAAGAGATCCTTCACCTCGGGTCGCGCGAGCGCGAGGACCATGAGCGGCTTGTCGTGGACGGCGCGAAGCGCGGAGTCGATGAACTTCACGCTGGGGAGGTCACCCCAGTGGAGATCCTCGAGGACCAGTACCACCGGCTGCGCGCTGCACTCGGCGAGGAGCCAGTCCTCGAAGGCGCGCCGCATCTGGTCGCCCATGAGGATGGGATCGTGGCGCGCGGCGCGGAGCTGGACGTCGTCCTCTTCGGGCATGGACACGCCGAGGATCTCACCTAGGAACTGCGTGACGCGCAGCTGATCGCGCTGGGGCACCTGACGCGAGATGCGCGCGCGGATCTTCTCGCGCTGTACGCGGGGCGGCTCGCCGTCCTGGGCCCCGGCCGCGGCGCGGATGATCTGCGCGAGGAGGCCGAACGGGGAGCCCGCACGCATCGGATCGCCGCGCGTCGTCCAGACCTCGTGGGGGTCACCGCGATGGTGGAGCATGCGAAGGAGCTCGTACCGCAGGCGCGACTTGCCGACGCCCGCGGGAGCGGTGACCAGCACGACGCGCGCGACGTCGTCGGCCACGCACTCGGCGAAGAAGCCCTCGAGCATCACGAGCTCGCGCTCGCGGCCGACGCATGGCGTCGGCTTGCCGAGGAGCATCCGGCCCGCGTCCGCGGCGGCTTGCTCGCCGACGAGCTCGAGGCCGGCGCCCTCGGTCTTGACCGTGAAGCGCGAGTCGAGGAGGCCGGCAGTGACCTCGTCGACATGAATGGGCTGTTTTTTACCGGTCGCGAGGTGGGCGACGTCGTCGTCCTGGCGGTCCTTGAGCATGCGGATCGCGCGGTCGACGGCATCGCCGATCGGGACGCGCTCTTCGAGCACCGCGCGGCCCGTGGCGAGCACCATCGGTGCGTTTGGCGCGGCGGTTCGCATCGCGAGGACGCAGCGCGCGGCGCGCGTCGCCTGATCCGTCGCGCTATGACGGCCTGGGAGCGTGACGACGATCATCCCGCTGGGCAACGACTCGAGCTGTGCGCCGAATGGCTGGATGGCTGAGCGCAGCTTCGACGAGAGCGATTTCAGACCCTGCCACGTGCCGTCGGCGATGGTCGATTCCCCCTCGGGCTCGTCGGAGGAATGCGAGTGCGAGGCGACGGCGACGACACTCACGAGGCGCTGCTCGCCGCGCGTGATCACGTCCGCGTGGGTCGTGGTCTCGCGCGTGACGAGCGTGCCTGCCGCGTCGAGCGAGCCGAGCGCAGCGAGCTCGGCGGCGACGATGCCGCCGTCGGTCGGGCGCTGCATCGGATCGCGGGAGAGCATGCGCGCGAGGAGATCGTCGAGCGCGGGAGGGACGTCCTTGCGGATGTCGCGGACCCGCGGCGGTACCTCGAAGAGCATCTTGGCGAGGATCGCGATCTCGTCGTCGCCGGCGAACGCGGGAAGGCCGGTGATACACTTGAAGAGGACCGCGCCGAGCGCGAAGACGTCCGCGCGAGCGTCGAGCTGCTTCGTGCCACGCGCCTGTTCGGGGGCCATGTAGCCGAGCGTGCCGAGCATGACGCCGGTGTTGGTGATCGCGCTCGCGCCGAGCCCCATGCGCGCGATGCCGAAGTCGATCAGCGCGGGGCGGTCGTACTCGGTGTCGCGGAGGAGGAGATTGCCCGGCTTGATGTCGCGATGAATGATCCCCTTCGCGTGGGCCACGGCGAGCGTCTCGGCGATGCGCGTGACCATCTTCACGCTCTCGCCCATGGTGAGGCCGGTGCGTGCGAGGCGCTTGCCGAGGGTCTCGCCGACGATCCATTCCATCGCGAGGAACGGCATGCCGTCCTCGGTCTCGCCGTGAGCGACGTGCTTGACGATCCCGGGGTGGCTCAGCTTCTCGAGGATGCGCGCCTCGCGGTAGAGGCGCTCCTTGTGCTCGCCGGCGTCACGCCCGTAGAGGACCTTCACGGCGACCACGCCGCCAAGACGCAGGTCCGTCGCGCGGAAGACCGCCGACATCCCGCCTGCGCTGACGCGGCGCTCGATGACGAAGCGCTGCGCGATGGTGTTCCCCGGCTCAATCACCGCTACGGGCCGATCATAGCCGTTTTCCGGCGAGCAAGTGGGAGACCCGGCACGGGCACGGGCACGGGCACGGGCACGTGCAGAGGAGATTCGCCGGCTACGGAGCGTCGGCGTCCGCTCTCACGATGCGGCCTTTTTCCAGGGAGATCGTGACGTCGGCGATGCCGCGCACCACCGACGGCTCGTGGGTCACGATCACCATTGTCGTTCCCTCTTTCGCGAGCGCCGCGAGCACCTTGATGACCTCCGCCTTGCGCTCCGGATCGAGCGCGGCGGTGGGCTCGTCGAGGAGCAGCGCCTTGGGCTCCATGGCGAGCGCCCGCGCGATGGCGACACGTTGCTGCTCGCCGCCGGAGAGCTCGCGCGGAAACGCCTCGCGGCGATGGGAGAGCCCGACCTTCTCGAGGAGCGCAACCGCACGCTCGCGCGCCTCGCTCTTCGAGACCCCCCGCACGTGGACGGGGGCCTCCATGACGTTCGCGAGCGCGGACATGTGCGCGAAGAGCCCGTACTGCTGGAAGACCATCCCGACCTCGAGACGGATGCGTTGCAGCGTGGCGTCTCCGAGCACGAGGTCGCCGACGCGCACGGTTCCTTCGTCGAATCGCTCGAGACCGTTGATGCAGCGGAGCAGTGTCGACTTTCCGCAGCCCGAGCGCCCGACGAGAGCCGAGACCTTGCCGCGCTCGAAGCTCACGCTGATCGCGTCGAGCACCGTTCGCCCGCCAAAGCGCTTCGTCACCTTGTCGATGACGATCATGCGGTCGCGCCGGGCGCGGGGAGGGGCTCGGCGTCGGCCTCGTCGCGCTCGCCTTCGAGCTTCTTCTCGAGCCGCCGCGCGAGCAGGCCGAGCGGGTAGCTCATCGCGAAGTAGAGCGTCGCGCACGTGAGGCCAGGGCCGATCCACGTGCGCACGTCGACGGCCGTGATCGTCATCTGCTTCGTCAGCTCGACCACTGTGATGACGCTCACGAGCGAGCTGTCCTTGAGAAGCGCGATGAAGTCGTTCGTCACGTTCGGGATCGCATGCCGGATCGCCTGCGGGAGCACGACGCGGCGCAGCGCGAGCCCGCGGCTCATGCCCAGCGAGAGCGCCGCCTCCATCTGCGTCTTCGGCACGGCCTGCATCCCGGCGCGGTACACCTCCGCCTCGTAAGCCGCGTAGTTCATGCCAAGTCCGAGGATGGCCGCGGTCAGCGGACCGAGCTTCAGTACCGGCGCAAGCCCGTAATAGAGGAGGTAGAGCTGCAGCAGCACCGGCGTGCCGCGGTAGATCTCGACGTACGCACCCGCGAGGCGCCGAGACACCGGGCCGCCGTACATCCGCACGAGCGACAGGAACATGCCGAGCGAGACGGCGATCGCCATGGCGAACGCCGAGACGAACAGCGTGATCAGCGCGCCCTTCATGAAGAGAACGACGTGACCGGACCCGAATACCGGGGGAGGCGGCGGCTGGCCGAGCATCTTCGCCTGGTCGGCGACGCTCCACGAGGCAAGTCGCTCCTGGCGCGCATTCCAGATGTGGCTGCCGTCGAGGATCCTGCGGAGCTCGCCGCTCGCAGTAATGCGATCGAGCGCGGCGTCTATCGCTTCTTTCACCTCGGGCTCGCTCGGCCGGATCGCGAGCGCGTAGTACCCGTCGCGGAGATCACCGACGACCTCGAGGCCCTTCTTTGGAACGCCGTAGCGAGTCGCGATGATGTCGTCGAGGAGGACCGCGTCGGTCCGTCCGCCGAGGAGATCGGTGTACGGCTCCTCGACGCCCTCGTAGATCACCGTCTCGGCAGTGCCGCGGAGCATCTCGAACGCGAGGCTGTTCGAGAGCGTTCCGACGCGTCGACCCTTCAGCGCAGCGACGTCGGCGCCTCGAAGCTTCGGTGCGTCCTCGGTCCGGGCCATGAGCCGCTCGGCGAAGACGTAGTAGGGGCGCGAGAAGAGGACGCGCCCGACACGACCCTCGGTCACCTCGAGCCCGTTCATGACGACGTCGAAGGTGCCACGCTCGAGGGACGGAACGAGGTTCGACCAGTCGTTCTGGACCATCTCGGCGCGCACGCCGAGCTCGCGCGCAACCGCCGCGGCGAGCTCGACCTCGAAGCCGACCATGTGTCCAGGCTTCGCGGGATCGTCGTAGACGTACGGCTCGCCGCCCTGCGTGTCGGCGCCCCAGCGGAGGACGCCCGCTGTGCGGATCCGCTGCAGCCCCTTTGCGGCGGGCGCCGGCGCCGTACATCCCGCCACGAGCATCAGCATGGGGGAGAGGAAGGCCACGAGCGCCACAAGAGCGAGGAGCAGCCTGGCCGCCGCGATCGCGGCGCCGCGGCGAAACCGTGGCGAGATGCCACGGCTAGCCGGGGTCGCAGGGGGTCGCAGGCTCGCGGGGCGCCGCACCGGGGGAGTGTAACTCGGACCATGGAAATCCGGGCTTCCGTCGGCTTCCCGCACTAGGCTGCGCGGCGTCGGAGTCCGTGGACACCGATCTTGCAGCATCAGGTGGTGGGCCCGTCCACTCCCGGCCCGGAAGGAACTCGTCCGTGAAGTACGTCATGGCTTTCGGAACCGGCGACCGCGGCTCGCGCCGTGCCGTCGAGGACAGCTCGACGCGCGAAACCCTCTCCGAGGAGTGTCGGGACGCGGCGCTTTCCTTCATGACCGGCGTAGGCCTGGGCTGGGACAAGCTCGACCTCGCGCTCTGGCTGACGGGCGACTATGCGCGGGCGACCCGCCACCGCCAGCACGGCGAGCGCGTCGCGGCGCCCACGCGCGGCGTCGACGAGATCCCCGAAGAGACCATCGAAAACCTGCTCGTACACGTGCGCGGCCAGCTGCTCGCGTCGCTCGAGATGGCCGCGCTCGAGCTTGGTGCTCTCGACTTCACCGAAGCGATGGTGGAGCGTGGCCTCGTTCGCCGGATGATCGACGCCGACGGCCGTGATGCGTGGGTGCCGGTCGACGGCGTGCGCATGCGGCTTCGCGATCGGCTCGAATCGCTCTTCGCCGCTGACTATCTGAACGCTCCTTACACGTACGCCGACATGTTCGTCTGCCCGCGTTGTGAGGCCGTCGTGTTCGACGCCCACGCCAAGCGGAGCGGCCTCTGCGGGAGCCACCGCATCAGTGACACGGTCCCGCGCACGGTTCCGCGCGAAGGTGACACGCCCGTCGAACACTCTTCAAACGCATCGAACGTCGGTTGAGCAAGCGTTGAACCGTCGCGGGTCTTACGCACGATTAATCCGTGGGTAAGGCTTGCACGCGAACGCGGCGCTAAGTGTTGCAGCATGCAACGGAGGCAAGGCCCGCGATCTTCTGCGAGCGCGGGCGAAGCCTCGATCTTATCTTCCGCTTCATTGCCCACGTTGCGCATCGTCGTTCGTGCATGCCGTGTCACGGTCGCGGTCGCGGTCTTCCTCCTTCTCGCGTTCGCTACGGAGGCCGCGCGGGCGGACGTCGAGCTCGAAGCGGCAGCCTTCGGCGGGGTCGCGTGGACGCGGTCGCTGCCGACGCTCCAGAGCGCGAGCACCCTGACGGCCGCGCGCGACGTCCGCGCGAGCGAGGTCGCCATCGGCGGATCGCTCTACGCGATCGGCGGCGGCGCCGAAATCGGCCTCGCCGTCGATGACAGCCTCTTTTTCCCAGGTGTTGGCTTGGCGGCATACGGTGCGGTCGGGAGCTACAACACCGTGCTCACGAGCGCGGACGGCTCGATCGCTCGTGCTCGCCCGTGGACGACTTACCAGCTCGACCTCCTCCTGCCGGGCGTCGGCTACCGCATGAAACACCGCCGATTCATGTTCGTCGCCAGTCTCCGCACCGGCATAACGGGCATGGACATGGGCGGCTCGGTCGCGGGTGGCGACGGCGACGAGCTCGCGTCGCTCACCGGCATTTCTGCGCTCGTGCAGGTGGAGCTCGAGGCCTGCCGCCGGCTCGATCCCGTCACGCGCATCTGCGCGCAGGTCGCTCCTCGCATCTATGACTTCGGGTTCATGAACGGCGCGACCCTCGGGCTGCGCTTCGAGTGGGGGCGATGATGATCAAGACAGCCGCATCGATGTTCGTCATGCTCGGTCTCGCTCTTTGCGGTGGGGTCGGCTGCGGGGCGTCGTCGGGAGAGACGACCAGCAGCGTCGCCCAGCGCAAAGAGACGCCACTTCCGGCGCGCGCCGGAAGCGTGATCGTCGACGGCTGCGTCATCGACCCGTGGCAGCGCGCGACGCTGGCGGGGCCGGGCGCACGACGTGTCCTCCAGGAGGTCATCCTCCTCTGCCTCGTGCCGCGTCTCGACGGCACGGTGGGTCCACGCGACCCGAGCACCGTGGCGCGTCTCGCATCGCTCGTCGCTGATCTGAAGGCGGAAGGCTACCGCGTCCACCTCGGCGTCGCGTTCACGGACGAGACCGGCCAGCGCTACGACGGCGCGCAGACGGCGGCGTTTCTGAACGATCCGACCTGGCGCGGAAGGTTCAGAGAGACCCTTGTGACGGCGCTCGCGCCGGCCGACGGCGTCGAGCTCGATCTCGAGGGGCTCCCGAACGAGGCACGCGCAGCCGTGACGACGCTCGTAACCGAGGTCGCGCAGGCGGTTCGTCCCGGCAAGCGCCTCGGTGTCTTCGTGCCGCCCTCGGTCGCGGTCCCGAGCGACCTTCCCGGCGGCGAGGCCTTCGCGCGCGCCGCCCTCGCCGCGCAGGTCGATCGCATGCGCATCACGACGCTCGACTTCTCGGACGCGGGTCCGGGACCCACGATCGATCCGGGGTGGGCCGTCGACGCCGTGCGCCTCGCGCGCCGGGATTCGATCGCGGTCGACATCGCTTATCCGCTCTACGGCACCGATTTCGGTCCGCGCGGGCGCCGCTCGACGACCTACCTCGAGGCCATGGCCACGGCCTCGTCGTTCGGTGCGCGGATCGAGCGCGGCCCCACCACGGCGCCGTTCTTTCGCTACGCAGGCTACGGAAGCGAGCCTCACGAGCTCTGGTTCGACGACTTGGACTCGACTTCGAGCGCGCTCGCCGCGTGGACGCACGACGTCCTGCCGCCCGAGGTTGGCGTCGTATTCTGGGGCCTCGGCGCCGAGGAGCCCGGGCTCTTCGAACGACTCGGCGCGAGGATGCCTTGAGCGCCGTGCTCACCGGCGATGCGCCGAGGGTGGTCCGTGCCGCGGCCGGAGACCCGCTCGCGCTCCCCGAGCTCCTCCTCGAGCTCGAACAGCGCTGGCTCGTGTGGGATCGCTCCGTCGACGGCGCACGTCGGGTGGACGTGCATCCTCTCCTGCTCGACGAGACCGCCCACCTGGAGGCGGTCGACGTTGCCGTCAAGGCCGCGGCGCTGGTGTCGCGCGCCGCCGATCGCGCGGCGCGCGAGCCCGCGGAACGTGCACTTTACAAGCTTCACCCGGATATGGATCGGCTCGCCGCGGCCGCGCGCGCCGGCGGTGATGCGAGCGCGCTCGTCCGGGTGGATCTCCTCCTTCGCGAGGGGAGCGGGCCACGTCGCTTCACGGCGTGCGAGGTGAACGCAGACTGCCCGGGTGGCCACAACGAGACGCTCGCGCTCCCGCGCATCGCGAGGATGGCCGGTTTTCGCGGGGGCTTCGATCCGACGACCGTCGCCCTCCGCCTCGCCGATCGCCTCGTCGAGGCCTCCGGCGGTCGCGGCTCCCCGCGCGGAGCGATCGGGTTCGTGTGCGCGACGGCCTACGCGGAAGACCTCCAGGTCTGCGCGATCATCGAGCGCCTCGCACGCGAGCGCGGTGGTCGCACAATGCGGGTGCCCGCCACCGGTCCGAAGGCGAGCGCCGACGGCGTGCGCGTCGAGTACCGCGGTGAGCGCCTCGCTGTGCTCTATCGGTTCTATCCGCTCGAGTACATGCAAGAGCAGACCAACGTGCCCGCGCTCGCGCGAGCGACCGAGCTCGGGGAGCTCACGAGTATCTCGAGCTTCGCGGCCATTCATGCGCAGTCGAAGCTGGCGATGGCGCGCGCTTGGCTCGCCGAGCCGGCCGCGTCGTCGGGTGTCTTCCCGGAGACGTACGCCTTCCGAACGCTCGACGGCGCGACGCTCGCGCGCGAGCGTCGCGACTGGGTGCTGAAGCGCGACCTGTCGCGCGTCGGCGATCACGTCGTCGTCGGCGCCCTCGAGACCGACGAGGCGTTCCGCGCGGCCCTCTACGCCGTCGACGACGCCGAAGCGGCGGGCGAGGTGTGGGTCGCGCAGCGCTTCGTCCCGCCGGGGAGCGTCGCGACGCCGTGGGGTCCGCGGTGTCTCACGCTCGGGGTGTACCTGCTCGATGGAGCGTTCGTGGGTTACCTCGCGCGCCTGACGACGACCTCGCACTGCTCGCACGACGCGCTCGTCGTCCCGGTGTTCGTCGCGGGGAGCGCATGAGGAGGATCCTCGGCATCTCCGTCGCGCTGCTCGCGAGCGGCTGCTCGCTGCGGCCGTGGACCCCCTCCGTCAGCGTCGCGTTCTGGGCGGAGGACGTGCCGGCGGGACGCGAGGTCGTCCTTCCGCAATCGGCCGAGCTCGCGCGGTCGTGGCAGGTGCCGCCGGAGATCGCGTGGTCGCGGTTCAGCAAGGGCACGCTCATGTCCGCCGTCGGGCCGATGGGCAACGTCGCGACGCTGCCCGACGTGCGATCGCTCGATGTCGTCGCCGAGGCGGAGGCCGCGGCCGCGAACGTCGCGCGCATCGGGCTCCCTCAGGGCACGCTGTGGCTCGTCGATCTCCGCGGCGCGGCGTCGTGCGCGTTCGCGTCGCGGCTCAGCCGCGAGGCCGGCGAACCCGTGGCCTCGGTGGTCACGTTCAACAACTGGCCCGCCGAGGAGGCGGTCGTTCCTGCCGACGAGACGCTGGCGGGGCTCGTCGCGTTCCCGCCGAAGCTGCCGCCGCCGGACGCGAAGTCCTCGCATCCGGTCTTCGTGCTCGACTCGTGGCGGCTCGCCTATCGCTTCGACAAGCCCTCGGACGAGACGTACGACAATCGCTACATGCTCATGCAGGGCGACCTGCCTGACGCGGCCACGCTGCACGCACAGGGGATCACGCGCGTCGTCTACGTCGTCGAGGACCTCGACGACGCCGAGGTCGAGGAGGACGATCTCCACGCCAGCTTCGGCGCGTGGCAGGCGGCAGGGCTCGGCATCCACATGGTGGACCTCGCCTTTCTCGTGGGTCTCCCTGCAGCCACCGGGCGCGCGGATTGGGCGGCCCGCCTCGCGCCCCAGGCCTACTGGGTGCGCGACCGCTACACGCTCGTCGACGATCCGGTGTTCTATGGTCGCGCGCGCGCGGGCTTCGGCCTCGCGTTCGGACGTCCCTTCTACGGCTCGCACTACTTCCACGGAGGCGGCGGGTACGGCTACGGGACGCCATCGCGTGGCGGAGGTTTCGGCCGCGGATCAGGCGGTTGAAGCGACACGCGCGTAACCAAAGTGCGGTTTCGTGCGTATGTTCCTCCGACGGAGAGAACGATGACCAAGGTGAACAAGTCCGACGCCGAGTGGAAGGCCGCGCTCTCGCCGGAGCAGTACGAGATCATGCGGAAGAAGGGCACCGAGCGCGCCTTCACCGGCAAGTATTGGGACAACCACGAACAGGGGCTCTACCGCTGCGCGGGTTGCAAGGCGGAGCTCTTTCAGTCGACCGACAAGTTCGATTCGGGCTGCGGATGGCCGAGCTTCACCAAGCCAGCCAATGCGGAGAAGGTCGAGGAGGCGGTCGATCGCACCCATTTGATGACGCGAACCGAGGTTCTCTGCGCGGACTGCGGCGCGCACCTCGGCCACGTCTTCGACGACGGCCCCCGCGACAAGGGCGGGCTCCGCTACTGCATCAACTCGGCGTCGATCGATCTCGAGAAAAAATAGCCTCGTCAGACCGTGGCGCCGCCGATCGGCAGCACCTCGCGCGTGAAGTTGCGGACTCCGTCCTCGAGGACGAGAAGGTCGTCCTCGATGCGGATGCCGCCGAAGCGCGCGAGCGCCTCGATCATGTTCCAGTCGACGAGCTTGCCCTCGGGCTTGCTGCGGAGCTCCGCGAGCAGGCCGTCGATGAAGTAGAGGCCCGGTTCGATCGTGAACACCTGGCCCTCGGCAATGGTCGAAGTGTTGCGGAGGAACGGGTTGTCGGCGCGTGGGCGGAGGCTCGCGCAGCCGACGTCGTGGGTGACGAGGCCAAGCGAGTGCCCGAGGCCGTGCGGATAGAACGCGCGGCTCACGCCCCTCTTGTCGATCTCCTCGGCGGTGCCGGTCGCGAGGCCCGACTCTACGAGGATCGCGCTCATCTGCCGGTGCGATTCGTCGTGGAGCTCCTCGTACGGCATGCCGATGACGACCTTCGCAACGAGGCGCTTCTGCATCGCCTCCATCGCGAGGACGAGCGCGGAGAACGTGGAGCCGGCGCTCCCGCCCGTGCCCGTGACGGGACGTGCCCACGTGCGCGTGATGTCCGAGCAGTAGCCGAGGTAGCACGCGCCGGCGTCGAGAAGGATGGACTCGGCGCGGGTCGCGTCGCGACCGTAGCTCACGTGATGAAGCACCGCGCCGTTGCGGCCGAGCGCGACGATGTTCTTGTACGGAGTTTGCTGGTCGTCCTGCTTCGTCGCGCCGAGGAACGCGAGATGGAGCTCGAGCTCCGAGTGTGCACCGCCCTCGAAGGCCTTGCGGACGGCCTCATGGCCGAGCGCGGCGATGCGATTGGCCTCGGCGAGACACGCGATCTCGTAGGGGGTCTTCAAGATGCGGCCGCGATCGAGCTCGGCGACGAGCGTCGTGGGGTTTGCGGCCTCCGCAGCGATGCCGAGCTTCGCGGCGCGAGCCGTGTCCTCGCCGACCCAGGCAATCCGCCCCTGGCTCGAAGCGAGCGCTGCCATGTCCGGCTCGTCGATGCGGCGGACGTCGAGCCGCGACATGAAGTACGTCGCGTCGGGCGCGGCAGGCCGCTCCCAGAAGCTCTTGCACTCGGGCCACACGAGGATCGGCTTCTTGCCGGTCTCGAAGACGACAAAGCAGTCCGGCTCGGTGAGCGGGGCCCAGAGGTGGAATTCGGGGGTAGGCCGGAGCGGGAAGAACTGGTCGTCGAACTCGGTGCGCTTCTTCGGCGTGCCGGAGTGGACGATCACGGCGTCGTAGCCGGCTGAGGCGAGCGCGGTTGCGTAGCGCTGCTCGACCCTGCGGATGTGGTCTAGATAGAGGAGAGAGAGGGCTTCCGTGTCCACGGACGAACCCTAGCAGGCCGGCGTCGGCTCAGCGACGGGCGCGACGGGCGGGAGGAGCCGGCTCGGGTCGCCCTCAGGGCGCGCCGAAGCCGCCGGGCGGCGGCCCATAACCGCCGCCGCCGACCGGTCCGCCACCACCATACCCGGGCGGCGCATAGGGGTTGTCACCGGGCTGACCCGCGTACGGGTTGTAGCCGCCGGGAGCGTTGTACGGCATCGGAGGAGCGGGCTCACCACCGCCGCCGCCGCGGACGTCGAAGTCGGGGCTCATCGAGGCGAGCACCTCGAGTGTCCAGGCGCGCTCGAACACGTAGTACGGCGCCATCACGGTCTGGTGCAGCACCGGCAGGAAGCCGAGGCAGCACGTGAGGAAGCCCGCGACGATGCCGACGATGCCGGCGCCGATGCCGACGATGATGCGCATCACGTAGAAGAGAAAGATTCCTCCGATGTGATTCCGGCCGACCGCCCAGAAGCGCACCCAGCCTTCGCGCGCACCGATGCCGTGCTTGAGCATGATCGGCGCGACGAAGTTGCGGGCCATCGCGTTCACGAGGAACAGCGGGATCATGAAGAGCAGGGCCACCATGCCGAGACCGATCAGCGCCGGCAAGATCGACTCGATCGCGGCGCCGTCGCGGATCACCGGCATCGCGAGCAGGACTCCGCCGCCGGCGATCGGCAGGAAGATCACCGTCCCGATGCCCGTCATCGCAAGGTGGAATTTGAGAAGCTTGCCGCCCGCATCGCGCGTCGCGTTCCACTGGTCGCCGATGCCGGACTGCCCGGTCGCGACGGCGCGGATCGCCATCATCTGGCCGCGCGTACCTAGCCAGAGCATGAGGATGATCAGCGGGATCGCCACCACGATCACGGCGGCCAGGATGAGGACGAGGACACCGGTCTCCGGAATCTCGGGCACCGAACGAAGCAGGTCGTGGAAGACTCCGGCGAGGTTGTTCCCCGTGTCGCCGCTGCTCCCGCCGCCGCCGCGGTTGCCGCCGTTGCCGCCCATGTTCGGCAGGCGAAGGTTGTTGGGTCCGCCTCCTCCCTCGATGCAGCTCTGCAAGAAGAAGATGAACCCGAACGAGAACCACGTCCCGATGTTGAATGGGCGGAACAGCATCCGCTTCATCGTCTCCCAGGCCGGCCCCATCGACTCCGTGACGCGCATGGCCGCAGCCTAGCGCTATCGCTCCACGAGCGCGACCTGGTGTAAGGTCCGCCCCGCATGGGTACGAGAAAATGAAGATCGCCGTCCCGAAGGAGGCCGCGTCGCACGAACGGCGCGTCCCGATCGTCCCGGACTCGGTGAAGCGCCTCGGGCAGAAGAAGATCGAGGTCGTGGTGGAGGCTGGAGCCGGCGAACGCGCCCTCTCGAGCGACGCGGACTACACGAAGGAAGGCGCCACCGTCGAAGCGACGGCCGCCGCCACGGTCGCCGCGGCCGATGCCGTGATGCGTCTCCGTATCCCGACGCTCGAAGAGGTCGCGCTCCTCGAGGAGGGCAGTACCCTCTTTGCCCCGCTGCTACCGCTCGTGAACCATGATCTCGTCAAGGCGCTCGCCGCGAAGAAAATCACCTCGTTCGCGGTCGACTTCATCCCGCGCACCACCGTCGCGCAGATGATGGACGTGCTCTCGTCGCAGGCCACCGCCGCAGGCTACTACGCGGTCGTGCTCGCGGCCGCCTCGCTGCCGCGCTTCTTCCCGATGCTCATCACCGCGGCTGGCACCATCGCCCCCGCGACGCTCCTGGTCCTCGGCGCCGGCGTCGCTGGTCTCTCCGCGATCGGCGCCGCCAAGCGCCTCGGCGCGCGTGTCGAGGCGTTCGACGTCCGCAAGGTCGTCAAGGAGCAGGTCGAGAGCCTCGGCGCGAAGTTCGTCGAGGTCGACTCCGACGAGGACGCGCAGACCGCCGGCGGTTACGCGAAGGAGGTCTCCGCCGAGTACAAGCGAAAGCAGGCCGAGGTGATCGCCGCCCACGTCGCGAAGGCGGACGTCGTCATCTGCACCGCGCTCATTCCGGGCAAGCGCGCGCCGATCCTCGTCACCGAGGAGATGGTCCGTGCGATGAAGCCCGGCTCCGTCGTCGTCGACCTCGCGGCCGAGCAGGGCGGGAACTGCGAGGGCTGCGAGCCCGGCAAGACCGTCGTGAAGCATGGCGTCACGATCGTCGGCGCGCTCGACCTGCCGAGCAACCTCGCCGTTCACGCGAGCCAGATGTGGTCGCGCAACATGGAGAAGCTGATGTTCCACCTCACGAAGGACGGGGCGCTGAAGCTCGACATGAAGGACGAGATCACGCGCGGCTGCCTCATCACCCACGACGGCGAGGTGGTGCAGGAGCGCGTGCGCGAGGCGCTCGGGCACGCGCCCGGAGGAGGTGCATCGTGAACGAGGATCTCGTCTTCGGGCTCTACATCTTCGCCCTCTCCACGTTCGTCGGCTACCAGGTCATCTCGCGCGTGCCGCCGCTGCTCCACACGCCGCTCATGAGCGGCACGAACGCGATCAGCGGGATCTCGCTCGTCGGCTCGCTGGTCGCGGCGGGGGCCAAACACGATCTCGTCTCGAGCATCCTCGGCTTCGTGGCCGTGACTGCCGCCACGATCAACGTGGTCGGCGGCTTCATGATCACGGACCGCATGCTGCGCATGTTCAAGAAGGGCCCGAGCCCGACGAAGGCCAAGGGCTGATCGTGCAGGCCACCCTCATCAGCTTCGCGTACCTCGTCTCGTCGATCCTCTTCATCCTCTGTCTGCGCGGCCTGTCGTCGCCGGAGCAGGGGAGGCGCGGTGTCTTCCTCGGTGAGCTCGGCATGCTCATCGCCGTCCTGGCGACGCTCGTGAAGGCCGAGATCATCTCCTATGAGTGGATCGTCGCCGGTCTCCTCCTCGGCTCGCTCATCGGCACGTCGATCTCCTTGAAGATCCCGATGACGAAGATGCCCGAGCGAATCGCGTTCTCGCACGCGTTCGGCGGCCTCGCGACCGCGCTCGTCGGCGTCACCGAGTACCACAAGCTTCGCGGCCTCTTCAGTGCGCTCGTGCCGCCGGCGCCTGGTGTCGTGGAGCACGAGATCAGCCGCCTCACGATGGGCGCGCTCGGCTTCGAAGTCTTCCTTGGCTCGCTCACGTTCACCGGCTCGATCATGGCGTTCGGCAAGCTCCAGGGCGTCATCACTGGCGCGCCGGTGACCTGGAAGGGCCAGAACGCGATGAACATCGGTGCGTTCTTCGGGACCATCGTGCTGCTCGGCTACCAGGTCGCGTTTCCGCACGACGCGCCGACGTGGATGTTCATGGTCATGTGCGCGTCGGGCCTCTTGCTCGGCGTGCTCGCGGTCCTGCCGATCGGCGGCGCGGACATGCCGGTCGTCATCTCGCTGCTCAACTCCTATGCAGGCCTCGCGGCATGTGCGACGGGGTTTGCGCTGAAGAGCAACATCCTCATCATCTCCGGCGCCCTCGACGGCTCGTCGGGTTTGCTGCTCTCGATGATGATGAGCAAGGCGATGAGCCGCTCGTTCGCGAACGTCGTGTTCGGCGCGTTCGGTACCGCCGAAGGAACCGCGGCGCCGAGCGCAGGAGGGGTCGCGAAGCCGTTCAACGAGGCGACTGTCGAGGACGCGGGAGCCGTCCTGATGGCCTCGCAGAGCGTCATCGTCGTGCCGGGCTACGGCATGGCCGTCTCGCAGGCTCAGCACGCCGTGCGCGATCTGGCCGCCGCGCTGGAGAAGCGCGGGACCGAGGTGAAGTACGCGATTCACCCCGTGGCCGGACGCATGCCGGGGCACATGAACGTGCTCCTCGCCGAGGCGAACGTCCCGTACGACTCGCTCTTCGACCTCGACATGATCAACGACGATTTCGCACGGACGGACGCCGTGCTCGTCGTCGGCGCCAACGACGTCGTGAACCCGGGCGCCAAGACGGACACGTCGAGCCCGATCTACGGAATGCCCGTCTTCAACGTCGAACAGGCGCGCAGCGTCATCGTGCTCAAACGCAGCATGAACACGGGCTTCTCGGGCGTCGAGAACGAGCTCTTTTTCTTGCCGAACACGATGATGGTCCTTGGCGACGCGAAGAAGACCATTTTGAGTCTCGTGAGCGAAGTGAAGGGCGGCGGAGGCCACTAACCGCCGTCTACGGACGGCAGAAGCCGGCACCGCATCGGGGGGGGCGGGGTGGAGGGCGCACGAGGGGTAGAGTGGCCGGATGTTGTTCTCGGCGACGCACGCATGCCCCACGTGCCTGCTGCGCTTCGCTCGCCGCACACGGTGTCCGGAGTGCGGCAGCGCACGTGTGCTCTCGCTCCATACTCAAGAGGAGCGCGCGGACTTCCAGGCGTTGAGCCGGCGCGCGCGGCGAGGGACCAAAGTCGGCCGCGGGGCCGCGGTGGTTGTCGCGGCGCTCGCCGATTGGGCGCCTGCCCGATCGAGGTTTCCGCTCGTCCTTGGCCTGCTCTTGTTCGTGCCCGCCATCGTGGTCCTCGTCCGGTACGGCTTCTCGGTCGAGGACGGTTGGGAGGTGGCGGGGCTCGCGTTCGCCGGCGCGCTCATGGTCGCGTTCACGGTCCTCGCGCGCCTC
>JAYSXP010000003.1:0-21824 GCA_043717125.1 Polyangiaceae bacterium | reverse complement strand
CCCTCGGCGGCCGAGGACGACGTCGCTCGGCGCGGTGAGGGCGAGCTTCGGCGCGGTCGGAGCTACGTTGCCGTTGCCGTTGCCGTTGCCGTTGCCGTCCTTGGGCGTGCCGTCCGGGTTCACACCGGGCTCCCCGCCCGGAGGCGTCTCGGCCCCACCGGCAGCGTCGCTGCTCGCGCCGCTACAGGCCGCCTGGACGAGGACGAGGACGACACCGAGAGCGCGCGGGATGAACGAACTTCGCAAGGCAACCTCCATGGGGACGGAAACGGGTACGCCGCGCGCCCGACAAACCTCCCTTACGATGTAAAATACTTTCGCGCTCGCGCTTTCAAGCGTGTAGCGCCCGCCATCCTCGGGAACCGCGGATCCGAAGGCACGCGGATTTTACGGTGTACAATTCTCCTTGCGCCGGCCCTGCTTTCGTCTACGACGTAGCGCGTGTCGCCCGCCGCCGTTTCCCGCCGTGGCGCGCCTCGCGCCGGTCGCGGCCTCCTGGCACGACGCCTGGCCGCGGCGCTCGTGGTCGTGGCGCTCGTCGCGGGCGCGATCGTGGCACGGCGAAGCGGCGTGGACGGGCCGATGCTCCAGCGCGAGCTCCTCGCGCTCGGCTGGCTCGCGGCTCCTCTGTTCCTCCTCCTCATGGCCGCGGGTGAGTTGCTCCACCTCCCCGGCATGGTCTTCATCGTCGTCGCGCGCCTCGTCTTCGGGCCGAGCCTCGGCTTCGTGCTCGGCTACGGCGGCGCGGTGTTCGCCGTCACCGTCTCCTTTCTCGTCGCACGCCAGCTCGTCGCCGCGGCGCGCTCGTCAACCGAACCTTGGCGACCGCGCTGGAAGTTCGCCCAGCGTGCGCTCGATCGCCTCGAGGCTCACCCGGTGCAGACCGTCGCACTCCTCCGCCTCGTCCTCTGGCTCGCCCCTCCGCTGAGCTACGCGCTGGCGTCGAGCAACCTGCGCGTGCGTGACCACGTCGTCGGCTCGGCCGTCGGGCTCTTTGCGCCGGTCCTCGTCGCGGTGCTGCTGAGCGGCTACCTCTAGACCCGCATCACACGGCTTCGGCGAGCTTCGAGCGGCGCACGCGCGCGGCGGTGAACGCGAACATGGCGACGCCGATCACGCCGAGCGCCGCCTCGGTGAGGAGCATCTTCCGCGCGTCGCGCAGGGAGGTAGCCGAGAGCGCTCCCTTCGCGCTACCTTCGAAGGCTCGTGATTTCGCGGAAGGTGATCCCCTCGAAGAGGTCTCGGCGAGTGCAAGGGCTCCTGCTCGGGCTCGCGCTCGTCTCGCTCGCCTCCGTGACCGGCTGCAAGAAGAGGCCGAAGCCCTTTCCGCCGGCGCCGCAGCTGCTCTCCTCGGAATCGGTGTCGGCACGCGCGACGACCCAGGGCGCGGCGATCGATGCCGGGGTGATTCCCGTCACCGTCGTGACGGCGGCTCCGGTGGCGCCTCCTCCGCCCGCGGACACGATGAGCCCCGCGGACCGTGCCGCGTTCGAGCAGACGAAGACGCAGCTCCGCGAGCTCGATGCGATGGTGAAGGCGGGCGTGATCACGAACCCCGCGAAGCCCGACGAAGGCGACGCGACGATGCGCTGCGGCGACGTCGAGTCGGCGCGCCCGCGTCTCGAGGCCCTGCCCGGCGCGGAGGCGAAGGTGCTGGTCCTCGAATCCAAACGGCTGTGCTCGTTCGAGGTTCCGATCCTGAGCGCCGACAAGACGCTCAAGCAGGTGACGATCTCGCCTTCGCAGGCCTCGCGCCAGCTCATGTGCAAGTACGCGTCGAAGGACATCGACATGGCGAAGAAGGAGAAGCCCAGTGACCGCCGCGTCCGCGACCTCGACGCGCGCTTCACGAAGGCGTGCCGCTAGGCGAGTCGCTGGTTATCCTGGGCACGTGAGCACTTCGATCATCGCCAGGACCCCGCTCGGCTTTCCGTGGGGGACCACCGACCCGTTCCTCTTCTGCGTTCACCACGACGACGCGTATCCCGCCGGTGACGAAGGCATGGCTCCGCCGAGCGATACGCTGAAGGGCCGCAACATCGGCCAGGACTTCGAGGGCAAGGACGGCTGGCGCATGTACCACGGCGAGGTCGTGCCGGGTTTTCCGGGCCATCCGCATCGCGGCTTCGAGACCGTGACCGTCGTCCGCCGTGGCTTCATCGATCACTCGGACTCGCTCGGCGCGGCCGCACGCTTCGGTTCCGGCGACGCGCAGTGGCTCACGGCCGGCGGCGGCATCGTGCACTCCGAGATGTTCCCGCTCCTCGAGCGCGACAAGCCGAATCCGCTCGAGCTCTTCCAGATCTGGCTGAACCTCCCGGCCGAGGACAAGATGGTCGAGCCGCACTTCGCGATGCTCTGGCAGAAGGACATCCCTTCCATCATCGCCAAGGACGAGCATGGGCGCGTCACCGCGATCGACGTCGTCGCCGGGCAGCTCGACGGGCAAAGCGCGCCGCCCCCGCCGCCGCGCTCGTGGGCCGCGCGGCCCGACACCGACGTCGCGATCTGGACGCTCCACATGGAGGCCCACGCGACGTGGAAGCTTCCGCCTGCCTCGAACGACGACGCGATCCGCACGCTCTACTTCTACGAGGGTCCGTCCGTCGACGTCGGCGGCGAGCGGGTCTCCGAGCATTGCGCGATGGTCGTGAAGAGCGACGAGGAGCTCACGCTCGTGGCCGGCGACGGCCCTTGCGCGCTCCTGATGCTCCAGGGCCGCCCCATCGGCGAGCCCGTCGTGGCCCACGGGCCGTTCGTGATGAACACCCGAGAAGACATTCAGCGCGCGATCAGCGACTACCAGCGCACGCGCTTCGGCGGCTGGCCGTGGCCGAGCGAGGCACCCGTCCACGAGCGCGGCGCCGGTCGCTTCGCGAAGCACGCCGATGGCCGCATCGAGAAGATCGGGTAGACCCGATCCCTCAGGTTGCGTCGCGGGCCTTCTTCGCGGCGGCCGCGTACGCCTCTTGTTCTGCGGTGAGCGGCGCGCCCCTGCGGACGGCGAACCAGAGCGAGTTCTCCATCCAGAAGCGACGCATGAACGTCTCGAAGTCGGGGGCGCACATCTCGAGGTCGCGCGGCGTGGTCATCTCCTCGAGGCTCTCGCCGACGGCGCCCTCGATCCACGAAGGCGCCGCACACACCACGGAGTGGCCCCCGCCCGGCGCGAGCAGGACGTACCAGAGGATGCAGCACTGCTGGTCGTTCATGAACCGGAGCAGATACCCGGGTTGTCCACCCGGCAGCGGAACGAGCTTCGCCGGCACGTCGAGGTAACACGCGGTGCAGCTCGGCACACGGCGATGCAGCTCGGGATGGCCGATGAACGCCACCAGCGCCGCCGGCACCGTGAGCCCCAGCTTCGTGGCGTCGAACACGATCCGAGCGAGACGCGCGTCGATCGAGGCCTGCTTCGCCTCCTCGTCTTGCTCGGCCCTTCCGTCGGTGGCGTCGCCGAAGTCGAGCCCGTGCGGCGATCTCGGCGCGCCTCGAAGCCAGGCGAACGTGCCTTCCTCGCCGAGGTTTGCGGGCAGCGGGGGCAAGGCCTCGTACGGGATCGCCTTGTAGGTCCCGGCCTCGCCCCACACTTCGAGATTGGTCCCGGCTGTGTACCAACGACGCGGAAGTGATGCGCTCGCGTCCAAGGTTCCCACGGAGCGGAGGCTAAATCAGCGCTGCCGCCTCGCCAACCTTCACTTTCCGCTTCCGGTCGAGACGCGATTGGCGTCGGCCGAACGCGCGAGTAGGGTCCGACCATGAAATCTTCCGGTCTCCTCTGCGTTCTTACGCTCCTCACGCTCTCCGGCTGCTCCTCGAGCTCGAGCGGCGGGTCGAGCGGAGCCACGGACAGTGGAGCGGACTCGTCGACGGCGGTGCCTCCCGACGCGGGCACGGTCGCCGACGGCGCGCCGGCCGTCGGCGCATGCTCCTCTCTCCCCGCAGGCGCCACCAAGCAGGGCGCTGGCTGCACGGGCGTCCCGGGAACCTTCACCGAGGTCACGTTCGACACTGCCGCCAACACCTACGACGAGGCCTGCAGCGCACCCGCTCCATACGCGGATCAGGCCACGTTCGACGCCAACGAAAGCACCTCGACGGTGGCCGGAATCACGATCACGAGCAACAAGGACTACGTGGTCACCGCGAGCTGTGCGTCCGGAAGCGTCGAGTACACGCCGAGCGGCGGCACCACGTCCAAGATCGTCTTCATCTGGACGAAGGTGCCGTAAATCACGTGTCGTCTGAACGAGGTGTCGACGTTTCGACCGCTCACGACGCGGGTGTCCGGAGCGCTTCTCGGCCTCGTCTCCGCGTGCTCGTGGACGACGTCTCGCTGAAAAAGCTCTGAGCGCCTCGCCGTCAGCGCTGGCAGTGCACGCAAAGCACGGTGCCGCGGCCACCGAGGACCATCTTCGAGAGCGGCCGCTTGCACGCGGGGCACGGCTCGCCCTCGTGACCGTAGATCGTGAACGGGTTCGGCGCGCCCGGCTCCTCGACGTACTGGATCGTCTCCTTCGCGACGTCCATCGCCAGCGTCTTGTCGATCGCGCGCCGGATGCCGCGCGCGAGTTTGCCCACCTCCACACGCGAGAGATCGCGCGCCGGCCGCCGCGGATCGATGCGCGCGATGAAGAGTGCCTCCGTCGCGAGGATGTTGCCGACGCCCGCGAGCACGCCCTGATCGAGCAGCGTCGGCTTGATCGCGAGCTTCCGCTTCGCGAGCTTCGCGTGCAGCGCCGCCACGTCGATCCCGTCGACGAGCGGATCCGGGCCGAGCTCACTCCACGCCGCGAGATCCGCTTGCCCGTCCTTCACGACCACGAAGCGACCGAAGAGCCGGGGGTCGAGGTAGCGGACGCTTCGCCGCGTCCCGCCTCGCGCCGTCACGTCGAAGCGCACCTTCTCGAACCTCCGCGTTTCCGCGCCGACCTCTGCGCGTACCCACTTCCCCGTCATCCCCAGATGCGAGAACACGCGCCCCGAATCGAGCGCCATCCGCAGCCACTTGCCCCGCCGCTCGATCGACGTGACCCGCCGCCCCTCGAGGGCGCGCACGACTCGCGCGGTGGTCACGCCGTCGTCGAGAATCCGTGCATCCTGCACGATTACGGCGTCGATCCGCGCACCCCCCAGCCACTGCGAGAGGGTGCGGCGCGCATGTTCCACTTCGGGGAGCTCGGGCACGATGAACACGATCTGCACCGCCTGCGCGTCGAGGACAAGGAGTCGCGAACCGAGGACCAGAGTCCTCGGCGTCCCGCCCTCGGGGTGCCCCTCCCGTCGTTCTGTGGTACGTCGACCGGCCATGCGACCCGCCCTCGCTGCCCTCGGATCCCTCGTGATCGCTCTCGCGCTCGCGTCCTCGACGATCTCCCCGGCCGCCGCAGACGAAGCGAAGGCGAAAACCTCGCGCGTCGCGAAGGTGCCGCCCGAAGGGAAGACCTACTGCGCGCCCGAGGTCAGCGAGCTGTCCGATCACGTCTGCTACTTCGACGGCGGCACGGCGACGGACGGTAGCGGCAAGAACACCCTCGTCCTCTACCTCCACGGCTCGCTCGCGATGTACAACGGCTTCTTCTACATGCAGCAGCGCGCGATGGCGCTGCACGCGAAGAAGCACGGCTTCACCGTCCTCATGCCCACGAGCCCGAGCGACGGCGTCGGCTACGTGTGGCCCACGTCGCAAGCGGCGCAGAAGGATCAAGAAGCCGGCATCCTCGCGGGCATCGCGAAGGCGCGCACCGCCCTCGAGAAGAAGGTCGGCCACAAGTTCGACGAGACCTTCGTGGTCGGCTTCTCGAGCGGCGCGTACTACGGCAGCTCGCTCGCCGTGCGCAACATGCTCGACGTCGACGGCTACATCGTCCTGGCGGGCGGGTCATCCTGGGTGAAGCCCGAGAACGCAGCGTCGCCGAAGAACAAGCGCGTCCCCGTGTTCGTCGGCGTCTCCGCCGCCGACCCGCAGACGGCCGGCCATTCGCGCTCGTTCGCCGGGTCGCTCGCCGCGATGGGCTGGCCCTACAAGGTCGAGGAGCGCAACGCCGGGCACATGGTCGACTGGACCTTCATGGCGCATGGCATCGCGTGGCTCCGCGAGCGCTCGCGTCAGGGCGCAGGTCCTGCGCTGGTAAACGTCAGCGCGGTCACCGCACACTGACGTATCCTCCGGCCTTCTCGAAAAAAAGAGGGGAGCCGAGATGGAGATCGCGCTGACGCCACTGGAGTTCATGCGCCGTGCGCGCCAGCTCTACGGAGACCGCGAGGCGGTCGTCGACGGTGATCTCCGCTACACCTACGCGCAGTTCCTCGATCGGTGCGATCGGTGGTCCAGCGCGCTCGCTCGGTTCGGGGTGAAGCAGGGTGATCGCGTCGCAACCATCGCGCCGAACACGCACGCCCAGCTCGAGTCGTTCTACGCCGTTCCTCAGCTCGGCGCGGTGCTCGTGCCCATCAACTACCGCCTCAACGCGGACGACTTCGCGTACATCATCGGCCACAGCGGCTCGACGATCGTCTGCGCCGCGCCCGAGTACCTCGAGCTCGTCGACTCGATTCGCGACCGCATCCCGAACGTCACGCACTTCGTCGCCCTCGAGGGCGCTCGCGACGGTTGGCTCGACTACGAGAAGGAGCTCGAGGCCTCGAGCGCAGGGGGCGCCGCCATCGAAGTCCCGCGTCCTGCGATCGCCGAGACGGACCTCCTGACCATCAACTACACGAGCGGCACGACCGCGCGCCCAAAGGGCGTGATGATCACGCACCGCAACGCGTACATGAGCGTGGTGGGAACGCTCGTCCACGTCCACATGACGTCTGCCGACCGCTACCTGTGGACGCTCCCGATGTTCCACGCGAACGGGTGGTGTTTCACGTGGCTCGTCACCGCCATCGGGGGCACGCACGTGTGCCTGCGTCGCGTCGAGCCCGCGAAGATCTTCGCTGAGCTGAAGAAGGAGTCCATCACGCTGCTCTGCGCAGCACCGACCGTGCTCATCGGCATCGCGAACGCCCCGGAGGAGGTGCGCCTCGGAGCCCCGCGGGGCGTGCGCGTGCTCACGGGCGGCGCGGCGCCTGCGGCCGCGACGATCGGGCGCGTCGAGGGGGAGCTCGGATGGACAATCACCCATGTCTACGGGCTCACCGAGACCGCTCCGCTCATCACGGTCTGCGAGGTACGGCCCGAGCACGCGAGCCTCTCGGTCGAGGAGCGTGCGATCGTGAAGGCGCGCCAGGGCGTCGAGCTCGTCACGTCGGGCGAGCTTCTCGTCGTCGACGAGGAGGGCCTTGAGGTCCCCCACGACGGCACCACGGTCGGCGAGATCAGCGTCCGCGGCAACGTCGTCATGAAGGGCTACTACGACGACCCCGAGGCGACGGCGCTCGCGTTCAGGAACGGCTATTTCCACTCCGGTGACGCCGCGGTCGTCCACCCGGACGGATACGTGGAGATTCGTGACCGCATCAAGGACGTCATCATCAGCGGCGGCGAGAACATCTCGTCGGTCGAGATCGAGGGCGTCCTCATCCATCACCCTGCAGTGCAGGAGGTCTCGGTCGTCGGCATGCCACACGAGAAGTGGGGCGAGGCGCCGAACGCGTTCATCGTCCTCCGCGCGGGCAAGACGACGACGCCCGAGGAGCTACGCACGTTCGTGCGCGATCGGCTCGCACATTTCAAGTGCCCTCAGGCGTTCCACTTCATCGCCGAGCTGCCGAAGACGGCGACCGGCAAGGTCCAGAAGTTCGTCCTGCGCGGCCGGCGCGCCGGCATCGCGACGCAATAGAGGTCGCTCTCGCGCTCCCGACGGCGGCTCAGGGCACGATGACGATCGAGTCGCCGACGCCGATGCTGCTCCAGAGCACGTCGATGTCCTTGCCGTCGAGCGCGACCGGGCCCGACGTCCAGTCCTCGCTGCTGCCGTTTCCGTAGACCTCGATGTCGCCGCCGAGCGTCGCCGCGTCGAGCGACGGGTAGCTCATGAGGAAACGTTTTGTAGAAGGAGGAATTCGGCAGCACGCGGCGACGCGCGGCCTCGGCGGCGGTCTCATCACCTTCAGAGCGCGCACGCGGCGTGTGTTTCAGGAGGTGATGAGACGGTGCGGTGACAGCACCTGCGGTCCGATCACCTCAGCTCAGCGACGGAGCTTCTTGACGACGTAGTAGCCCATGAACGCGATCAGCATGAAGAGCATGAGCGCGCCCGAGGCGGCGGAGGCGCCGCGCGAACGACGACCCGCGCGCTCGCGAACGGCGGGACCGCGGACGGGGCGCGGCGGAGGCTCGGGGATCGCGGACGCGGACGGGGGCGGGGTCGAGGTCGAGGTCGGGGTCGGGGTCGAGGACGCGGTCGCGACGCTCGAATCCGCGCTCGCATCGGCCATCGGGGCGCCCTGCGCGCTCGCGGCCACGGGAACGGCCAGCACACCGATCAAGATGCAAACTACACATACCCAGCGAGGCACCCCGGCAGCGTACCACCGCGCCCCTCGAGAGATGCCCCGAGGGCGCGCCGTGCCCGTGCCCGCTCTTCCCTCCTCTCTCCTCCTCTCCTCTTGCAGACCCGAACCATGCTCCCGTTGAGACGCGCGCGCCCCCCTCCCAGGTGATACAAACACGCCTCAGCGCCGGGGGCCCTCCCCCGCGAAGAGGACGGCCCATGTTTTTCCCCGCAAACGTGAGTAAAAACCGGGTCCAGCGCGCCCTGCTCGCCGCCCTCTTCCTCCTCCTTGCCTCCTGCAGCGGCGGCGGCTGCTCGAGCGGCTGCGCCTCCTGCGGCACCACCCCGCTACCCGGCGGTTTCCCGAAGGCCGGCACCATCCCCAACGCCGCCTCGGTCCGCATCACTCGCCCGGGCCTCACGTTCATCCAGGAGAACATCAGCACGCTCGCCGAGAAGGCGCTCGGCGCCAGCGCGGGCGCGGGCGGCACGCCCGGCGTCGCCTCCTTCAACATTCCCCCGGGCAGCGGCAACCCGAAGGTCTGCTCGGTCGCGACTCCCACGCCCGCGCAGTGCAACGCGCAGATCGCCCTCGGACAGTCCAAGCTGCGCATGAACGCGATCACGCCGAACCGCGTGAAGATCGACGGCCTCCTCCCCGTTCGTATCCGCGATCTGCCCGTCTCGTTCTCGCTCGGTCTGACCGTGAAGGCGTACGTCGTCGCCGGCGACAAGACGCAGGTGCCCGACCAGAACCTCTGCGCCCCCGGCCTCCGCGGCTCGGATGCGCTCCCCTACAAGGACTTCCCGCTCAACGTCGAGCTCCCGCTCATCACCGAGACGCGCCCGCCGCGTGACGGCTACACGAAGGTCGACGTCGAAAACGCGGTCATCGACATCGGCATCACCAAGAACGACGTCGAGGTCTGCGACGACACCTGCAACGGCCTCGGTATCTGCAAGAACTTCTTCGATACCGTGAAGGACCTCGCCTTCAACACACTCATCGACGGCGTGAAGAGCCAGGTGAAGGCCGCGCTCGCGGGCGCGTTCTGCACGAAGCCTACGCCCACCGTGACCCCGGCATGCCCGATCGGCTCGGAGCCCGACAACGCCGACCTCACCAAGGCCACCAAGTGCGTCTTCACCGGGACGCAGGAGTGCGTGCCCTCCCTCCTCGGCACCGACGGGCGCATGGATCTCTCGAAGGCGCTCAGCAGCTTCTCACCGGGCACCGAGGGCGGTCTCGACTTCGTCCTCGCGTCCGCCGGCGACATGAACCCCGCGCCGGGCGTCACCACGCTGCCCGCGTGGGCGCCGCGCAAGCCGCCCGTCCCCGCAGAGGACAACAACACCAACGGCATCTCGCTGAAGATGCTCGGCGGCGCGCAGCCCCAGCTGACCGCCAGGTGCGTCACCGTCGTTCCGAACCCGCCGCCGCAAGGCATCCCGGTCCCTAAGGAGCTCCTTGGCGACACGATCACGCCGTGGCCGTCGGCCACGCCCGGCCCCCACCTCGGCTTTGCGCTCGCAGGCCGCTACCTCGATCACGCGGCGACGAGCGCGTTCAACAGCGGCGTGCTCTGCCTCGGCATCTCGACCGCGCAGGTCGACCAGCTGCAAACCGGGTACCTCAGCATCCTCGCGCCGTCGATCAAGCTGCTCGCGTTCGAGCAGAACGCCGCCGCCGCCGCCGTCACCACGCGTCCTGGCGCCCCGCCGAAGATCAAGCTCGGCGGCGGCACCGACGTGAAGACGGACCCTCTTCTCAAGATCACGCTCGAAAACTTCGCGGTCGACTTCTACGTATTCTCGCTCGATCGCTTCGTCCGCTTCTTCACGTACACCGCGGACGTCACGATCCCGGTCAACCTGCAGACGGGCAAGGATCCGAAGACGAACCCAAACGGCGGCCTCCTGCCCGTCATCGGTGACCTCACTCTCGCGAACGCGAGCGTCACCAACGCCGAACTCCTCATGGACGATCCGGGCATGGTCTCCGGCGGAGTCACGGGCCTCCTCGGAGGCATCCTCGGCCAGTTCCTCGGCGGAGGCCTGAAGCCCGTCGACATCTCGGCCGCGCTCGCGAGCGTCGGACTGGGCCTCGACATCCCGGCCGGCGGCATCCGCAAGCTGACGAGCGGCAGCGACGATTTTCTCGCCATCTTCGCGAACATCACCAAGGCCGCCGGCACGGCACACGAGGAGGCCGACACGCGCGCCACCATCGTCGAGAAGATCATTCACCCGGACGCGATGGGCCTCACCGCGTCGCGCGCGAGCTTCCCCAAGCTCCGCGTGCACGTCGAGGGCATCGCCTCGCGCCGCACCGAGCACACGTGGTGGATCGACGAGGGCACGCACGCCGCGTGGACGACCGAGAGCGATCTGGTCGTCGATCAGGATACGATGATCCTCCAGGGCAAGCACGTGCTCCACGTCTCGTCGCGCGTCGTCGGCGACATGGCCTCGGAGGACGGAACCCCCGCCGAGCTGCCGTTCGTCATCGACACGCTTGCTCCGCGCATCGAGGGCAAGCGCGACGGCGACCGCGTCTCCGTGCGCGCGATCGACTACGTCACGTCCGAGAGCGCGCTCGTCGCTCGACGCCGCGTCGGCAAAGGCGGCGAAGGTGGCGAAGGTGGCGAAGGTGCATGGTCGGAGTGGGCTGTCCTCGGCAGCGTGGCCTCGTTCGAGGCCGACGCCTCGAGCGTCGTGGACGTCGAGGTGCGCGACGAAGAAGGCAACGTCGGCCACGTCAGCTTGCCGCTCATCCGTGGCAAGGCCGACAGCTCGCTCGCCGCCGTCGGCAGCGGGTGCGGGTGCCGCGTGACCGGCGCTCCGGTGCCGTTCGGTGGTGGCCCATCGGGCTTGTTTTCAGGGCTCCTCGCTCTGTCGGCGCTCATCGCCGTTCGTGCACGCCGCCGATGATCCGCGAACGGCACCTCGCTGCCACCCAGAGACGCTAAAGAACCCCATGTCGATTCGAGCGCGCTTCACGGCGGTTGGTCTCTTGCTCAGCGGCCCCGCCGCGTTCGTGGCCTGCGCGAGCGATGACACGGCCACACGCTCGTTCGAGTCCGTCGAGACGCCCGAGGCCGCCGCGCCCGTGCCGCCGACCGATTTCAAGGGTGATGCCGACGTTCCGGACACGGCCGAAGCCGGCTTCGAGACGTGCGCGAGCGCAGCCGTCGAGGCGAAGCGCGAGAACCTCCCCGTCGACATCATCTGGGTGGTCGACAACTCGTCGAGCATGGCGCCCGCGGTCGCCGAGGTCCAGGCCGGGCTCAACGCCTTCGCGGCCGTCGTCGGCACGAAGGGCCTCGACTACCGCGTCGTCCTCCTCTCGCTGCGCGGTACGGCTCCGCTGACGATCGGCGGCAAGATGCGCTACCCGGTGTGCGTCCCTCCCCCGCTCGGCGGCACCGACTGCGCGAACACGGCGCTCTTCACGCACGCGGCCGTCGACATCCAGAGCACGCAGCCCCTCGAGCAGATCCTCGGCACGCTCGATCAGACGCAGGGCTACACGTCCGGCAATGCGCGCGGCGGCGAGCCATGGGCGCAGGCCCTGCGCGCGAACGCGACGAAGAGCATCGTCATCGTCACCGACGACAACTCACGCTTCCCGGGCGTGAGCTTCGAGGGCTTCCCGGGCGGCGACAATCCGTACACGGGCAGCCTCGTGCTCCCGCCGGGCATCCTGCATCCGAGCCGCGGCGGCGCGTGGCTGAACTATGTCTTCAGCGGCATCTTCGGCTGGGGAACGACGGTCGACCCGAGCATCCGGTGCACGTTCCCCGACAACAGCAAGCCGACGGCCTCGGGCTCCGAGTACACCGCGCTCGTCCAGAAGACGGGCGGCGTGCGCGCGAAGATATGCGACGGCAGCGCCGCGTGGGGCCCGTTCTTCGACGACGTCGCCACTGCGGTCGTCAAGACGGCGCGCGTCGCCTGCGAGCTCGACATCCCCGCGGCGGAGGCCGGCACCGTCGACCCCGCGCGCGTCAACGTGCGTGTGACCGACGGCGTGAAGCCTCCCTTGAACGTCCCGCGCGTCACCGGCGAGCCCGCATGCGCCGGGCTCGACGGTTGGTACTACGACGCGCCCACCTCGCCGACCAAGGTCATCCTCTGCCCGAAGTCGTGCGAGGGCGCGCAATCTCACGGCGGAACCAAGCTGCCGAAGGTCGAGGTCCTCTTCGGCTGCACGACGATCGTGCGCTGAGCGCTGATCAGTTCGCGGGGAACGTGACGTCGAAGTTCGACTGGTACGCCTGCGAGGCGCCTCCGGCGTTCACGCTGGTCGTCGCCGCGATGTGCTCGCTGCCGCCCGTCGCCGCGCCGCCGCCCGAGGAGAACGTGACGGCCTTGAAGGAGAGCGTCGAGTCCCAGGTCGACGAATACGTCTGACCGCCGGCGGTCGTGTTCGAGCTGCCCGCCGAGTGGAACGAGCCGTTGATCGACGTGGCGGTCGCGGTGATGTCGGCGTCGATGGTGATGACGAGGTCGGCGCTCACGCCGCCCGCGGACGGGCTGTCGCCGCTGACGTTGACCGTGTACTTGAGGCCCGTCGCCTTGATCTTGCCGCCGCCGTAGGAGTACGTGCCGTCGATCGTGAGGCTGCCGTTCGAGCATGCGACGAAGGTGCACGAGTCGGCCGTGCAGGTGCACGTGCCCGTCTGGCCCGTCTGGCCCGTCGGCGCGAGCGGGTGGAGGAGGTCGGCGAGATCGAGGCCCGGCAAGCTCTTCGCAGCCGTTCCGCCGGCCGCCGGCGTGACGAGGTTCTGCGTCGCCTGCGCCGCGCTCGCGAGCTGGTTCGCCGAGGCCTGGCCCGAGTCTCCGGGCGTGCCACCGGTCGACGGCTTGATCGCCGTCTGGACGGCGGTGATCGTGCTCGTCGTCGCCGAGCTCGCGCCCGACTTGTTGGGCGTTCCCTCCGCGGCCGCGGGCTTGCTGTCGTCACTGCTGCCACAACCGGCGACCAAGAGAAGGCTCGAGAGACCGATCAAAGCGAACGATTTAATAGTCATGCGGCAAGCGTATGGAGGCGGCCGGGGTCAGGCGATCGCACATTCATGCGGCGACCGACCGTAGGAGGTACGGTCTCAGCGTGAGAGCCTCGGGAGGCGCACCTCTACATACGCACCGCCGCCCGCTTCCCCGGCGCGATTTCCGTGCTCGACGGTGCCGCCGACGCGTCCGACGCGACGGCGCATGATGCCGAGGCCCTGTCCGTCCGATCGCTCGTTCGGGAGACCGCGACCGTCATCCTGGACGCGCATCACGAACGACTCCGCCGTGGCCGACACGTGGCAGGCGAGCTTGTTCGCGCGCGCGTGCTTGATCGCGTTGGTCGTGGCCTCGCGCGCGACGCGCCTCATCGTGTGCGCCGTGCCCGCGTGCACGCTGGCGCCGTCGAGGGCAGGATTGCTCTGCACGTCGAAGTCGAGCTCGAGCTTCGCGGCGACGCAGGCGTCGCCCATCGCGCGACGGATCTCTGCGGTCAGCGCCTGGAACGAGGCCGGCTTCGGCGCGAGCAGACGCGTGATGGCGCGCACCTCGTCGAGCCCGTCGCGGATCGCGTCGCGCGCATGCGCAACGGTCTCGGCGCTGAGGTGGGGCTCGAGATCGGAGAGCAGGATCGACGCGCGCGAGAGGCTCGCGCTCACGCCGTCGTGGACCTCCATCAAGAGGGCGTCGCGCTGCGCGGCGAGCGCCTGTCCCCACGTGTCGGCGCGCTCGATCGCCGCGTTGACGCGACTGCGGAGCTCCTCGGGCGCGAACGGTTTCGGGACGTAGTCGTCGGCGCCGGCCGAGAGACCTCGCACGCGCTCGTCCACCTCGCCGAGCGCAGAGACGAGCACGACGGGCAACCGATCGAGATCACGACGGCTGCGGATCGCCGCGAGCACGTCGTAACCGGTGCCGTCGGGCAACATGACGTCCGAGAGGACGGCGGTAGGCGGGTCCTCGGCGAGCACCGCCAGCGCGTCGGCCACACGAGTGACGTGCTCGACCCGATACGCACTGCCGAGCGAGCGCACCAGGAGAAGCCCCATGTCCGCATTGTCCTCGACGACGAGGATCCGCCGTCGAGGGCGAGAGGCGGGAGGCCGTGAAGAAGGAGATGTGAGGCGGGGCTCGCGACCGGGCGCGAGCGCAGCGGCTAGCGCGGGCTCGATCGCATCGGGCTCGTCCGACGTTGCAGGCAGCGTCAGGCGAAACGTCGTCGGCCGAACCCCCGCGAGCAGCTCGAGCGTGCCCTCGTTCAGTAGCGCGAGCTCGCGCGCAAGCGGGAGGCCGATGCCGGAGGCCGTGTTGCCGTCGGAGTCGAACGAGACGAACCGCGTGAAGATGGCCTCGCGACGCTCGGGCGGGACCCCCGGCCCCTCGTCGATGACGTCGAGCTCGACGCGCTCGGCCCGCTTCACACCGCGGACGACGAGCGTGACGAGTCCAGGCTCGGCGCCCGGCTTCGCCTGGCGGAGGGCGTTCGCGACGATGTTCGTCACGATGCGCTGGAGATGTGTCGGGTCGACACGCCCCACGAAGTGGTCGCCTTCGGTCTTGGTCACGATGCGCAGCGCGCCCGGCGGCGCGAGCTGCGACGCAATGTCGCGAGCTACCTGAGCGATGTCGCACGCGCGCGCGCGGACGGGCATCTGGCCGGCCTCGAGCCGCGCGAGGTCGAGCAGCTGATCGGCGAGCTGTGAGAGCGCCGCGGCGTTGCGCTCGACGCGAGCGAGCGCGGCGTCGTCGTCATCCATGCGCCCGGAGCTCCGCAGCATCGCCGCTTCGCCGCGGACGATCGCGAGCGGCGTCCGGAGATCGTGGCTCAGGTTCACAAAGAGGCGCCTCTTGAGCTCGTCCTCACGTTGCAGCTTCTCGTTCGCCTCGATGAGGCCAAGGCGAGCGACGAGCTCCTTGCGCTTCAGCCGATCGCGGGCCGCCGCCGAGACGATGATGACGCCCCACGCGAAGCCAACCACGGTCATCGTGAGCATGTACAGCGAGTTCGCGCCCACGTAGAGCAGCGAGGAAAGCGAGAGCATCGTGATCAGCGCGATGAGGAACGACGTCTGCCAGGTGAACGCTCCCAGGAGACACACGACGATCACCGAGAGCGTGAGTGCAGCCACCTTCGCCGGCAGCTTCTCGAGAGGAACCACCGTGAAGCCCCAGCTGCTCAGGACCGCCATGAGCGTCCAGCCGAGCGTGGTCCAGCGCTCGATCTGGACCCGCGGGCGCGGCTTTCGCAGGTAGACGAGCATGGTAGCGGCGAGCGCAAGCTCAGGCAGCCGGATGGTCAGCGCCTGCCCCCACGTGAAGACGGCTCGGTCGACGAGAACGAGGCTGACGAAGAACATCGTGAGCGAGCCGCCCCAGATCCAGCGCGAGCGCGTCTGGATGGTCTCCCCGCGCTCGCGCTCGAACGCATGCTCGAAGCGTTCCTCGGGCCCGAGCGGGGTGCGCACGGGCACCTCGACCACTGTTTGCGTCACGATTTACCCACGAATTATCGGACTCTGACGATTGCGATGCCCTAAGGCCACTATATACTTCCGTCCAGTGACGGACGCGGTCCTCGTGCTCGAAGATGACCCCATGATCCGACGGGGGGTCGTGCGGCAGATCGAAAGCGACGGCGCTTTCACCGTCGTCGTGCAGGCTGGGGACGTGGTCTCCGGCAGAAGGGCCATCGAGACCTCGGGCGCGACCATCGGCGTCTTCGACCTCCAGCTCTCGGACGGGAGCTCGATCCCCCTCATCCAGCTCGCCGTCGACAAGCAGATGGCCGTCCTCGTCCTCACCGTCTGGGACGACGACGACAACGTCTACAAGGCGCTCTCCGCGGGCGCGTCGGGCTACCTGCTCAAGGGTGACGCGACGACGCGCGTGGCGGAGTCGCTCGCGATCCTGCGCGACGGTGGCGCGCCGATCTCGCCGACCATCGCGCGAAGGCTGCTCGACGATTTTAGAGGTCGCGGGCTGGCGCCGACCCCGAGCGCCGGGGTGGTGGCTGCACATGACGGCTCGCCTGACGCCTCGGACCTCACCGATCGCGAGCGCGAGATCATCGAGCTCTTCGCGAAGGGTGCGACCTACGACGACGTGGCGCGCATGCTCTCGATGAGCGTCAACACCGTGCGCCATCACGTCCGGGCGATGTACCGAAAGCTCCACGTCTGCTCGAAGGCCGAAGCGGTGACGACCGCTTATCGTCTCGTGTGACATGACGAGGGCAAGCCGCGGCGCAAGGGGTGCGGTGTGGGCGGTCGTCGCGTCGGCCGTGCTCGGTGCGGCCTGCGGCTCGAGCGATGACACGACGCCGAGCAAGCGCGTCACGTTCACGCCCTGCGAGGGCGACTACGAGTGCGCGACCGTCGAGGTGCCCGTCGACTACGCCGACCCGAGCGGGGCGAAGATCGAGATCAGTGTCCTGCGCGCGCCCGCGAAGGAGCCCTCCGCGCGGCTCGGCACGGTCGTCGTCAATCCGGGCGGCCCGGGGCAAGCGTTCGTCGAACGACTCGCGACGACGTATCCCGTGCTCAGCGCGGCGTTCTCAGAGGCGACCACGAAGTTCGACGTCGTCACGTTCGACTGGCGCGGCGTGGGGCGCAGCGCGCCCATCGCCTGCAGCGACGACGCGCTCTTCGAGCGATTCCGCAGTACCGATCTCACGCTCGAGACGCCGACTTCACTCCAGGCGGTCACCGAGCTCCGCACCGCGCTCCTCGAAGGCTGCCTCGCGAAGGCCGACGCGCGCGTGCTAGGCGCGATGAACACCGAGAACGCGGCGCGCGATCTCGATCGAATCCGCGAGGCGCTCGGCGAAGAGAAGCTCAATTACCTCGGCTTCTCGTACGGCACCTGGCTCGGCGCGACCTACGCGACGCTCTTTCCCGATCGCGTTCGTGCCTTCGCGCTCGACTCGGCGACGGTGCTGGCTCGGGATCTCGAGGGCGACATCGAGGAGCAGGGCGCGAGCTACGAGCTCGGCTTCGCGCGGTTCTTCGAGGCCTGCGCGCGCGACGCCTCCTGCGCACTGCGCGGGACGGGGGCAGCAGCCACGGACCCCGCCGCCGTGGCAGAGCGGCTCGATGCGCTCGTGGCGAAGGCGAAGGCCGAGGGCGGGCTCGCCGCGGGCGCGCGACGACTGTCGCTCGTCGACCTGCACTTCGCGCTGGCCGACGGTCTTCGCACGGCGGACTGGCGTGGGCTCGCGTCCGAGCTCGCGGCCGCGGAGGCCGGCAACGCGACGAAGCTCCTCGACGGCGTCGACAGCGTGATAGGTCGCACGGTCGACGGCCACTACGACACGACGTTGCTCGGGCTCCTCGCGATCGCGTGTGTGGATCAGCCGTTCAGCGAGCGCGTGCAGACGGTCGATGCGTTCCAGGCCTTCGCGGCATCGCAGCGAACGGCGCATCCACGAGGCACAGCGGCGCTGCTTCCGTGGGCGCTCTGCGCAGGGTGGCCACACACGCGCGCGGGCGCACGCCTCGCGGTGAGCGCGGCCTCGGCTCCGAAGGCGCTCGTGATCTCCGGCAGGTTCGATCCGATCACGGCATACGCGCAGGGCGCCGACCTGGTGAGCCAGCTCGGAAACGGCTCGAGCCTCCTAACGTACGAGGGCGACGGCCACGCCGCCGCGCTCCACAGCGCATGCGTTCGCGACGTCGTCACGCAGTTCCTCCTCGACCCGTCCAGGCCCCCGATCAGGACCTCCTGCCCCGCGGAGTGATCCGGCACTCTGATTCACTCCTGCGCGAGATCGACGACGCCGACCGAGCCGCCGCGCACGACGACGAGCTCGGTCGCGCTGCGGAAGAAGCCGCGGTGACCGAGCTCGACCGGACGCGGGAGCGTCCGCTTCGTCCTTGCCACCAGGTCGTCGAGCACCACCCTCGGTTCCCCGATGATCCCCGCCCCGCTCTGCACGAGCAGCCCGGCATCGCTGATGGCACGCACGAGGAGCCCCGGCTCCGCCGGCTGGTCGAGCGCCACCTTCCCGGTCGCGAGCGACATCGCGCGAAGCCTCCACTCGAAGCCCGACGGTGAGTCCTTCGCGGTCTTCTGCGTCGTCACGGCAGCCCACCGCCCGTTCGGAGAGAGCACCGCGTCGACGAGCGGCTCGCCACCGTCGATGCACGCGAGCTTCTTGACGGCGAAGGGCGCCTTGAGCCCGATCGAGAGCACGCACGTCTTGATCTGCGGCTCCTGCGACGCAACGACGACCGCCACGCCGCCCTCGGCGTCGATCGCGATTCGATCACGCGCGCCCGCGGTGCCGCCGAGGAGCCTCGGCGCAGAGTAGAGATCCGTCGGCATGATGAAGAGCTCGTACTTCGCGCGGCCCTTGTCGATCGTGCCGGTTGCGCGACGGAAGAGCAGATTCCGGCCGTCGGGGGTGAAACGCGGGTCGTACGCCGCGGCCGTCGTCAGTCGCTTCTGCACGTGACCACGGCTGTCCGCGACGTAGAGCCAGTCGCCCGCATTGAACGCGATCGCGCCGCCCTGAGGCGACGTGGAGAGCCGACCGCACGAGCCGAACGGGAAACCCTCCGCGATGCTCGCGCCACGCACGAGGTCGTCGGCGAAGGTCGGTGCCGCGAGCCGACCCATCAGCTCTGCGACCTCGTTGGGCTTGCGACCGATCGTCGCCGTCGGGAGCTTCCCGAGCTCGGTGAACGTGTCCTCCACGAGGACGTGCTTCGTCTCCACGTCCACTACGCGGGTCTGCAGCGTCGAGCGAGCCTCGCCGTCGAGCCGGCGTAAAAGCGCGCGCCGACCGTCGGCCGAGAGCCACTCGAAGTACCAGTGCCCCGGATACGACGGGGTCGTGGGCGTCGCGGGAGGTGCGGCGATCGGGGCGGCGGTCGTATGTACGACCTTGGGCATGCGGTCCTGCACGCGCGGCCCCGCGCACGCTACGAGAGCGAGAGACGCGAGCGCAAACGCGGTGGGCCGCAACACCGGCGGAGGATGCACGAACCTGGCCGGCGGGCAAAGTTCGCGACGAGAGAGCACTCCCGAGGTGGCGGAGAATTCGGCTCAAGATCCGCGGCGCCCTGCCGTTCCTGTCCACGAGGGGGATTCTCGATCGTGACAGGAGCATCAAGAAAGAGCCGCGCGCCCGATACGAATCAGGACGACGAGATCACGATCGAGCGCAACGTACGACTCGCCCCAGAGGCGGAGTATCTGAGCGGCGCGGTGACGCTCCGGATGACGAAGGTCGACGAGCGTCTGCTCGCCATCGTGCGCGGCGAGATCGAGCCTGACGACCCGTTCGGCGGCCTGATCCCCATCTACGACGATCAGCCCGAGGAGCTCGTTGCTCACGAGGCCCAATGGCTCGTTCTGACTCCCGAGCCCCGGGCCGAGCCCAGCCTCTTCACGAACATCGTGCCGAGGGTCTGCGTGCGCGCCGAAGAGCTCTTCCTTCTACCGCTCGACGAACGATCCAGCCTCTTCGTGTCTCAGGTCGACGGACGGCGCACGCTCGAGCAGATCCTCGACGCGTGCGGGCTCGACGAGCTCTCCGGGCTCGAGGCGATCGACGACCTCTTGCGCAATGGCGCGATCGTCCTCGTCTGAGTCGCGCCTACTTCGCTGGATCGGCGACCGTCCGGTGGCGTCCATCAGGGCGTGAAGCGCACCGAGTAGCTCACCACGGTCTTGCCGTTCTTCGGCTTCTGGAAGTCGACGCTCTCGAAGAACGCGACGACACACGGGACGAAGCCGTCGCTCGTGACGGAGGTGCGCGGGTTCGACACGCGCGCGTGGCCGCCGCTCGCCTCGATCGTTAGATCGACACCGACGTCCGTGGGCGCGGGCCGGCTCACGTGCTTCCAGCAGCGCGCGAGGTCGGGGAAGCGCGGCTCGACGGAGCGCTTCATCGGCTCCTTCGTCGGCTCGTCGTAGGGACCGCCGCCGACGTGCATGCCGATGGTGGCGAGCGTGACGGAGGGAGGGAGATCCTCTGGTGGCGGGACGGTGCCCGACGAGGTCGGCACGGGCGACGAGGTCGGTGAGAGAACGAGCAGGGGCACGAGAGCGGGCACGGGGGAGCTCGGGAGGGAGGCGGAGTCCGTGCCCGAGGGGCGGGTGGGCTCGCGGGCGCTCTTGCACGCGGTGAGCAGGAGCACGAAGAGGAACGCGCGGCGCATGGGCGGAGGCTACAGGATGGCGGCCGGGCGTGGGCTGCGGTAAGCGCTGCGGCGGTGGGGAGAGTCGCGGCAGGGATTTTCGGGATCGGGCTCGTCGGATGCGGGATGCGCGAGCCCGTGCCCGCGTTCACCGCGAACGACGCGAGGTTCGGGCGGCTCGGCGGCAGCGGCGAGCCGCCGGCACACGCCACGATGTGCGGGAGCTGGCTCACGTCGATCGTCGGTCGCGACGAGTCGGCCATCACCCATGTGTCGTTCCCCGAGAGTAACGTGCAAGATGCATGTTTTACCCCGGTGACGCACGACGGTCGTAACGTGTCGGCCGGCCCCCCGCCGCGAGGGTGCGCCTTCCCCGCGCCGAGCACGCGCGCAAGACTCGAAGCGCTCGCCGACGAGCTCGACGCGCTACCGGTGGCCGCGCCGTCGAAGTTCTTCCCGTGCTCGCTCACCCCTGACCAGCGCGAGTCGGCGCAGCGCCAGAACGCTCGCGCGCTCCGCGCGATCGCGCGAGAGTCGAAAATTTATCCCTACTCTGCCCTCGTGATCCCGGGACACGGCGTCCTCGAGCAGAACGACACCGCGCTTGCGGGGTTCCTCCCCGGCCACACCTGCCGGGACCTCGCGGACGGCGATCTCGGGCGGCTCGGCGCCCTTCCCGTCCGCACCGCGCGCGCCGCCGATGCACTGCGCGGCGGCATCGCGCCCGTCGCGATCGTCTCGGGCGGCGCCGTACACTCGCGCGTCATCGAGGCCTTCGCGATGATGCAGCTGCTCGAGTGCAAGGAGCACGTCTCGCCCGAGCGGATCCTCGTCGAGCCATGCGCCGAGCACACGCACACGAATCTCCGGAACAGCGGCCGCTGGATGCACGCGATGGGCGCACGCGCCGCCTATCTCCTGACCGACGACTGGCTCCAGTCGACCTACCTCCAGGACGCGACCGGCTTCGAATACCTGATGGGCACCCCCGATCAGCGCTCGCTCCGTGACTGGGGCTACGTGATGGGCTCGTGGCGCCAGGCGTCGATCGGCATCGACGCAGGTTTCTGGTTCACGCCGTATCGCTTCTGGGCCGAGCCGCGCGACGGTCTCGGCTCGGCTACGTGCGTCGACCTGCCGTGAGGCGCCGTCCTCAGCACTTCACCTTCTCATTGGTCGGGTCGTAGAGGGGCTTCATCGAGGCCATGGCCGGGTAGCTCTTGCCGGC
>JAYSXP010000200.1:0-5522 GCA_043717125.1 Polyangiaceae bacterium | reverse complement strand
GCCGCCGCCAAGCCCGGACGCGGCCGCACGACCACCACCGAGGAGCGCACGTTCGCCGCGCTCCTCCAGCGACGCCTCCACCAGCTCGGCGTCGAGCGCGCGCTCGTGACCGCCGTCGCCACCAAGCCGGGACAGGGGGCCGACCTGCGCTTCGAGCACATCCCCGCCGCCGACATCGACAAGCTTCGAAAGCGAACGGCCGCTGATGTTCATCACCGGTGATGAACGCGTTCATCACCAGGGATGAACGGCGCGCCGTAGCGCCCAGTCACAGCCAGCGCCGGCGTCGCCTCACGCCGAGGACCGCCGCCCCGACGGCCGCGAGCACGAACGCCCAGCGGAGCGGCGACGACGACGGACGCATCCAGTCCTCCGAAACGGAGCAGCCGGCCTGCGACGACGTGACGCTCGCGCAGGTGCCGCCGGCCGTGCACGAGAAGCCCGTACTGCACTCGCTGCTGCTCGCGCATACGACGCGGCACGTGCCCGCGCGCGGATCGCAGGCGAACGGCGCGCAGCTCTGGGTTGCCCCGCTGGCCGCGCGCGAGACCGATGCGCTCTCGCAGGTCTCGGTGCGCAATTTACATGCATTATCCAGGCATATGGCCGGCGCCGCGCAGTCGGTGTCGGCTGCGCACGTCGTCTTGCAACCTCCGTCCGCGTTGCATGCGAACGGCGCACAGAGCGAGCCGCAGCAGATCGCGTGGGTGCACTCGTGCGAAGCGCACTCGGAGCCAAGGCCGCATGCATGACCGGCCTTCCACTTGCATCGCGCGCTCGCGTCGCAGGTGCTGGGGCCGGTGCAGGAGTCGTCGTCTGCGCTGCGTACCGGGAGGCAGCCTGTGCCGTTCGCATCGCAGCGCCCGCATGCTCCGCACGCGACGGTGCAACATACACCAACGTCGCAGCGAGCGGTGTTGCAGTCGGCGTCCGACGCGCAGGTTCCGCCGAAGGTGGAGTACTCCCAGGTGTCGTTCGCAGGTGTGATGTTGCCGCCTCCGAAGAGGACGGTTCTCCCGCGTCCCCGATCGTAGGTCACGCCTCCGACGCGCCGCGGCGGGGGCGGGCTCGCGGGATGAACCTCGACCCAGGTGGTTCCGTCGTACTCCCAGGTGTCGTCGAGTGGAATCGCGTTGAGCGCGGCCCCGATGCCCGCGAAGAGGATCGTGCGCTTGCGTGCGATGTCGTACGCGATCGCGGCTCCACGCGCAGGTGGGCTCGTCGTGGGGGCGCGTTTGTCCCACGCCACGCCGTCCCACTCCCAGGTCTCGTTCGTGGGGGCGAGACCCATCGCCGAGTCGACGAGACCGCCGAAGAGAATGACCTTCTTGCGCGCCACGTCGTAGGTGACGCCGAAGTCGGTCCTGCGACTCGGCGGCGTCGGCGAGATGACCTCGTTCCACGCCGCGCCGTCGAACGTCCAGGTCGCGAGCGGCTGCGGGGAGGTCGCGGAGCCGATCGCGACCACCTTCGCGAGCGACTCGTCGTAGACCATACGGGCGGAGCTGTCAGCGAAGGACGCGAGCTTGGGCCCATTCATCGCGACGTTCATCCACGTCGCGCCGTCCCACTCCCAGGTCTCGCGGTACTCGTCGTAGCGGACGAGACGCTTCCGCTTGGCATCGAAGGCAAACGCAGCTCGGAAGACGAGCGGGGCCATCTTCGTCGCCGGGAGGAGCTTCCAGGCGACTCCGTCATACGCGTAGAGCTGAAGGCCCTGGGCGAGCACGACGGCGCCGCGCACCGGGTCGAAGACGAGATCGTACCCGTTCGGCACGGCTGCGTTGCGCGGGCCCTCCTGCCAGAGCGGGGTCTGCGTATCGGCCCGGCTGACGTCGCTGGCGAGCACGAGCACGAACGCCAGCCGTGCTCCGAGATCAGCGCGACGCGCCATTGCGCCTTGCCCTTCCGACGATCCACGCGCCGAGCCCGAGGAGCCCAAGAGCCCAGCTCGACGAGGAGCCACCTGCTGGGCGCGACGACGTGCAGGATGCATCCGCCGATGCCGGAGGCGCGGTGCAGTTCTTCTGCGCGTCGCATAGCGCGCCCGGAGAGCACTCGTCACTCGAGGAGCACGTCCCGAGGCATCCCTCGACGCCGCACGCGTAGGGCGCGCACGTCGTGCGGGCCCCGGTCGTCACGTCGACCGCGACGTTGCCGTCACACGTGACGGTGCTGTGCACGCACTGTCCGCCTGCGCACGTGTTCCCGGGCGCGCACTGAGCGTCCGTGGTGCACGACACGTTGCACGATCCGCCCGTATCGCAGGCGAACGCGCCGCAACGCTCGACCGAACAGCACACGCCGGTCGTGCAGAGCCCGGACGCGCATTCGTCCGGCCCGGCGCAGGCCTGGCCGAGCTTGCGCTTGCACTCCGCCAGCTCGTTGCACGTGGAGACGCCGGTGCACGACTCGACGTCGTCCTTCGAGCGAACGGGGACGCAGCGCGTTCCCGTGACATCACAGTCCGAGCACGGCCCGCACGCCACCTTGCAGCAGACGCCGCCGTTGCAGCTCGACGTATCGCACTGCTGGTCGCTCGTGCACGACTCCGCGTAGCCGAGAAGCTCCCATACGATCATGCTGGGCGAACCGTCGCTGCGGACGAGCACGGTGCGCCGACGCGTCGGGTCGTAGGCGAGCGCGGCGCTGCCGCTGTCGTTCGGCACCACGAGCGAGGGACTGCGCTCGCGCCAGGACACCCCGTTCCATTCCCAGATCTCCTGGTAGCCCGAGCACATGCCGCTGGAACACGCGCGACCGCCGTAGACGACGACACGCTGGCGAGCGGCATCGAACGCGACCGCCGCGTCGGCGCGAGGCGTTGGAGCGATCGCGGGCGACTGCTTGGTCCACGAGACACCGTCGTAGTGCCACGTCTGCCCCGAGACCGGCGGCGGTCCGGGCGGACCGACGCCCCCGTACCCGCCATAGAGGACGATGCCTGCTCCGTCGAACTGCATGGACGCCGACCGTACGGGGGTGGGCTTCGTCGCGACGGTCACCGGAGACCACGTCGCGCCGTCCCATTCCCAGGTATCGTCGAGCAGTGAACCGCGCGGGTTCATCGGGTCGGAGCAGCCGCCGAAGAGGACGACCTTCTTGCGGGTCGGGTCGTACGCCATGGAGTGGGTCGTACGCGCCATGGGCGAGACAGGCGGAGCGAGCAGCTTCCAGCTCTTGCCGTCGAACTCCCAGGTGTCGGCCAGCGCCGCACAGCCGGAGGTACACGGCTCGCCGCCGAAGAGGAGAACCTTGCCTCGCGCGTCATCGAAGGCCATCGCATGCCCACGACGCGCGCTCGGCGACGGTGCGGCAGTTCTCTCGACCCAGCTCGCGCCGTTCCATGCCCAGGTATCCGCCACCACCGTGCCGAGGCTGGCTTGGCCGCCGAAGAGGATGGTCTCGCCTCGAACGGCATGCTGCGCGACCGCGAAGGCGAAGCGCGCAGGCGGCACCGTGGCCGGCGCCGCGACGGTCCACTCGACCGCGCCGACCGACGGCGCATCCGCGCGAGCGCCGAACGCGACGAACGCGATGCAGCTCGCGACGAAGACGGTTCCGTTTCGTGCGCGTGTCCTCACTCGGCCTCGGAGCGTAGGCCATCGTAGGCGAGACCGTCGGAGAAGGTCCGTGGAGCAGGCCACGCCGCGACAGCCACTTCATGACGCGCGCGTAAATGCGCTGCAAAATCGAGGAGAGCTCGGCTCGAGTCGGTGCAGCTGCGGGCTCGAGGCGGAGCGCTCGCCGTCGTCCGGCGATCGTGTGCCCGACCAAACCTGAATCGGGCTCGAGCGCGACCCACTATTGCGACTGCGTTGCGACGAACTTCGTCGTCCTCGAGATTCCGCCGTCCGAGCGTCCGGACGTCACCGCGGTGGAGGTGAGCGGCTCGGCATGCACGGGCCCGATCGAAAGTTGCGATCCGGTGCCGGGCGCAGATGCCGGACAGGTCGGCGGATCTCGAAGGAGCGAAGCCGAGCTCTACTTGGCGACCTTCATCACGCGGCCGCCGTTGGCGTTCGTGTAGTAGAGCGCTGCGCCGTCGCTCTGGGGTCCTTCCGTGATGAGGCTCTGCCCCAAGACGCAGTTGACGAACCTGCCCGCGGCGACCCCGCTGTCGACGTTCGTGAAGATGACTCAGGTCACCGAATAGCGAGCGCGCCCAGGTGACACCGGCTTCCGGCGCGGGGAGCGTGGTGCACTCGAGCGGTCGTGGAACTCACCGTCGTCCTCTCGGCGAGCACCACCGGCCCGTAGCAGCGGCTCCGAGCGCCCGCCCCCGCAGAGCGCGCGGCTTCCTCCTACGCGCCGGCCCTTCGATCCGCTACGGTTCGGTCCATCGTGGCGAGGGGACGACGGATGGTGACGGCGCTCGCGCTCGCGGGTGGACTCGCAGCTTGCGCAGGAGTCCTCGATCTGGACACGCTGTCACCGCGGCCTGCTGCGGAGGGTCCCGACGGCGCGGTCCCGGATCCACCGGTCGCCACTATGGACGCCGCCGTCGACGCCCCCGCCACCGATGCGCACGACGCATTCGTGCCGCCGCCGGCGCCCCGCATCCTGGCCAGCAAGTACTCCCACACGTGCGCGGCGCGCACGGGCGGCGGGCTGTTCTGCTTCGGTAACAACGCCCACGGGGAGCTCGGCGACGGCACGAAGGTCGACCGTGCCATACCCACGTCCGTGCTGGGGAACCCTGTCGTGGAGGACGTGGCGACCGGCCTCGAACATACGTGCATTCTACAAAAAGCGAACGTCGTTCGTTGCTGGGGCTCGAACGCCAAGGGCCAGCTCGGCGACCTCACCAACGCACCCCGCACCTCGGTCGGCGAGGCAGTCCAGGGCAGCTTCACCTTCGTCTCCGCGGGCTTCTACCATACGTGCGCCCTCACGGTGGGTCGCGAGGTGCGCTGCTGGGGCGACAACTACTACGGGGAGGTCGGCGACGGCACGCGAGAGCATCGCAACTTTGCAGCGGCAGTGGTCGGATCGGCGGGCGCGCAGCTCGCGAACGTCAGCTCGCTGGCGACCGGCGCATGGCACACGTGCGCGGCCCTGATGAACGGCACCGTCTACTGTTGGGGTTACAACCGCTACGGCCAGTTGGGCTACCCCACCTCGCAAATCTGCGACCAAGAAGACTGTTCTCAGGTGCCCACCATCGTCCCCGGCATCGACCATGTCGTCCAGGTGGCCGCCGGATATGGCCATACGTGCGCGTTGCGTGACGACGGGACGGTCTGGTGCTGGGGCGCGAACGACCAGAACGCGCTCGGCGATGGAACCACGGTGGACACGCGTACCATCCCCGCGCCGACGGTGGGGGCTCTGCAGGCCGTCGCGGAGATCGCCGTGGGATGGCAGAACACGTGCGCCCGCCTCGTGAACGGTACCGTCCGATGCTGGGGCCGAAATGACTTCGGCGAGCTCGGCAACGGCAAGTCCGATCCTGGAACCTCCGTGCCCGACACTCCCATCTTCGGGCTGAAGGGGGTCACGCGGCTCACGACGGGCGATCA
>JAYSXP010000199.1:0-41592 GCA_043717125.1 Polyangiaceae bacterium | reverse complement strand
CGCACGCTCGCTTGCGAAGGGTCGGTCTCTTCGTGCGCACGCCGGGCTTCCTCGACCGCGCTGCGGAGATCGAGCGCGTCGTCTTCGACAAGACCGGGACGCTGACCACCGGCCTGCTCGTCGTCCAGAACCCGGAGGCGCTCCTTCTGCTGAGCGACGCGGACCGCGCGATGGCCTACGACCTCGCGGTCCGAAGCTCGCACCCCAAGAGCCGCGCGATCGTGACGTGCCTCGAAGGCATGGGCGCACGCGACGGCTTCGATGCGAAGCGAGACGTGCACGAGATCGCAGGCAAAGGCCTGGAGACCGGCGAGTGGCGGATGGGAGCGCCGGCCTGGGCGTGCGACGACGACAGCGAGACCGCCGATGTGGTGCTCGGCAAGAGCGGCCGCGTCGTGGCCGCCGTGAGGACCGGCGAGGAGGCTCGGCCCGGGGCGCTCGGCGAGGTGAAGAGCCTCGAGCGCGAGGGTTACGAGAGCTGGGTCCTCTCCGGCGACTCCGCCGAGGCGACGCGCACGATGGCGATCGAGTGCGGGATCGACGGAGAGCGCGCGTTCGGCGCCCGCACCCCCGAGGGCAAGGCGGCGTGGCTCCACGAGCTCGTCGCGCGCGACGGGAAGAAGACGCTCTTCATCGGCGACGGCATCAACGACAGCCTCGTCGCCGAGGAGGCCTACTGCGCAGGCACCCCCGCGATCGATCGACCCTTCATGGCCGCACGCTGCGATTTTTACTTCGTCTCGCCGGGCCTCGGCCCCGTGCGCGCTGCACTGCAGATGAGCAAGCGCCTGGCGCGCGTCGTGCGGACCAACCTCGCGATCGCGGTCTTCTACAACGTCATCACCGTCACGCTGGCGCTCGCCGGCCTGATGACTCCGCTCTGGTGCGCCATCCTCATGCCCGTCAGCTCGCTCACCACGGTGCTCGCGACGACGGCGCAGCTCACGCGTGAACCCAAGGGGTCCACGCGCAAGCGCGGCTGAAGAAGGGAACCCTCTTGGACATCTTGATTCTGCAGGTCTTCGTCAGCCTCCTGTTGGTCGTCAGCTCGTTGCTCCTCTTCGGGTTCACCTGCCGGCAGCGCAGCTTCGATCACTCCGACCGTCTCGCCCTGCTCCCGATGGAGAACGACGGCGCTCCCGTTACGCACTCCACCCCTCCCGATCCTCCCCGCGTGAAGGAAACCCAAGGAACCGAATCATGACGAGCCATCCCCCGGCCCCCCAAACAGCAGACGCTGCCTCCGAGGCGCTCTCGCCCGCCGGCGAGCGCGTGAAGGTCATCTACGACGACCTGACGCCACGCAACTTTGCGGTTGCATCGCTCATCTGGGGAATCGTCGGCATGCTCGTCGGCGCCATCATCGCGCTGCAGATGGCGTGGTGGCCCGCCAACGTCCACGCGATGTTGAGCTTCGGGCGCCTGCGACCGCTGCACACGAACGCCGTCATCTTTGCGTTCGTCGGCAACATGGTGTTCGCCGGCATCTACCACTCCTCGCAGCGGCTCCTGAAGACACGTCTCGCCTCCGATGTGCTCTCGAAGGTCCACTTCATCGGCTGGCAGCTGATCATCGTCTCGGCGGCGCTCACGCTCCCCCTCGGCTACACGCAGGGCAAGGAGTACGCGGAGCTCGAGTGGCCGATCGACATCGCGATCGCCATCATATGGGTGGTCTTCGCGGTCAACTTCTTCTGGACGCTCGCCAAGCGGAACGAGAAGCACCTCTACGTCGCGCTCTGGTTCTACATCGCGTCGATCATCACCGTCGCGGTCCTCCACATCGTGAACAGCATGGCGATCCCGGTGTTCGCGCTGAAGAGCTACTCGGCATACGGCGGCGCGCAGGATGCGCTCGTGCAGTGGTGGTACGGACACAACGCCGTCGCGTTCTTCCTCACGACCCCCGTGCTCGGCATCATGTACTACTACCTGCCCAAGGCGGCAGGCCGGCCCGTCTACTCGTATCGACTCAGCATCGTCCACTTCTGGGCGCTGATCTTCCTCTACATCTGGGCTGGACCTCACCACCTCCTCAATACCGCGCTGCCCGACTGGGCGCAGTCGCTCGGCATGATCTTCAGCCTGATGCTGTGGGCGCCGTCGTGGGGCGGAATGCTCAACGGCCTGCTCACGCTTCGCGGCGGCTGGGACAAGCTCCGCACCGACCCCGTCCTCAAGTTCTTCGCCGCCGGGGTGACGTTCTACGGCATGGCGACGTTCGAGGGCCCGCTGCTCTCGATCAAGAGCGTCAACGGCCTCGCTCACTACACCGACTGGATCATCGGCCACGTCCACGCCGGCGCCCTCGGGTGGAACGGCTTCATGGCCGCCGGAATGTTCTACTGGATGATCCCGAAGCTCTACGGCAAGGAGCTCTACTCGAAGCGCCTGGCCGACATCCATTTCTGGAGCGGGACGTTCGGCATTCTCCTCTACGTCATCTCGATGTGGGTCAGCGGCGTCACGCAGGGCCTCATGTGGCGCGCGCTCAACCCGGACGGCTCGCTCATGTACCCGACGTTCATCGAGACGGTCCTCGCGCTCAAGCCGATGTACTGGATGCGCCTCATCGGCGGCACCGTCTACCTGCTCGGCATGCTGATGATGGCCTACAACCTCTTCAGGACCATGGCGGGCGCGAAGGTCGTCACCACGGAAGTCTGGGTCGTCGCGCCGGTGCGCAAGCCCGAGCTCGCGTGGGCGAAGATCGTCTTCGCCAAGCCCGTCGTCATCAGCACGCTGGTCTTCGCGGTCTTCTCGGTTGGGCTCGTCGCCAACACCTACGCGAGCCCGTTCTTCATGCTCGTCGCCTTCGCGGTCGGCGTCATCGGCGTCATCGCCGTGCAGGCTGCCAAGCAGAACGGCGCGCCCGCGTGGCATCGCATCCTCGAGGGGCGCGCGCTCATCTTCACCGTCTTCGCGACGCTCGCGGTGCTCGTCGGCGGTATCGCCGAGCTCGTCCCCGCGCTCATCGTGAAGCCCGCCGAGGCGGTCGTGAAGGGCGAGGTTCACCCGTACAGCGCGCTCGAGATCGAGGGCCGCGACATCTACATCCGCGAGGGTTGTTACACGTGCCACTCGCAGATGATCCGCACGATGCGCTTCGAGGCGCAGCGCTACGGCGAGGCCTCGACGCTTGCCGACTCGGCGTTCGACCACCCGTTCCAGTGGGGCAGCAAGCGCACCGGTCCGGACCTCGCCCGCGAAGGCGGGAAGTACCCGAACCTCTGGCACTACCGCCACATGATCGACCCGCGCGCCATCACGGTCGGCTCGAACATGCCGCCGTACGCTCACCTTGCCGAAGACAAGGTCGATCTGACGCGGACCGATCAGAAGCTGCATGCGCTTCACACCGTCGGCGTGCCTTACACCCAGGCGGCCATCGACGGAGCCCAGGCCGATGCCACTGCGCAGGCCCAAGGCATCGTCAAGGACCTCGCGACCGAGGGCGTCAAGATCGAGCCCGACACCCAGCTCGTCGCGCTCATCTCCTACCTCCAGCGTCTCGGCAAGATGGGCGAGGTGGGGAAAGCTCCACCCGCCGTCGCCGCGGTCACGGACGCGAACGGAGGCGGGAAGTGAAATCCGAGCTCCTCGCGACGAGCCCGATGCTCGTGCTGCCGCTGATCGCGCTCTTCGTCTTCATCATCGTGTTCACCGGGATGCTGATCACCACCATGAAGAAGCGCGCCGCAGCCTACGACCCGCTCGCGCGCATGCCGCTCGAGGACGAAGAGGACGACCCGCGCCGAACCACCGCCGAGAACGGAGCACGCCAATGAGCGCCCACGAGCCCGACGAGAACAAGATCATTCACGAAGTCGACGGCATTCAGGAGTACGACAACAAGCTCCCCAACTGGTGGCTCTACACGCTGTACGGATCCATCCTCTTCAGCGCCGGCTACTGGTTCCACTACCAGACGTCCGGCTTTGGCGACCTGCCAACGGCCGAGTACCGGATCGACATGGAGAAGGCCGCCGCGGTCGAGGCCGCGCGCATCAAGGCCGCGGGCGTGATGACGCCCGAGGCGCTCGTCGCATTGTCGAAGGACAAGGTCACGATCGACCAGGGCAAGCAGGTCTTCGTCGCGACGTGTGTGGCGTGTCACCGTGCCGATGGCGGCGGCGTCGTCGGCCCGAACCTGACCGACGACTTCTGGATCCACAAGGCCTCCCCCGACAGCGTCCTCAAGACGATCACGGCAGGCGTCCCCGACAAGGGAATGCCGGCCTGGGGACCGCAGCTCGGCGCCGACCGAGTCCGCGCCGTGACGGCCTACGTCATCAGCCTCCGGGGGACCAACGTAGCGAACGGCAAGGCGCCACAGGGCGAGCTCGACATCCTGACCTCGAGGTAGCGCGATGAGCAACGTCCATCTTCGTGTGATCGGGCAGGGGTCGCTCGGAACCGACGGTCACCGGAGGCGGCCGTATCCCGCCGACGTCAAGGGCCGGTTCGTCCGTGCTCGGCGGCTCGTGTACGCGCTGCTGATCGCGCTCTGGGTCGCGCTGCCATGGATCCCGGTCAACGGTCACCCCGCCGTCTTCCTCGACATCGAGAAGCGGCAGTTCTTCCTCGTCGGCATGACCTTCAACGCGCAGGACGTCTGGCTCCTGTTCTTTGCGCTGAGCGGCGTCGGGTTCGGCCTCGTCTACGCGACCGCGCTCCTCGGCCGCGTGTGGTGCGGCTGGGCCTGTCCGCAGACCGTGTTCCTCGAGGCCGTGTTCCGCCCCATCGAGCGGCTCTTCAACGGACCGCGCAACGTCGCGCTCAAGCGCGCGCGTGAAGGCAAGTGGGGCTGGAACCGCATCTGGCGCGCGGTCGCGACACATGGGGCCTACCTGGTTGCCGCCCTGCTGGTCGCGCACGTCTTCATCGCCTACTTCGTGTCGATCCCGCGCGTGTTCGCGATGGTCCGTACGAGCCCGGGGGCGCACCCCGAGGCGTTCGCCTGGATGCTCGCCGCAACGGGCGTCATGTACGGCAACTTCGCGTTCTTCCGCGAGCAGCTATGCGTCGTCATCTGTCCCTACGGACGGCTGCAGTCCGTGCTGCTCGACGACGACTCGCTCGTCGTCGGCTACGACGAGAAGCGCGGCGAGCCGCGCGGCCATGCGCTTCCGAAGAAGGCGCTCGAGGGCGGCGAGGCGAACGGCGGGACCAAGACCGAGCTCGGCGACTGCATCGACTGCAATCGCTGCGTCGTGGTGTGCCCGACCAACATCGACATCCGCGAAGGGCTCCAGCTCGACTGCGTGGCCTGCACCGCGTGCATCGACGCGTGCGACGAGGTGATGGACAAGGTCGGGCGCGAGCGCGGCCTCATTCGCTACGACTCGCAGCGCGGACTGCGCGAGGGAAAGCGGCGAGTCCTTCGCCCGCGCCTCTACGCGTACACGGTCCTGATGGTGATCGGCGCCATCGTGGCGACGATCGCGTTCCACAAACGGGAGCCCTTCGAAGCCAACATCATGCGGCTCCAGGGCATGCCGTACACACACGAAGGCGGCCTCATCCGCAATTCCTTCGAGCTGCACATCGTGAACAAGCAGAGCCATACGGCCACCTTCGAGGTGGAGCCCGTCGACTCGCCCGACCTCGTCTTCCTCACGTCGATGACCAAGGTGGAGATCGAGCCGCTCGGCCTGACGCGCATCTCGTTCTTCGTGACCATGGATCAGGCCAAATTCCAAGGGGATCGTCCCTTCGCCGTGCAAGTCCGCGAGCACGTGAACGGCGCCCCGGACGGAGTCACGGCCGTGCACGAGGCCCGCGCTGTCTTTCTTGGGGCAAAGAAGTGAGCCCGCTCGTCGTCTCCGCATTCGTCATGGGCCTCTTCGGAGGCGCGCACTGCGTCGCGATGTGCGGCGGCGTGGTGGGCGTCCTTTGCTCGGCGGCGCCGCGCTGTCCGTCTCTGCAGAAGGCGTCTCGTCTCTCGCAGATGCCGTACTGGCTCGCGTACAACGGCGGACGAATTGCCTCCTACACGCTTCTCGGCGCGCTCTTCGGCACGCTGGGGACTCTCTCGACGGGCATTTTCCCGCTCGAAGGCTTCCGCTTCGCACTCCGCGCGCTGGCGGCGCTGTGCATGGTGGCGGTCGGGCTCCATCTCGCTGGACTGCCCTCGGTGATCCGCGGCGTCGAGTCGGTCGGCGCTCCGCTCTGGCGCAAGGTGTCGCCGTTCACGAAGCGATTCTTGCCGCTGCGTACGCCGTGGCACGCGCTGGTGCTCGGCGGGCTCTGGGGCCTCATGCCGTGCGGGCTGCTCTACGGAGCGCTGGCGCTCTCGGCCTCCGCGGAGTCGCCGGCGATCGGTGCGTTGACGATGGCGGCCTTCGGGCTCGCCACGCTACCGGTGATGCTCACGATGGGCGCGGTCGCCCAGAGCGTCACGCGCTGGCTCGCGCGCGTCTGGGTGCGGCGTGTCGCGGGCGCGGTGGTCCTCGCATTTGGGCTGTGGAGCACGGCGGGGGTCGCCGCGCAGTCCGGCGTTGGCGAGGTCTTCGGTCTCTCCGCCCCGAAGCACCACTGCTGCCCTACGCGCTGACGTTCGTTCTACCGCTTCGACGACGCGCGCTTCACCGCGACGCGCGCCATCGCGGCGCGCACGTCGTGCACGACCGCGCCCGTGTCCGCCTTCGCGTCCACCAGCATGACCTCCAGCCCAACGTCCTTCGCGGCGTCGCGGAGCACCTGGGTGCGCTCGGCCGGAAGCGAGGACGGCGCGACCACCACGTGTGGCTTCTGGTCGGCAACGAGCTGCGACGCACGCAGCATGCTCCCTTCCACGAGCACGATGATCGACGCGCTCTCGAGCTCCGTCCTCAGCGCTGCGACCTGGGGCGCCCCGAGCTCCACGAGGAGCACGATCGCCCAGACCATTCCCTCGACCGTCTCTTCATCTTTCTTCGTCACTGTTTCCTCATGTCCTGACATACCTCAAGCAGCCACCGGAGGGCGCGCGTGACGTGGCTTCGGCCCTCGTTCCGCGAATTATCACCGAGACACCGAGACGCCGAGACGTCGAGCGACGCTCATCCGCCAAGGCGTCTTCGCGGAGGCGACGCGACTGCGGCAAGGACGCAGCGCTCGGAGCGCTCAGAAGTGCTGCTTCACGACATCGAGCTTGTCGCTCGGCGGAAACGCGAGCTTGCGTGTCGCCTTGTCGATGCAGGCGGCCGCCTTGTTGTTCTGCGGCGACACCTTGACGGACACGCCGAGGGGCTTGCCCTTCTTCACCGCCACGCAGATGTCCGCGTTCGCCGACTCAGCGAGCCCGCAGCTCTGCATGAAGGCACTGTCCTGCATCGGACGACCGAGCTGCTCGTTCGTGAGATCGGGGGCGCCCTTCTTTCCCATCGTGATCTCCTGCGGGTTCTCATCCATCGCCTTCTCGCAGCTCTTGCCTGCGCTGATGGTGATGGTGACCTTGAGCTCCTCGTGCGCCCCGTCCTTGTGGTTGTCGTCGTGGTCGTAGATCGAGATGTGGAGCTGGGTGCCCTCGTCGGTGAGCTTGTCGAGGTCGGCGTAGGGGATGAGCTTCTCGCCCTTGTAGCCGTGTTTCGTCTTGACGAGCGGGATCTCGACGCCCTTCTTGTCGCGACCCTTCGGGTACACGATCATCGCGTCGCGGCCCTTCAGGTCTCCGCCGAGCTTGCCCTCGTTCACGTCGTCGTCGGTCACGTGGATGGTGACCTTGACGCCCTCCGCCACGGTGTCGAGGTGCACGTTGCCGGCGAAGTCCTCGTTGCCGGTCGCCGCGCACGGGGCCACGTGATCCTGCCCGTCGTCGTCGTGGAGATCGTACTGGTGGACCTTGTCCTTCTCACCGCACTTCGTGGGCTTGACGGAGTGGTCGTCCGCATCATGAGCGGTCTTGGTGCCGCCGCCGCCGCACGCGAACGCGAGCGACAGCGACGCGAACATCACGATCCTGGTGGTCGTTTGCATCGCTCTACTCACTTGCCCTTCGGCCGGGTCCAGACGCCGAACGTGTAGCCACCGGCGCCGCGCCCATCGACCTCGATGTTGAACTGGAGCTCCATGTCCTCGTCGACGCACCAGAGCTTCTCGGTGTCGATGACGGCGACCGATTGCTCGGTCTTGTCCATCGCGTAGAGCGCGCCCTTCTTCAAGACGATGATGTCGATGTCCTTGATGCCCTCGTCGCCGACGGCGAAGTAGCGGTAGCACATGCCCTTCTGGACCTTGAGCTTGAACTCGTCGCGCTTGTCGTGCTTCGCGTGGAGGCGTCCTTCGTGGGGCTTCGTGTACTCGAGCATCCCGGTGGGCGTGCCGCACTTGTCGAGGAGCGTCTTGAAGTCGGCCTGGTGCTTGCCGCTGATCGAGAGCTCCTTCAAGCAATCGTGGTCGCCGACGGTCTGCTTCGGGAACACCGCCTTCGAGCCCTTCGAAACGAGGCCCTCCAGATCGATCACGCCCTCCTTTTCGTTGGGGTCGTTGTGCGGCGCGGCCTCCGCGACGTCGTGCTTGTCCCCCGCTGTAGCCGCAGACGGCGGCGTCGACGATGCGGACGTCGGCGCGGCCGTCGACGGTGCGAGCGGTGTCGCGGGCGGAACCGGCGGCGCGCCTCCACAGGCCAGGAGCACAGAGAGCAACGGGCTCGCTAGCAAGGCTCGGGGTCGCGTCATTGGAATCGAAATTACCTGGCTATCGTCGCCGTACGCAACAGTCGCCTTTGCTCCTGATACGCTGGAAGGTCCATGAACGACATCGCGCTCGAAGCCCCCACACCTCTACCCGCAGCGACAGCCAAACGTTCGGTCGTCCTGGGCCTGCTCGCCGTGGTGGTCCTCGGCGGCGCCACGAGCGCGCTCTTCACGCTCGAGGCCTGCGCGGAGAAGAGCCCGGCCCAGCCGACGACGGCGCCCTCGACGACCGCGTCGGCTCCTACCAAACCGACGGCAACGCCCACCGCACCTCCACCGACGCCCCCGCTCCCGCCGCCCCCCACGTGACATGAGCGCGGTCGCCAGCCCGCGCTGGCTGCGCAGCGCCCCGTTCGATCTCGTGCTCGTCGTCGGCGTGCTGGCGCTGGCGCTGGCGCTCGGCGGCGCCGCGCTCATCAGCCCCGCTGCGTTCACGGTCGTGGTCTACGCGGACGTCTGGCTGCTCGCGTATCCGCACATCGCCTCGATGTACACGCGCGTCGCGTTCGACGGCGTGAGCGCGAAGGCGCATCGGTACCTGCTCTTCGGTCTGCCCCCCCTCCTGCTGCTCGCGACTGCGGGAGTGACGTGGGCCGGAGGCGTCGTCGCGCTCAACTCGATCTATTTTTACTGGCAGTCCTGGCACTACACGCGCCAGAGCTACGGCATCGCGCGCGCGTACGCGCGGAGTGGCGGCCAGCCAGCGGTCGCGCGAGACCTGGTGAGCGACTGCGTCGTCTACGCGTTTCCGCTCTGGGGCATCCTCCATCGCGCCCACCTCCAGCACGCCGAGTTCTTCGGCGCGCCGCTCTGGAGCCCGCGCGTTCCCCATGCAGTGGTCGTTGCGGCCGCGATCTTCGCGCTCGCCAGCCTCGCGGTGTGGACGTGGCAGCGGCTCCGCCCGAGCCGCGAGGAGGCGGTCCCTCGTGCTGGTCATGCGCTCTTCGTCCTCTCGCACGTCGTGATGACCCTGGTGAGCTACGTCGTTGTCCGCGACGTCACCCGGGGTTGGCTCTTCATCAACATCTGGCACAACGCGCAGTACATTCTCTTCGTGTGGGCGTTCAACGCGCGCCAGTTCCTGGGCGGCGTGGACCCGGCACGGCGTCTCCTCTCGCGCATCAGCCAGCGAGGCAACGTCCTCGGGTACGCAGCGACGTGCCTCGGGCTCTCCACCCTCTTTTACGCCACGCTCGGCGAGCTCACGTCGCGCTCGTCGAGCACCTTCCTGCCACTCGTGCTCGTGACGCACCAGGCCGTCAACTTCCACCACTACGTCGTCGATGCCTTGATCTGGCGCTCGCGCAAGGGCGTGAAGCGATTAAAGACACGCTGAGCTCCCGACGTAGCCGCATGAAGGTGCTGTTGACGGTTACTCTCGGCCTTCCGTACCTTGCCCGGTCGGGCGTAGCGCCCAGGAGACCTCGAACATGCGCTTTCGTCGTGGTGCGGAGATCGGGTTCATGGCGGCAACCGTGCTTGCTTCGGCGTGCGTTCCTCCGCCCAAGCCGCCGGAGGCGCCGGCCTTCGACCCGAAGGTCATCTTCCGCGATCTCGCGAAGGGCTCCTCGCGCCCGATGGTCGTCGACTGGACCCCCGACGACCGCGCCTCGCTCGAGTCCCGTGCCACGCGCGGCCCTATCCTCGTTCGCATCACGGAGACCGGGATCGAGCCGCTCTGGGACTGCGCGCTACCCGACGGCAGCAAGTACGAGTTCACCGGCGTGAGCCCGAAGCGCGATCACGTCGACGCACACTCCGACGCCGAGCTCGCCGCCAACTTCCCCGTCGGCTTCGCGAAGCTGCGCGCGGCGGTGAAGTCCGGACAGTCGATCTCTGCCGACGTTCGCCTCGTCGGCGTCGCAGAGCTGAACCGACTGAGCGTCAAGCGCGCGGATCTCCCTCCCGCCTGCCAGAGCGCCACGCACTTCGTGAAGGAGCTCACGATCGGCGGGTTCCAGTTCGGGTCAGGCGCCACGAGCGAGGGCGGCGCGGGCGCGGGCGCGGCCGGCCTCGGCGTCGACGCCAACTACAAGGGCGTATCGAACCGCATCACCGAAGAAGGCGACTTCAAGGTCTGCGAGGCGGCCGATCCGGACTCGCGCTCGGCACCGGGCCGCTGCAAGGGCATCCTTCGCATCCGCCTCGTGCCGATCGGTGAGGACGCAACCCAGGTGCAGACGACGTGCGGCGCGGGCATGCGCTGGGACGGTCGCTCCTGCATCGACGTCGAGGCCGCGCCCGCGACGACCGTGGAGGCGTCGAAGAAGCCGGCCGAACCGCCGCCCGCCTTCGAATGCGACAAGTCGAACCTCAAGGAGTGCCTCGAGCAGTGCAAGAAGGGCAGCGGCTCGTCGTGCACGCTCGCAGGCAAGCTCGTCGGGGCCAGCAAGGGAACCTCGCTCGACGACCTCAAGACGCTCTTCACCGCCGCGTGCAACTTCAAGAACTGGGAGGGCTGCTCGACGCTCGGTGACATCCTCCAGCAGGCCGAGCACAAGGACGAGGAAGCCGCCAAGCTCCACGGCGTCGCGTGTCTCAACGGCTTCTCTGGCGCATGCACGAACTACGGCGTGGCCGCTTACTTCGGTCGCGCCGGCCTGAAGGAAGACCGCGCGCTCGCGTTCAAGCTCTGGGATCGCGCCTGTCGCCTGGGCGACTTCGTCGCATGCTCGAACGCGGGCGTCGTAGTCAACAAGGGCGAAGGCGGCGTCAAGCGCGACGCGGCGGTCGCGCGCAAGCTGTTCGACACCGCGTGCAAGAACGACGATCCAGGCGGCTGCACGAACTACGCGTGGATGCTCGAGAACGGAATCGCCGGCGCGACCGACAAGCCGGGGGCGCTCCGCCTCTATCTCGGCGCATGCGAGAAGAACATCCCGACGGCGTGCGTCTACGGCGGGCTCGCGATCGAGGAGAGCGCGAAGGGCGACAAGTCGCGCGTCAAGCAGGCGGTCACGCTCTACGAGCAGTCGTGCAACATGAACAGCGCCGGCGACGGCTGCGCGTCGTTCGAGGAGAACAAGGAGCTCTACTCGAGCACGCTGACGGACGGGCAGCTCCAGCGCCGCTCGTGCGACGGCAGCACGCAGTCTGAGCTCGGCTGCTTCAACGCCGCCTTCGTCTACGCGAACGACAAGCTCGGGTTCAAGAACGAGACGAAGATGGTCGAGTTCGCCACGCGCGCGTGCAAGAGCCCGGGGGTCAAGAAGGCCCTCTGCAAGAACTTCAAGTAGTCCTCGCAGAGGTCGCCGTCAGATCAGTACTTGCAGGTACTCGCGACGCTCGCCGCGAGCGGGTCGAGGGACGGCCCCGAGATGGCGTCCTTGGCGGCGTCGAAGAAGATGCCCGAATTGACGGCAGCAGCCGCCTTGCCCGTCGTGGTGTTGTCTTCGGTGGGGATACACCAGACCTGGATGTCCGACGGCGCCTCGCCGGTCGCGATGTCGAAGTTCAGCGGGCCCGAGGCGCCGTTGTAGTCGATGTTCTTTCCCGACGAGAGAACGGCGAAGGCCGCGTTGATGTTGGTCGCACCGGGCTCGGTGTTGGGACCCGGCGGAACGAGGCGCTTGAGGCCCTCGGCGATGTTCGCGCCGGTGAGCGGCTTGTCGGAGGTCGCACCGATCGCAAAGGCGAGTGTGTAGAGCGCGTCGTAGGTCGGCGCGGTCCCGGAGATATCCGGCGACGTCCCGTCCTTGATGAACGAGATGTAGTGGCTCCGGAACAGCTTGAAGATCGCGTTATCCGTTCCCGGCGTCGTTCCGAGGACTCGGTTGCGCAGGTTCGTATTCGTGCCGATCGCGGCCCAGAGCTCGGGAACGAAGCCGCCGTCCGCAAACAGGTAGGTCGGCTTCTTGCCGCCCGGCCAGTTGGCCGCAGCCTCGAACTTCTCCAAGAACTCGGCCACGATCTCGTTCGTCCCCATGAGGAAGATGACGCTCGGCGCAAACGTGCCCAGTCCGTCGAGAAGCGGCTGCCGCACGGCGTTGTAATCGACCGGAATGGCCGAGCTCGGGTCGCCGAAGTCGAGGACTTTGAGGTTTCCGTCGGTCAGGTTGTCGAGCGCGGCCTTGCCGTTGAACTTGAGCGAGGACTGCAGCGCTGTCGAGAGACCCTTGCCGTAAGAGTCCCCCTTGTTGAGGATGAGAACCTTCAGCGGAGTGGCAACGGCGAGTCCGAGCCTCGTCCGTGTGCTCGTCTCCACCTGCGGCATGATCCCCACGAGAGCTTTCACCTGGATGACGTCCGAGGGCGACGTACGCCAGACCAGCCCATTGTCCGCGAGGTTCGTGATCGCGACGCTCGTCGCGGTCGGCGACATCAGCAAGACACCTGCGGGAATCGTCACCTGCGCGACCGCCTGGGTATCGCCGCTGAAGGAGGCGCCGATGATCGCCGGAACCTTCAGGTCATCGACGAGGTGCTTGGCCGAACGCACGGGCGCGTCGGCATCATTCAAATCGTCGGACTCCTCGGAGCAACCGATGACGACGATGGGCCTCCGCACGGTCGTTCCCATCGCAGGGGGCAGCCCGCTCGAGCCCGTCTTGAAGTCGTCGACGGCCACACTGATCGCGTTGAGCAGCGGAGTGCCGCCCGCCTTGTCGACGCCGATGATCGGCAGGATCGAGCCCAGGATGACGGCATTGTCGTTCTTCCAGTCGCCAATGACGGTCGGGCAGTCCGGCGAGAGAAGCTTGGCGCACTTGAAGTCTTGCTTGCGACAGATCGTGAAGTCGCCGAGCTTGGCGACGCAATCCTGGTTGGTCGCGCACTCCTTGGTATTCGCGTCGGCCGTGCCCGCCTCCGTAAAGGCGGCGTCGCGTGGGACGCACGAGCTCCGGAGGCACTGGTAGGAGACTCCGCCGTTGAACTTGGCACAGTCGGCGTCCGAGCTGCACTGCGAGGCGTTGGAGTCGAGGATGGCGGAGCACCCTGCCGCCGACCACATGAGGTAGCAACCGACGGCGACGCCGCCGACGATCAGGCGCGAAGACAGGCGTTTCGTAGTCACCGGCATCATTTTCGTAGCCTACTAGTGGGGTCGATGCAGTCAACGTTCGAGCGCCGCCGAAGAGGGGCGGAGTTGGAGCGTGACGCGATCAAAGGATGAACGAGCAATTCGAGGATGGGTCTCGGTCGAGTCGAGCCGTAAACGGGATACGCGCGCGGGTCAGAAGCTGCCGCGCAGGCCGATGCTCTTGCCGCCGAACGTGACCGTCGTCCGTGGCGCGGTGGCGGCCTTCGGTGCAGCAGCCGGATCGCTCGAGGGAGCCGAGCGCACCGTGAAGTACAGGCTCAGCGACCCGAGGATGACGGCCGGGACGATCAGAACGTCGGTCACGATTCCGAACGTCTTGACGTCGCTCGAGAGCGAGTCGAGCGTTTTTGCGTCCGTCGGCTCGTTGTCCCGCTTGCTCTTCAGGTCACTCGCCTTGGTGAGACCGATGATGCCGGTGGTGATCGCGCCAGCGGCAAAAGCGCCGGCGCCGATCCACGTGTAGACGACCCACTTCGGGGCGCCGCTCGCGGCGACGGGCCGCTCCGCGGGTGGCGCTACTGGCGCCTGCGCGGCGAGGTCGAACGCCATCTTGAGCTTATCACCGCCCGCGACGGAGATTTTCTTGGATTCGCCCTTCTCACCGGGGCGTCGGACGGTCACGTCGTGCTTGCCGGGATTGACCCGGATCGGCTTGGCGAGGGGGGTCACGCCGACCACGGAGTCGTCGAGCACGACCTCCGCACCGTCGCCGTTGGCGACGCTGACCTCGAGGACGCCGATCCGATCCTGGAGCTGGACCAGCTTTTCGCGGATCTCGACCTTCCGCTGCGGCGGAACCTCGTCACCTCCGGCAACGAGGTACTCCTCGAACGCGGCGATGCCTCCGACGAAGTCTGCGAGCTGCACCTTCACCAGGCCCATGGAATGCAGGAAACCGAAGTATGGAGCAATGCTCTGCGCTCGTTCGAGCTCGACGAGCGCGGCGCTGTACGCGCCGTCGTTGTAGAGCTCGACCCCGCGCGCGTAATGCGCCTTCGCGTCCTCGCTTCCCGAGGGCGGGGCGGCCCGAGCGCTCCCGGCAAGGAGGACGAGACCCACAACGAAACTCGCCTGGAGCGTGCGCTTCATCAGCATCTACCTATCGTTCTGGTTGCCGTCGGGGGCGCGTTGAAGCCCACCCCACGCGGAGCTTACGAAGTGCACTGTCCCCGTGGCAAGAATTTCTCACTTGGCCCCTGACCGGAGGGTGGGTCCGGCGGCCGAGGGGGGGGCACATCGCTAGTCGTGTCCCGACGGCTCGTGGTACGCTTTGGAGTGTCGCCTTGAAAGCCGATCGATGACAGATACAGGTATTCCGCAGGTCTCCATCGGAGATGTCATCTCGAACAAGTTCCGCGTCGAGCGCGTGCTCGGCAGCGGTGGCAACGGCGTCGTCGTCCTCGCCACGCACCTTCACCTCGACGAGCGCGTGGCGCTGAAGTTCTTGATGGGCGCCGAGGCAAGTCAGGTGGCCGAAGGCGCGCGCGCAACCGTGCGGTTGAAGAGCGACCACGTCGCGCGTGTTCTCGACACGGGCCGTCTCGGTGAATCTCCCTTCATCGTGATGGAGTACCTGGAGGGCCAGGACCTCGAGGCGCTCGTCGCTCAGTCGGGGCCGCTCGAAGACGTCGCCGAGGCCGTCGAGATCGTCCTCCAGGCCTGCGAGGCCATTGCGGAGGCGCATCGCCTCGGCTTGATGCATCGCGACATCAAGTTGGCGAACATGTTCCTGGTCGCGACCCGCACAGGGTTGCCGCAGATGAAGCTCCTCGACTTCGGAGTGGCGCGCATCGGCTCCGGCGAAAAAGCGGTCACGACCTTCGGAACGCCTCATTACATCGCGCCGGAGCGTCTGCTCGGCATCGACGACGACCCGCGATCCGACCTCTGGTCGCTCGGCGTCGTCCTCTTCGAGCTCCTCACCGGCCAGAAGCCGTTTCGCTCGAGCAACTCTGTCCGCTTGATTGCCGAGGTCCTCGAGGAACAACACGCTGACCTGATCTCGTTGCGCGCCGACATCCCACCGAAGCTCAACGCCGTCGTCGAGCGTTGCCTCACGAAGGACCCCGAGCTTCGGTACCAGTCCGCGGGCGAGCTCGCGAGCGGTCTCGCGACGTTCGCGCCTGTGCGCGCGCAGGTGCACGTCGAGAGGGCGCTTGAGTTCTCACGAACGGCTCCGCCGATCCCTAGCTCGAGCCCGTCGATGGACGGCGCTCGCAAGGCGCTCGCCGACTCTTCGCGGGCCCTCCGCACGAGCCGGAGCGGCACCGGCACCGGCACGTCATCCTCGCCTGCCTCGGCGGCGCCGAGGTCGACGCGACCGCTCACCGCGACGAACGGAGCTAGCCTCAAACGACGCTCGCTCTCGCTGGCGGTCTGGGGAATCGCTGCGGTGGTCGTCGTCCTCGGGGTGCTCGTCTTTCTCAAGAACCGGGTCGTCGCGACGTCGAAGAGCGTCAGCGCCAAGGGGCCCGAGGCGGCGGCCTCCGCCGAGTGGATCGAGCTCCCGCCGGATGACCCGGCGGCGCCCGGCAGCGCGCCGGCCCCAAGCGGGCAGGCAGGGACGCGAGCGACGTCGCGTCCGCCTCTGGGAGGACGCGCACCGGCCGCCTGGGGACGGCCCGCCTCCCCGAGCAGCGCCGCCGTCGGCGCGCGGTCCGCGGCGACCACGAGCGACGTCCCTTCGGCCGCCGCCCCCGCGGCTGCCGTGCCCAAGCAGCCCACGTCCAAACCAAGCCTGGAAGCCGATCCCTGGAAAGCCGGCAAGACGGGAAAGCCGAAGCTGGACGAGTGGCAAGCCCCATGAGCCACGAGCCGGACTCGGTCAACGAGCTCGAAGCAGAAGAGCCGATCCCCGTCGAAATCGGGGAGATCATCGACGGCAAGTTTCGCGTCGAGCGCGTCATCGGCGAGGGTGCGATCGGGCTCGTCGTCGAGGCAACGCACATCGATCTCGGCGAGCGCGTCGCGATTAAATTCCTACGTCCGACCCAGCGCGGACGCACGGATCAGGTCACGCGCTTCGCGCGTGAGGCGCGCGCGGCGGCGCGTCTCAACAGCGAGCACGTCGCTCACGTGATCGACGTCGGAGCGCTTCCGAACGGCGATCCGTACATGGTCATGGAGCTCCTCGAGGGGCAGGACCTCGACCAGCTGCTCCACGCTCACGGGCCCATCCTGAACATCGCGACGGCGGCGCTCTACATCATCCAGGCGTGCGAAGCGCTGGCCGAGGCCCACTCGGTCGGCATCGTGCATCGTGACATTAAGCCCGCGAACCTCTTCCTCGTCGAGCGACCCGGCACCCTGCCGCTCATCAAGTTGCTCGATTTCGGTATCTCGAAGGCCGCTCTGACGGGCGAGTACACCGACATCGTGATCGCCGAGACGAAAACGACGACGATCATGGGAACGCCCTACTACATGGCTCCCGAGCAGGTTCGCTCGACCAAAGACGTGGATCTTCGAGCCGACATCTGGGGGATCGGTGCCGTGCTCTTCGAGCTCGTCTCCGGCAAGACGGTCTGGCGTGCCGGCGACCTCGGCACCCTCGTGCAGGAGATTCTCGCGCAGGACCCGCAGCACCTTGCGGAAGTCCGCCCGGACATCGACGCAGGCTTCGCGGCCGTGGTCAACGGGGCGCTGATGCGCGACCCCGAGAAGCGGTACCAGACGGCTGCGGAGTTCGCGCGCGCGCTGCTCGCCTTCGCCCCAGGCACCGCCCAGGTCCACGTCGAGCGGGCGGAACGTTTCGCCAAGAGCACGAAACAGTCTGTCCCTCTGCTGTGGACGGGGCTTGCCAAGGAGCCTGCGGTCGCCACAAACGGGCGCCCGACCGATGCCGCGGAGGTCACTCCGGCACCCACGTCGCGATTTTTTGCGATCGCTGTTGGCGTCGCGGTCCTGGTGCTCCTCGGGGGAGCGACCGCGGTGGTGGCCCCCCGCATCCTGACGCAGTCACCCGCGCCGAGCGCCGCGATCGATCCCCCACCACAACCTCTCCCGATGGTGCCTTTGCTTCGGATCCCCTCCGCCTCGCCGAAGCCTCTCAGCACCGAGGTCGCGCCCGCGGCGGAGCTGCCCGAACCCGCGACGACCACGACACCGAACCGTTTCCAGACGGCGCCCGCACGCTGGCCACCGGCGCCGGCCAAAGCCGGAGTCGCGTCGGCCAAGGCTCCCGTTGCGCCCCCGGTGTCGGTGGCGACGACCATCAGCGACCCGACGCAGGCGCCGAAGAAGCCGAAGCCGATTCTCGACGAGAACCCCTGGCAAAAGGGCGACAAGACGAAGCTCGACGATCTGAGGTGAGCTTGCAAGAGCGCAAGCTCACCCTCCCCTCACGCGGGGTCGCACGTCAGGGGATGAGAACCGCGGCGACGACCTGCTGCTGGATGTTCGTCGGGTTCGACCCATCGTTGTAGGTGCTCACGAACGAGAGGTAGTTCGTGGTGCTGGTCGACGCACTCCCGAAGTAATCGCCAATGAACGTCGTCGCAGAGGTCGGAGACGACGAGTGCGGCGAGGCGAGCTGGGGATCGAATGAATTCTTCGTCGCGCGGATATTGTGACCACGCGGTGTGAGGTCGGCGTTGTAGAACTGGACGCTCATGTTGAGGCAGTAATTCGCCGCGCCATACGGCGGCAGCGAGCCTGCCCACGCCGGATTCACCGTGTCCTTCACGAGGGCGGCGGCCGTCGCCTCCGCCGACCCCGCGCTGGCGCACGGGAGGCGACGGTCGTAGAACGCGAGGCTCACCCGCCCATCGGGTGTCGTGTTCAGTACTGGCTGCACGGCGTCCGTGGGGCCGCTGTTGTCGTTGGCGCGAACCGGCGGGGTCCACGAGCCGCCTTCGTCGAACGACGCCGAGACCAGGATGTTGGTGAGCCCGGCGCTGCCGTCCTCCCATGCCGCATAGAGCGGATAGTGACCGTTGACCTTCACCGAGCCCACCGTGAACGCGTTGAGGATGCCCTCCCGGAACGTCGTGTTCGTATAGGTAGCGGGCGGCTGGACGATCTTGGTCGCGATGTCCGTCGGAGCGACCGTGAACGTCGCGCCGCCGTCGGTCGACTTGATGACGGACAGCTTGCCGTAGGCGTACTGCTGCGCCGGGCTGAAGTTCGTGATGGTCGTCCACACGGTGCCGTCCGGCGTCACGTGCGGCATCAGGTACGTTGCGCCGGTCGGGCTCTTCGAGTCCATCGGCAGCCGCGCGGGCGTCGACCACGGCGTGTGCGAACCGTCAGGTAGCGCGGTCGCCCACGACACGAACGGCTTCGCCGACGTCGACGTGAATGCCACCCACATCGCGTAGATGCGGTCGCGATACGGGCTGCCCGGGTGGTTGTCGATCGTGATCCACTGCTTGTCCGGCTCGATGCCCTTGCTGTCGTACGTCGCGACCAGGTCCTTCGTGCCGTTCGCCGTCGACCACCCGTCCACGGCCGTCGCACCGTGCTTGCGGACGGAAATCGCGATGACCTCGGCGTTGAGCGTCGGGTTGGGCTCGAGGTTCGGGTTGATCGAGTAGCTCTTGGAGCCATCGGCGTTGTAGAAAAATTCGTACGGAAGAAGCAGCGAGTAGTAGTTGCCCCAGCGGTCGAACGCGCCAACCGGGTCGGTCGTATCCGACCACCCTTCGTAGCCCGGGATGTGCCCCTGTACCGGCCAGGTCTGACCCCCATCCCAGGACTCGTAGAACCCGAGCTGGTGGTTGTACGCATCGGGGCTGACGAACCACTTCGACGACCCGATCAGGTGGCGTGCGTCGGTAGGGTCGATCTGGAGGTCGGATTCCGAGTGTCCTTTCACGAGCATCGGCGTCGAGGCCGGGTAGCCGGGATTGCTGCCGACCTGACTCGGGTAGGGCCCGAGGGCCTCGCCGGTATTCGCACCGGGGCACGGCGTCATCCCCGTGTAGCTCGCGCCGGGCGCGACGAACGACGCCGGCACCTCGGGTGTGAAACAGCTCGTCTTGCCTGCAGTCGCGAAGACGTTCGTGACGCGCCCGTTGCTCTTGGCGTAGGCGCTATCCGTCTGTAGCCCCTGCGGGGGCGCCGAGAATGCGCTCGAGACGTGACCGAGCACGAGAGGGGTTTCGCCCGGTTCACTGCCGCACGCGGCGAGCGTCGCCGCGCCGAGGCCGAGGAGGAAGATGCTGATCACCGCGTCTGACTTTGTGAATGCTCGCATTGGCAGACACAGCGTAACGGAGTCGATGACGTGTGCAATCTACACTCGACATGGCTGACGCAGATCGCGAGTGAAAGCTCCTACGTGGCGAGTGGTCTCCTCCGACGGCGCAGGGATGGGGCCGGCTGGCGACACGACCCCGTATCGACATTCATCTCACCTCACGATCGCGTCGGTGTGACACGCCTGGTCAGCGCAGCGACCATCGTGGTTTGGACCCAAGGCGATTCCGGTCGACGCCGGCCGTGTTAGATTTACGGGCGGAATGTCGAAGCCAGGAGAGACTCGACGAGAGCACGTCGTGCCTGGGGATCATGTCGGCAAGTTTCGTGTCGAGCGCATCATCGGCCGAGGAGGAATGGGCGTCGTCGTCGAGGCGATGAACGCCCAGCTCGACCAACGCGTCGCGATCAAGCTGCTCGCGCCAGGCAAGGCGACCTCGGAGTCGAGCCTCGCAGTCCTGAACGAGGCGAGGACTGCGGTGCGGCTCAAGAGCGATCATGTCGCGCGCATTCAAGACGTCGACGTTGACCCTGTGCACGGTCCGTACATCGTGATGGAGCTCCTCGAAGGCTCTTCGCTTGCGGAGGTGCTGGCCGACGGAAAGCGCCTCTCGGTACGGAGAGCGGTCGAATACATCATCGACGCATGCGAAGGTCTCGCGGAGGCGCACGTCCGAGGCATCGTCCATCAGGACATCAAGCCGGCAAACCTCTTCGTCTCGATCGGCAACGACGGTCACGCATCGATCAAGGTCCTCGACTTCGGGATCGCGAAGATGCGCCAGAGCGCGCTCCACGGCTCCGGTGCGCTCGACCTGCGTTTCAGTACGACCGGAGCGGCGCTTGGAACTCCGTTCTACCTTGCGCCAGAGCAGCTCCGCGCGGACAGAAGCTCGGATCACCGCGCCGATATCTGGGCGCTCGGCTGCGTACTCTTCGAGCTCATCGTCGGAGACAAGGCGTTCTTCACGACGCGGTACACGGAGCTCGTCGTCAAGATCTTGGAGGCACCTCGCACCGAGGTCCCCGAGGGAATCCATGTCCCGGCCTCACTCGTCGAAGTGATCGACCGATGCCTCGAGAAGGATCCAGCGAAGCGCTACTCGAGCACGGGCGAGCTCGCGCTCGCGCTCCTGCCGTTCGCGCGGCGGCGCGCTCACTCCGTGACCACACGCGCTGTGACACGCGTGCGCGACGGCGGGCTCGACCCTCACCTCTCGATGCCGTCGTCGATGCCGCCACGGCCGTCGGATACGAACGTCGACCTCGTTTCGAGTCAGTCGCTTCGAGCGCCGCCTGTCCCACGAGTCTCGCTCGGGCAGAACGAGCCGCCCCCCTCTCGGCGAGGGCCCCTCGCGGCCCTCACCGTGGTCGCCTTCGCCGCAGGGGCACTGCTCGTCATCTACCTCGCGGGGACAATCCAACGAGCGGCGACGCAGAACGCGAAGGCGGATCCACCGACGGGCGCGGTGCTCCTCCCCCCCGAGCAAGGTATTGCGTCGGCAATTCCGTCGGCAATTCCGTCGGCGATTCCGTCGGCGCTTCCGTCGGCGCTTCCGTCGGCGCTCAAGGCCACCGGACTGATGCCCGTGCTCGTCGCTCCACCACCGTCGAGCCTCGCTCCGCGCCCTGCAGAGGCGGCACCGAAGTCCACCGCTGCAGCGCTCGTCGAGCCGCCGCCGTCCGCCGCGCCGCGCGCTGCTGACTCGGAGATCCGAATGAATCGCTGATCACTCGGGCGGGTCGTCCCGCAGGGGAGCAAGCTCAGCCCTGCGAGCTGAGCCGCTCGCCGCGGGCGTTGCCGAACGAACCGGAGCGACCGGACGAGCCGATGGGTCGACGCGCGCAGCACCACGAGCGTCGGTCGCCGGCGTTGCGCTGGTATCCGTCGGCGCACGCAATTCTCCGCCAGCGGACGCCGTGGGCACGCTGCCCGTCGATTCCAAGCTCGTCCAGGTCGAGACCCCCGCCGGCGCGGAAGCTGTCGTCGCGGCAGCTGCGCCTCCTTTGCGAAGATCGAGGGCGAAGAGCGCCGAACCGCCCACGACCGCGAGCCCGAGGATCACCGCCGCCACAATCCACACCTTGCCGCTCCGCGCCGCAGTCGACGGCGGGCCGAGGCTCTGCTGGACGACCGCAACCTCCGGTCTCGCGGAGACCGAAGCCACATCGGCCACGGGCGGCGAGCTCATGATGACGCCTCGCGGCTCAAAGGTCGGCGGGCGCGGCGACGGGGGAACCTCCTCGAGCTCGAGGCCAGGTTCGAGTTCGGGCACCGGCTCTCCGTCGTCGGTCACCGCGGTGAGGACTGCGGTCCCGCCGGTGGTGCGCGGCTTCAGCAGTCGGCCCAGATTGCGCGGGTCCGGAATCGGAGGGAGCTCAGGATCAGGCCCGTACTGGCGAACGACGACGGGCGAGGCGGCGCTCCCGAGAGCATCGCCCTCGAAGAATGCAACGATCGCAGTGACGTTGTCGTCGCCGCCGAGCTCCTTCGCACGCTCGATGAGCTCGATGCAAATTCGGGTCGGCTCGGCCTGGGCCCCCAGAATACCTGCGATCTCGTCCGGAGGGACGAGGCCGCTGAGGCCGTCGGAGCAGAGGAGCAGCCGATCGCCGCGACGAAGCTCGACGTACGTGACCTCCACTACGACCGTCGGCGACGCACCGAGCGCCTGGAGAATCACGTTGCCATGCTCGAACGTCGCGACCTCGTCCGGCTTCAGCTCACCGGACTCCAGGAGCTTGGCGAGGAGCGACTGATCCCGCGTGACCTGCGTGAGCGCGTCGCCCCGAAGGAGATAGCCACGCGAATCACCGACCTGAACAAACAGCAGATGATCGTCGACGAGCCCCACCGCCGTGAAGGTCGTGCCCATCCCCTGCCGCGCAGGATTGTCGACCGCATCCTGGTGAATCTTTGCGCTCGCGTGATGCGCCGCTCTCTCGATTCGGTCCGCGAGCTCGTCGCGGCTCGTCGTCGCGGCATCGGACGCGCCCTCCACCATTTCCGCAAAGAGCGATTCGATCGCGATGTCGCTCGCCACCTCGCCGGCCGCCGCGCCTCCCATGCCGTCGCACACCGCGAGGACGAGACCGTGCCCGCCGACGGGATGCTCTTCATCGGGAAAGTGCCGAACGCGCGCGGTCAGATCGGCGACGAGGAAATTGTCCTCGTTGTGCTCGCGATGGTTCCCGACGTCCGTGCGCCCGCTCACGCGCGCGCTGAGGCTACCGCTCACGAGCCGTGCCCGAAGAAGTGGAGAGATACTGGCATGGTGCGCGCGTCACGCGGATTGATGTTCAGGTCGAAGAACGCGGTCACCATGGTGTACCGACCCACTTCTACCTCGTAGACGGTTGCCGCGCTCGCCGCGTAGATTTTGTAGAGACCGAGACCTGCACCGCCGTGCGACGTGTCGAGCACATCTACGGCGCCGTCCTCTCTCGCTGCCATCCCACGCGCGATGCTCTTGAGGACCTGATGTCGCCTGAGGCGGCCGAACGTGTCGACGACCTGGAGCGCCAGATTGACGCCATCGCTCGCGAGGCGAAACGTCGGAATTTCCTGGTCCTCGAGGTTGATGTCCACCTTGCGGTCGTGCGCGTAGCGGGGCCGCCCTACGGCGTCGACCGGCGCATCGTACATCGCGTTCATCAGCAGCTCGTGCGCCACTTCGGCAAGCCTCTCGGCGGTGCGGGCAGGAGCGCCCGACTTCTCGCTCAGCCACTGGACCTCGGCGACCACCGCATCGCGATCGGCGCTCGTTCGCGGGCGATACTTGACGACCGTCGACCCCCATCCGAACAGCTCGGCCAGGCGCGGCGGCGGCAGCTCTGCGTCGACGATTCGCCGCGCTGCGAGCTGCAACTCCCACGAACGGGGAATGGTCTCGAAGGAGGGCCACCCGAGCATGCTCGTCACACGGTTGCTCATCGCTGCACGCTCGAGGAGCGGTGCCATCGCGCCGCTCGTCCAGACGACGATCTGCGCGCTTGGGTAGATGGACTCGACCCACTGAAGAAGAGTCGGGAGGTCTGCGGCCTCGCACGCGAGCAACGCCGGCTCGTCGCCGAGCTGTTCGCGCAAGACTTCGGGGTCATCGGCAACGACAACATCGGAAAAGCCAGTCGCGCAGCTGATCACGCGGGCGATCCGAGTGCCTATTGCCCGGTTTTTCTCGAGCACACCAATGCGACAAATGTCTGCCTGTTCGCCATGTGCCGCACTCGGAGGTCTATTGGACGGAAATGCCACCGGCAATCCTCTCTCGCTCTAGTGAGCGAGCCGAACGTTCTTGGAGATCCCGCCGCTCTCCACGAGCAGCGAGTACGACTTCGACCGGGTAGTCAGGGCTGCAAAAGCTTGGAGGTTCGGCGCGAGCCGATCGTCGACGCGGAGGATGAAGTCGCCGACGGCGATCCCTTGCGAGCCTGCCGCAGCATCCACGTCGACGACGACGACGTCACGCTCCTGTTCCACTCCCGCCTTGACGAGCGGGAACAGCGTCGCAAGCGTCACCCCGTTCAGCTTCATCGTTCGCGAGTACGCACTCACCGCGCTGCGGAACGCCTCTTCGGCGAGGGAATAGCGTGCGTAGATCTCGACTCGTTCGCCGACATGCTTGACGACGACGTCGACCCGCTCGGGCGTCGCCGTCGTCCCCGCCACGCGGAGGAAACGAGTGGCAATGGATCGAAGCTCGGCTGGCGGAGGCGAGTGGGCGGGGTCGGCGGTGATGTGATGCGTCGCGTACGCCTTCGGAGGGCCCTCCGGCAGGTCGGTGAGGACCACACCCACGAGGCGGCGAATCGCGTCAGCCTGGGCAAGCTCGAGGCCGTCTCGCTCGGAGTCCACCACGCCGCTCGCTCCAACCAAGGTGACGAGCCCTGCCTCACGGGCCAGCGGCTGTCGCGTCCACGCCGGCAAGGTCATGTCGGAGTCAGGACCCGGCGTCTGCCGCCCCGCGGTGGACGCCGCCGTCGTACCCGACGGACGCGACACGAGCGCAATGAAGCCGCCAAGCGTCGCCACTCCGAGGACCGCGACGGCCACATAGATCTTCGTCGGAGTCGCCACACGTGGGGCGGGCCGGCTCGAGCGCGGTCGCGCTTTTGGAGGTTCGGAGACCTTGCCGAGCGCGCGTCGGATGCGCTTGTGGACGTCGGCGCTGAAGACCAGCTGCGCGTTGCAGCGTCGGCACGGCGCCTTGATCGGCACATTGGTACGGATCGCCGACTCGAGCTCGGTGAGCTCGACGAGGGCACCGCGAGCTGCGTTGCACGACGGGCACACCCCCTCGACCGTCACGGTCGCAATCCGGAGGTTCTCCGCGCGCTGTACGGCACCGAGCGCCTCGAGGACGCCAAGCGGGCAGGCGTTGATCTCGATCGACGTCACCTCGGGGCCCACGGCGGCAAGTGCTTCGGCGAGGTTACCGCTGACACCGGCGTCGACCTTCGAAGACTGGAACTCGACGACCACTGCGCCTTCGAGCCCATCGAGAACACGCTTCCAGCGAACCGAGCGGTCGAGGGTGCCGCGGACGCGAAGCCGCGTGACATTGCCGACGACGAGCTTCTCGACGACATCGCCCGTGGTCCGAGCGTCGCCGGAGCCGAGCGTGTCGAGCGCAGCGCGGACCGCAACGGGAACCACCAGGCCGGCGTGAGGCAAGGCGAAAGCGTAGTAGCCCTCGTCATCATCGAGGTGCCCCTCGCTTCCACAGGTCGGGCACCTTCCTGACGGCGGCGCGTTACCCTTCAGCGCGTCCGCATCATACTCGCAGTCGAGGAGCCAGCGGAAGCTCGAACCGCACGCGTCACAGAGGTACGGCGCGTAGAAGGACGTGACCTTTCCGGGACCGGCGAACGAGCGGATCATTCCCATCTGCGTCGCCAGCGCTTCCGAGAGTCGCGCGAGGTAGAGCCCGGTCACGCCACTCCGTGCGGCGCTGATCATTTCCAGCCATTCGCGCACGCCAAAGGACGTCACGCGCTCGACATTCGCCAGGTCGACGACGACGACGCCGCGCATCGCTGCTCCAACGGCTGCGCCAGCGAACGACTCGGTGAGGCGTCCTGCGAGCGTGACGACCTCGACGTTTCCGACCGGACGTGCAGTGATGTCCACCCCCGCGGAGACCATGCCGCTCAAGCCCGACGTGGAGACCGGCGGCTCGGGCACCTGCTCGTCCCATTCCACCTGGAAGTTCATCTCGGTGGTATCGACGACGACCTCCGCGTCCGACGTCTCCTCGGCGTCGGTGTTAATTCTTTCGATCTCGAGCTCGGCGACGTGCTCTGCGAAGGCCTTGCCAGCGGCACGGGCCTTACCCCAGCGCTCGACGCGCTCGCTGAAGACCGTCGTCATGTACGACGCAAGCGCGTTCACGTTGCTGGAGTGACCCTTCTTCGCCGCGAAGGCCTCGAGGGCGAGCTCGAGCTCACGCGCGGTCTGGTAGCGTTCGGCGGGGCGCCGCGCCATCGCTCGCAGGACGACCACCTCCAGCTCGGGCGGGTAGTTTGCGCGCACCTCGGTCGGCGGCTTGATCTGTCCGCGGGCGATCGCCATCATCAATGCGAACTCACCGGTGTTCGTGACGATGTAAGGGCGGTGCCCGGTCGAGAGCTCGTAAAGCATCACGCCCAACGCGTACACGTCGCACCGACGATCGATGGGCTCGCCGCGCAGCTGCTCCGGCGACATGTACGGCACCTTGCCCTTGAGCGTGCCGTGACGAGTCTGACTCATCCGGTTCTTCGCCTTGGCGATACCGAAGTCGACGAGCTTCACCGCACCGTCGAACGTGACGACCACGTTGTGTGGCGACACATCGCGATGCACGACGTCGAGCGCAAGACCGTCGATTCCCTTGGCCACGTGGGCGTGGTGAAGACCCGAGCAGACGCCGGTGAGGATGGTGAGGACGTGCTGAAGGGGAATCAGATCCTGGTTCGCGATCGCTTGCCGGTGGACCGAGCGGAGATCGGCGCCGTGCAGGTACTCCATCGCCATGAAGTAGGCGCCGTCGACGGGGCCAAAATCGTACATCTGAACGACATTCGGATGGTTCAAGGCGGCGGCGATTCGCGCTTCATCGAGGAACATCTCGACGAAGTCGGGCTTCGTAAGGTGCTGCGGTAACAGCCGCTTGATGACGACCACCTTGTCGACGCCGAGCGTGCTCGACTTCGCCACGTGAATCTCCGCCATGCCGCCCGATGCGATCTTCGAAAGCAGCTCGTACTTTCCGAGGCGTTCACCCATCGACGATGGTCAGAAGGTCCGCGGCGGCTGGATGATGCCCATGTCGCGAGGCTTCGGCTGCGCCGTCGCTGCAGGCTGCACGGGTGCCGCCTGCGGCTGACCCATCTGCGCGGGCGCCGACGCGTAGCTCTTCTTCAGTTTGAGCGTTTGCTTGGCACCAGCGCTCTCGACGATCACGTCGTACGCGCCGCCGACCGCGAGGCCGCCCCAGTCGTCGCCCGCCTTGCTGAACGCGTCGAGGCTCGGCACCGGCTTGTTGTTCATGCCGAGGATGAAGTCACCGACCTTGAACCCGGCGACTTCGGCGGCGCGCCCCTTTGCGACGCCGACGACCACGACGTCGCCGTCAGCGGGCCCTGCCTCGAGCATCGGGAACGCCCGCGCCACGGTCATGCCCTGGAACTGCGCAGTCGCCTTGTAGAGCGCGAGCACTTGCATGTAGGCCGCCCGAGACAGGCGGTAGCGGGCAAACGCCTCGACACCTCCCGTCCTCTGCCGCACCACCGTCTCGCCGCGGTCGGGGGTACCGATCGAGCCCACCTGACGGAGGTAGCGCTCGGCGACGGCCCCGCTTCGCTTCTTCGCATCCTCGTCCTTCACGCGCACGACGAGAAAATCGTAGATCGGCGTGCCGGTGAGGTCGCCGTAGGCCTGCTTGACGATACGAGCGACGGCCTCGTTGCGTGCCTGGGCGAGTGCGGCCTCTGACGTCGGCGCGCGATCACATCGTCCAACGACGAGCAGCACTCCGTTCTCTTCCACGAAGGGTCGCTCGACCCATGGCGGAGGCAGGTCCGTCAAAGGCGAGGGTGCCTGTGTCGCGACCGGGCTGACGGGGGCCTCCACCGCCGGCGCGGCGTGCGAGCGCGCGTAGGTAAAGAAGCCCGCCGACGCGAGGATCGCAACCGACAGAATCGCGGCACCGCCAATGACACCGCGAGCTCCTCCGGCAGCTGGAGCCGGCGGCGCAGACACGGCCGTTGGCAGCGGCGCTGCCGGGGGCAAAGACGGCATGCCAGACGCGGGAGCGACGGACGGGAGCGACCCCCCGCGCGGGGCCATCGACGTGCGCTTCCGCTGACGCGAGAGGAAGCTGAGTAGCTCCGATGCATCGACGAGATTGAGCCGGCCGTTGCAACGCTTGCAGTTGAGCGCGGGCTCCTTGGAGGCCGCGAGACTGTGCGCATGGTCATCGACGACGAGGAGCGCCGGACGCTGGACGCCGCACGACGAGCAGAACCCCGTCACGACGGTCGAGGCAATGACGACACGCCGGGGCAAGCCACTCCGGGCGAAGTGCTCGACAACGCCCTGAGGCGCGCGGTCGAGGCGAACCGTGGTGACGTCGGAGCTCAGCGAGCCGAGCGCGTTCTCGAAGTTGACGACGCCCTTGTCGTCGATGGCGCCGACACCGCCAAGATCGATGACGAGAGCCCCCTCGATGCCATCGAGCACGCGTTGCCACCGGACATTGGCAGCGAGCTTCGTCGACACGCGGATACGCGTGATGTCTCCATCGATCGTCTTGTCGATGGCATCGGCCGTCGCCGCGGGTTTCATGGTGTCGATGACGTCGAGCAGGGCGCGAACGTTCTTCGGGACGGTTTGACCGACGTGCGACGGCGCGAACGCGAAGTACGTCTCGGGATCGTCGTCGAAACGCCCCTTGCCGCTGCAGCGCCGACAGACGCTCTCGGGAGGAGAGTTGGTCCGGACGGCGTCGGCATCGAGCTCGCAGTCGATGAGCCTCTCGAACTGCTCTCCGCACGAGTCACAGAGATACGGGGTGAAGAACGACACGACCTGCGCGTTGCCCGCGAACTTGCGGATCATCGACAGCTGGTTGACGACGGCCTCCGAACAGTGGGCGAAGTAGAGCTTCTTCACGCGGTCTTGCGAGGCGCTCAGCATGTTCAGCCACTCGCGCACGCCAAACGACGTGATCCGCTCGACGCCGCCGAGGTCGAAGACCACCGTACCGTTCAGCTCGCGGCCGACCGAGTCGCCCTTGAAGTTCTCGCTGAGCCTCCCGTTGAAGGAGACGAGCATCAGGTCACCCTTCTTCTCGGTAGTGACCTTCGCCGAGACCGCGGCGCCGCTCGGCGCAGCGCCTCCCGACATGACGGACCGGATCACCTCCTGACGCCGACGCGGCTGCGACGACGGGCGAGTCGACTGCGACGGGGAAGGCGTCTGGGCGGGGTTCGAGGGGACAGGAATCGTCCGCCGCTCGAAGACCGGCTCGGCCCTCAGCACCGGCGTCTCCGATTCACTGAAGACCGTGAGCGTGATGCTGTCGTTGCCGAGTCCCGCGGCGCCGGACCCGAACTCGGCCAGCGAGTAGAATCCCGCGAGATCGTGCGCGACACCCCCAGGAATGGCCTCGAGGATCGCTTCTGTCTCCTCGTCGGCGCGGGCGCCTAGCGCCTGCGCTCGACCGATGCTGCTGACCGCGAGGACGAACGCAGCGCTCCCGCTCACGATCCCTGCCTTGGCCGTAATCGCGGCGCGCAAGACGTCGTCGACGAGCCGATCTGGATTCGCGCGCATCAACCGGATCCACGAATCCTGGGGGACGTCACCGGCGAACGAGACGGATTGCGCGCTCGTGTCGAAAGCGACCGGCATTCGAACGCGAAGGACGTCGTTGCTGTCGCGCACGGAGAGCGGGAACGGCATCGCGCCTCGCGTGAGGGACGACACGGCCCCGCCGACGTACTCGGCGTAGACGGAGAGCGCCGGCTTGCCGTCGATCTCGTACACGATGGGCCCGGACGACCGCGTGACGCGTCGCTCCGGCCCGAACGCATCGAAGCTCGAGGATGCCTCGCTCTGGACGACGAGGTGATTTCCATAGAAGCCGACAGCCGCGACGATCCCGGTGCGAATCGTCTTGCCGCACGCCACCCAGCTCCGTCCGCCACCCGTCGCCACGACACCGCCGGAGATGACGACGCCAGGCCGGAGCGAACCGGAGAGCGCACGAAGAAACGCATCGCCATCGGTCGAGGCGTCGGCGAGCAAGAACACGGCTCGCAGGTCCGGCCGTGACAGCGTGTCGGCGAGCTTCTCCCCCGCGGCGACCGAGCCGAGCGCGAGATCGGCCCACGCGGTCTCGAGCTCGGTATGCGCGAAACGTGCTGCGCTGACGAAGAGGTCCCCCGCCACACGACCCGAGCCTCGTACCAACCTCGTCGAGGCGCAGCCTAGGATGCGGGAGGTCGGGTAGGCCTTCACGAGCTCCTCGAGCGGCCCCGTGGCACCGCCGAGCGCGGGAAGACCGAACGCGAAGATCAGCGTGCTCGGCGAATCGATCGCGGGGAGCGTCCCCACGGACCACTTCCCCGCCTCGGAGTCGTGCGAGAAGGACGTCAGCGAGAGCCCTCTGCCGGGCTTCGAGAGCAGGGCCGCGTCGACATCGACGACGAGCGGTGTCTTCATACGTGAACGAACGCGCTCGATCGGCATCCCTGCAGGGACAGCCGAGCCTTCGACCGAGGGGAGCGCTCCAGGGCCGGGCAGCGGAGACGTCGAGTCCTCGGCGTCGGCGTGAGCGCCGTTGCCGTTGCCGTTGCCGTTCTTCGCGAGCGGCGCGGGCGTTGGCGCCTTGCGCGGCACCGGCGGCGGCATGCCGGGTCGACCGGGAGCGCGGACTCCCCCCTTGCCCCCCTCGACCTCGAGCTCGAGGAAGAGGTCGTCCACGGTCTGGTGACGCGAACGCAGGTGAGCGGCAGGCCCCGCGCTCGTCGCGGGGGCTTGGGCGCGAACGGCGCCTGCAGCGAGGCCGCGGCTCGCCTTTCGTGGGAGCGGGGTGGGCGACTCCATGAGCATGGCGAGGGTGAGGCTCTGGTTGTGCAGCTCGCTGTGCCCGGCGCCGAAGGGTGCGATCTCCCCGTAGCCGAAGAAGCCGATCATGTGCGCCTTCGGGCCCTGGGGGACCGCGGCGAGCGCCGCTCCCAGCTCATCTGCCGTGTGTGCGCCGAGCACGGCGCGACGGCCGGCGTGGCTGATCGCAAGCACCACAGCATCGGTACCGACGGCGACGGAGGGCGAAGCTTCGTTCGTCTGCGCCTCTCGCGCCGCCGCTACGAGGCTCTCGACCGACGCGGTGAGCGGCTGGACGAGGTAGCCCTGAGGGATGTCCGCTGCGAGCTTGATGGATTTCTTGGCCGCATCCACCGCGATGACGGAGCGCACGAGCGACTTGTCGTGACGCACGGTGGCACGCACCGCCAGCGGCACCGCGAGCGACCCCGCGGCAGAGCCCGTCGATTGGGCGAGCCGCTCTTCGAAAACCGTGAGTGCGGGCTTGCCGTCGAGCTCGTAGATCACGCTTCCGTCGGACTTCGTCACGACGAGCTCGGCCCCCATCGGCGTCCAGCCCGAGCGCGTCGAAGGCGTCACGACCACATGCTCGCCGTAGAGTCCGACCGCGGCGACGATGCCCGTCTTGACGTTCGTCCCGGACAGGACCCACGCACGCTTCCATGCACGGTCGTCAGCGGCCAATCCGCCGACGACGACGACAGATTGGTCGAGCGCGGAGTTGAGACCTCGCACCAGCTCGGCGCCGTTCACCTCGACACCGTCGGCGAGGACCAGCAGGGCCCGCAAGCTGGGCTTGCTCAGCTTCTTCGCGAGCGATTGTCCGGCCGCGAACGCGTCGGTCGCGGCTCCTACCGCCGTCTGCGCCGAGGACATGGTGGTCTTCTCGAACTGCACCACGGTCACGACGAGCGCACCGTCGCGCACTGCCCCTCCCTCGACCGTTCCCGCCGAGGAGCAGCCGAGGATCTGTGAGCGAGGGAAGGCCTGCACGAGCTCGGAGAGCGCGGCCCGATCGTCGAGCATCGTCGGTGGCCCGAACAGCAGGACGAGCGTCCGCTCCGAGTCGAGATTCGACGGCAGTCCCTTCACCGACCATTTTTTCGAGGCAAGGTCGAAAGAGAAAGAAACGACGTTCATCAACGGTCCTTCATTTGATCGTGGCCACCACGACTGTGACGTCGTCGGAAGGCGGGTGCTTTCCGCGGAAGTGCGACAGCACCTCGAGAATGTTGTCGCGCGCGGCGACCGCGCCTTCCGGAGCCACGCGCTGGCACACGGCCCGAAGACGCTTCTCGGTGAACTGCTCTCCCCACTCGTTTTCCGATTCGATGAGACCGTCCGTGAACCACACGAGCGCGTCGGCGGACTCGAGGGCGGTCGTGACTTCGTCGTACTGTGCGATGGGCCCAGCGCCGAGCGGCGGACCGTGGGCGACGAGCGGCCGGACGACGCCGGCCCGCACGAGGTACGAGAAATGGTGCCCGGCGTTCGCGAACGTGATGGTGCTGGCGACCGGATCGATGACCGCCGCCGTGCAGGTCATCAGCACGTGGCGCTGCACGGTCTGGTGGATTGCACCGTTCATCAAGGCAAGGATTTCACCGGCCCCCGCCTTGCCATTCGTGAGCGACACGCCGGTCGCGCTCGCCGCCCGAGCGGCGCCGGTCACGATTGCCGCCGGAAGTCCGTGACCCGTGACATCACCCACGAGGACGAGAGTGCGCCCTTCGGCGAGCTCGTAGACGGCCCAGAAGTCGCCGCCGCACTCCGCCATCGAACGGAACGCGCCCGCCACGCGGACGAACGGGTGGTCGATCGGCTCTTCGCTGGGCAGCATCACGTGCTGCAGCGCCCGCGCCGCTTCGAGCTCACGCTTCAACTTCGCCTTCTCGCTCATCTCGGCGAGCAGTCTCACGAGCTCGTCGGCGAGGCGTACCAGGTTCGACTTGACCCCCGACAGCTCGCCGCTGGAGTCATGGGCGATGATGTTCTCGCCAAAGAGTCGCTCGATTTGCCTCGACGTTTCCTCTTTGGCGGCCTCGATCGACTCCACTTCCTTCGGATCGTCAGCCCCCGCGATGCGACTGAAGGTGCCGATCGCGTTGGCAATCGTCGACAGCGTCGTCCGCACGACCTCCTTCTGCGCGCCGAGGCGTTGTTGCGCCTCGGTGACCATGTTGGCGGCGACCTCGCTCGACCGCGCGAGCACTTCGCGCTCACTCTCCGCGTGCTTGTAGTGCTCGTTGACCGCGACGAGAAACTTGCGCCAGGCCTCCGTGGCCGGGAGCACTCCCTCGTCGAGGATGCCCGCGCGCTTCAACTGGCGCACGAGCTGCGGGGCTAAGTCGCTCGTAGTCACGGGCTATCAAGATACGATATGCGCCGGGGAAACGGGCAATACGTTTCGCAGCCGATCGTCGCCCCCGGGATGACGCTACGTCGCGACGCGTCAGAGGGCCGGCCGTCTCTGGCCGAGTCGACAATCGAGCGCGCCAAATTCGGTTAGGCAGATGTCTGTCGGGGTGGCGTGATAGTCTTGACGGATGGGAGGGAGCGCGGCCGGGGAGCAGGACCTGCCCGTTCGAGAGGGCCAGGTCCTCGACGGCAAGTTTCGCGTCGAGCGCCTCGTCGGCGAGGGGGCGATGGGACTCGTGGTCGAGGCGACTCACCTCGGTCTCGACGAGCGCGTGGCGCTCAAGTTCCTCCGCCGCGAGGCGCACTCCCAACCTGACGTCGTCGCTCGCTTCGCCCGCGAAGCGCGCGCCGCGGTGAAGCTCAAGAGCGATCACGTCGCGCGGGTCTTCGACGTCGGGGGTACGGAAGACGGCACGCCGTTCATCGTGATGGAGTTCCTCGAGGGAAGCGACCTCGCCACGATCCTCGAGGTGCGCCGACGGCTCGAGATCCCCGAGGCGCTCGAGTACGTCATCCAGGCCTGCGAAGGGCTCACGGAGGCGCATGCCAAGGGCATCGTCCATCGCGACATCAAGCCCGAGAACCTCTTCCTCGCGCAGGGCGTCGGCGCACTGAAGCAGATCAAGGTGCTCGATTTCGGCATCTCGAAGGCATCTCTCGGCTCGCTCGAGACCGACGACGCCGCGAGCCAGACGACGCAAATCATGGGGTCGCCCCATTACATGAGCCCGGATCAGCTGCGCTCGACGAAGGACGTCGACGGACGCGCGGACATCTGGTCGCTCGGCGTCGTGCTCTTCGAGCTGATCACGGGACACACACCGTTTCCCGCGACCGACGTGACGCAGCTCATCGCGCAGATCCTCCACGAGCCTCACCAGCGGCTCACCTCGCTGCGGAGCGATGCGCCGCCGGAGCTCGACGCGATCCTCGACAAGTGCCTCGCCAAAGACCCTGCGCAGCGCTACCAGAGCCCGGCCGATCTTGCGATCGCGTTGCTGCCGTACGCGCCGAAGCGCGCACGAGCGGTCGTCGAGCGTGCGGCAGACATCGCGCGGAGCGCAGGCGGCTCCTCGGTGGTCGCAGACCTCGACTCGATTCCCCCGCCGGCCACCTCCCGACACGAGCGACCCGCGACGAGCACATCCTCGCAGGTCACGACGGCGCTGCCGTCGAGCCCGCCGAGAACGACCCACGGCGTCGTGTGGCTGGTCGCCGGCCTGCTGTTGCTCGCGGGATTAGGCGCGGGACTCGTCGCGATCCTCAGCGGCAGCAGCAAGCCGACCGTGGCTCGACCAAGCGCCTCGGGCGGCACGGGCTGGGCGTCGGTCCCTTCGGACACTCCGGTGAGCGGCGTGCCGACGACCACGGCTGCCGTGAGCGGTCCAGGAGCTACGGTCCAGCCGACCGCGGCCCCGAGCCCACCGCGTCCACGCGGCCTTGCCCCGCCACCTTCCACAGCGCCCACGCCGACCCCAAAGCCCCCGCCGATGCGGACCCCGGAGAGCGAAATCCGGATGGAGCGCTGACGACGCGGGATCGCGCGAGTCAGCCTCGCTCTTTTTCGTCGCAGGTTCCCTGCGGGTAATATACACGGAGGGGTTTGGGTAGCGTCTCGGTTTCGAGGTACGAGCAGTGCCACGGGCCCGTCCGCATGCAGGGGTTGAATGATCACTGAAAGACTCTTCGGTAAGATTCTCCCGTTCGTCCTCGTCGTCGCGACCGTGCTCTGCTGGGGCAACGTAGGTCGGGCCGATGACGGTGCCGACGAGGCCGATCTCCAGTTCCAGCTCGGCGCCGAGCGCTACGAGCAGAACGACTTCAAGGGAGCGCTCGAGCACTTCCTGGCGTCCAACCGCCTCGTCGCGAACCGGAACGTCCTCTTCAACGTCGCGCGCACGTACGAGCAGCTCAAGCGCGCTGCCGACGCCTACCGCTATTACCTCCAAGCACTCGAGGGGGAGAGCAGCCCGCCCGCCCGGAAGCGCGTCGACGACGCGCTCCTGCGCATCACGCCGTTCGTCGCGATCCTCAAGATCGAGACCGATCCGCCTGGCGCGACCGTGTATCTCGATCGCAAAGACCTTGGCTCTCGTGGCGAGACGCCGCGCACCCTCGGTCTTCCCGAGGGTAAGCGGAAGGTCATCGTCGAGAAGCCGGGTTACGAACAAGCCGAGTCGGCGCTCGTCGAGCTGAAGGTCGGACAGGAGACGAAGGTCTCCCTCAAGCTGAAGCAGATCCTCGGCGGCGCGCGCCTCGAGGGAGAGGCTGGCGCGCAGGTGAAGGTGGACGACGAGCAGGGGCCCCCGCTCTGTTCCGTGCCGTGCATCCTCCAGGTCACGCCGGGCCGCCACACGTTCTTCTTCGTGAAGGAAGGCTTCCAGACTTCGGAGAGCACCGTCGAGATTCCGCCCAATCAACTGACGTCCGTGCGCGCTCGCCTCTCCACGCAGACGGGAGCGCTCGTCGTGAGCTCCGACGTTCGCGACGCGCTCATCTCCCTCGACGGTCAGGCCGTCGGCTTCACGCCCGCCGTGCTCAACGTCCCGGTCGGAAAGCACGAGGTCCGCATCACCCAGCAGGGCTACCGCCCGTTCATCGACAACGTCGAGGTCTCGCTGAAGAAGGAGACGAAGGTCGACGCTCAGCTGTCCTTCGTCGAAGAGGTCAGCGCCGCGTCGCGCGTGACGGAGTCGGTCGACGACGCGCCCGCGAGCGTCACGATCATCTCGTCACAGGAGCTTCGCGCGATGGGGTACCCGACGATCGCCGAGGCGGTCCGCGGCATCCGGGGCATCTACCTCTCCGACGATCGGAGCTACACCACGCTCGGCTTCCGCGGGTATTCGCGTCCGGGTGACTACGGTAACCGCGTGCTCGTGCTCCTCGACGGGCACCCGATGAACGACAACTATATCTGGTCGTCGTACGTCGGCACCGACGGCCGCGTCGACATCGACGACATCGATCGCATCGAGGTCGTGCGAGGCCCGGGCTCGGTGCTCTACGGCTCGAGCGCCTTCTTTGGCGTCGTCAACCTCGTCACGCGCTCACGCAACGAGGCGACTCACAGCGAAGCCTCGGTCGGCACGTTCGAGTACGGCATCGCCAAGGCGCGCGCGACGACGGTCGTCCGCTTCTCGCCTGACTCCGGCTTCTGGGCGACGTTCTCGGGCCTCCAGAGCGCTGGCCGTGACTTCTATTTCCCCGAGTACCGGACGAACCCGACCGACCCGAACGCGACCAAGGACGCCTCCGGCCTCCCCGCCGACGGCCATACCTACGGCAACGACCGGCAGTGGGCGGGCATGCTCACGGGCCGCCTTTGGTACAAATCCTTCACCGTCCAGTGGTTCCTGAACTCGCGCCGAAAGTTCCTCCCCACCGCGGAGTACGACACGGTCTTCAACGACCAGCGCCAGCGCTTCGGCGACACGCGCGGCATGATCGAGGCGCGCTTCGAGCCGCAGGTCACGAAGGAGGTGCAGTCGCTGAGCCGCGCGCACGTCAACATGTACGACTTCGACGGTCTCTCTCCGTATCGGCCCGCCGACCAGGGGCCGTCACGCGACACCTATCGCGGTCGCTGGGGCGGCTTCGAGCAGCGCTTCGTCTACAGCCCGAGCGAGAAGCTCCGCCTCACGGGCGGAGGCGAGGTCATCGAGCACTTCGTAAGCCGTCAGCTCGGAAGCAACGACGCAGGCGCCTACCTGCTCGATGACAAGGGCGCGGCGGGACGAAACGACCCCTTCACGGTCGGCGCCGGCTACGTGAACGCGGACGTCACGCCCGTGCGCGCCTTCAAGATCGCTGCGGGCGCCCGCCTCGACTACTACTCGAACCTCCCGAATTTCGAGTTCTTCCCGGCCTTCAACCCGCGGCTCGCGTTCATCGTCAAGCCGTGGGAGGGCGGCAACATCAAGATCATGGGCGCGAAGGCTTTTCGTACGCCCAGCGTCTACGAGCTCCACTACACGTCGACGACGCAGATTCCGCCGGCGGCGCTCAGTCCGGAGCAGATCTACTCGGGTGAAATCGAGCTCACCCAGCGCCTCTCGCAGACTGTCTCGGCGACCGTCGCGGCCTACTCCAACTACGTGAAGGATCTCATCGTCCTCAACGACGTCGGCGGCGGCACCACGCAGTACTCGAACTCTCCGGCGAACGTCCTCATCCTCGGCACCGAGGCCGAAGTTCGTCGCGAGTGGCGCCAGGGTTGGATGCTCGGCGCGACGTACTCGTATCAGCACGCGAGCTACCAGGGCGGCACCGGTCTCCGCGACGTCCCCAACTCGATCGAGCACCTCGCGTCGTTCAAGGGCGCCGTTCCGATCCTCGGTCGCACGCTCATGGCCATGTCGCGCGTGAGCATCGAGGGACCGCGCCCCGACCGCAACGACGCGGCGGGCTCACCGGCCCAGGACACCACGCCGACCGCGGTGATCTGGGACTTCGTGCTCTCCGGCGAGGTCGAGCGCATGGGCGTCCGGTACGCCCTCGGTCTCTACAACGCGATGGACTGGAAGTACGCCGCGATTCCGAGCGGCGAGTTTCGCCAGAGCCAGATCGTGCAGTCCGGACGCACCGTCCTCGCGAACGTCACCCTCAGCTTCTAGGGCAGGCCATGCACAAGCCATTCACCTTCATGATGTTCATCGCGGGCGCGGCGCTCGCGGCATGCGGCAACGATACGGTGCACGAGGAGTATGGGTCGGTCGACGTGACGTCGTCGGCGCCTACCATCGCGAAGGAGTTCACGACCAGCGATGGCTGGGTCGTGAAGTACGACCGGTTTCTCGTGAACATTGCCTCGATCAGCGTCTCGGCGAGCGATACACAGGTCGTCACCGCATCGGCGACACCCCAGATCATCGACGCCGTCGCGCCTCCTCCGAGCCTCCTCCTCAGCGCGACCGTTCGCCGGGCGCGGCAGTGGGACACGTTCGCCTTCCAGATCGCGCCCGCCGTCGCATCGGCCAGTACGCCGATCACGCTCGCGGCGACCGTGACGGAGCCCCTCCGCGATCTGATGACCAAGGGAGGTTTTTCGATCTATCTGGAGGGCAAGGCCACGAAGGCCGGCGTCACCAAGACGATGAAGTGGGGCTTCACCTCCGACACGAGCTTCGGCGAGTGCGAGGGCGAGCGCGAAGGCGTGAAGGTCAAGGGCATCATCATCCCGCCGGCGGGTGGTGACGCGGTCGACCTCGTTCTACGCGGCGACGTCCTCTTCTCCGACAACCTGGCTGCCCCCGGCGTGGCGCTGCGATTCGATCCGTTCGCCGCGGCCGACGCGGATGCGAACGGCGAGGTCACGACGGCAGAGCTGACGGCAACGACGCTCGAGACGGCACGCGTCTCCGGACCTTACGACACGGGTGAGCAGAAGGGCGTCGCAGACCTCGGCGCGTTCACGAGCGCGCTGACGCGCGACATCCTCGCTTCCTTCCGCGCGAAGGGGACGTGCGTAGCGGCTCCCACCGCGCCGGCCGCCCCCTGAGAGTCAGGCAGCGCGGAGCATCAGGAAGACGAGCACCCCCGTGACGGACACGTAGAGCCACACGGGGAAGAGCACCTTGGTGATCTTCTTGTGCGTCTCGAACCGCCGGTGGAACGCGAAGTAGAACGCGGCGAGGCACATCGGGACGACGGGGATCGACAGCAGCACGTGGCTCGCGAGCAAGAGGAGGTAGCCGATGCGCATGCCTCCGGTGCCCGGGTACTTCGAATCCCCGTGGACGTAGTGGTACGCGAGGTACCCGACCAGGAAGAACGTGCTCGACGCGAACGCGGAGATCATCAGCGCCTGGTGACGCGCGACCTTCTTCTGCTTGATTGCGACGACGGCGAGCACGAGGAGCACGGCGGCGGCGGCGTTGAAGCACGCGTTGACGGCGGGCATGAACGAGAGGCTCGTCGGGTCGCCGGAGCCGTGGCGCAGGAGCAGCAGGTACGCGAGCACCGAGAGCGCGACGACGGACACCACGCCGTTGACGATCCAGAAAGGGCGATCTGCCTGCGGCGCAGCCGTCGTGCTCGACACGGGGTGTGCATAGAGCCTTTGGCCCGCTGCGCCAAGCCGTGACGAGGGTAGAATGGCAGGATGCGCCGGTGGCCCCCCCGATGAGCGCCTTGCCCGAGCGCGGGGTCGTCGTGGCCTCTCGCTATCGGCTCGAGTCCGTCATCGGCGAGGGCGGGATGGCGGTCGTGTGGTCAGCCGTCCACACCGAGACCGATCGCAGGGTCGCGCTCAAGCTGGTGAAGGCAGAGTTCGTGCGTGACGACACGATCCGCGATCTGTTCGTGCGCGAGGCGCGCATCGCCGCGCGGATCGGGAAGAGCGAGCACATCGTCGACGTGCTCGACGCAGGGGTCGACGACGCGCTGAAGGTCCCGTTCATCGCCATGGAGCTGCTGGAGGGTCAGGGCCTCGACGCTCGCATCCGTGCCGGCGCCGTGCCCGCGGAGCTCGCCGCCGATCTGCTCGACCAGCTCGGTGAAGCGCTCGAGCAGGCGCACAAGGCCGGCGTCTTCCATCGAGACCTGAAGCCGCAGAACCTCTTTCTCACCCAGGACCGCAAGGGCAAGCCGCAGCTGAAGGTGCTCGACTTCGGGATCGCGAAGCTGTCGGAGTCCACGCAGCAGTCAGCGACGCACGTAGGAACGCCCGCCTACGGTGCGCCCGAGCAGCTCGGCGAGTCGTGGCGAAACATCGCGAAGCAGCGCGGCAAGACGATCGCAGGGCAGGTGTCGGCGGGCACGGACGTGTGGGCGCTCGGCCTCGTGGCCTACGAGATGCTCACCGGCGCGTCGCCCGGCTCGTTCTGGGGCGCGACGACGCTCGCGGAGCTTCCCGTGAAGATCGTGCTCGAGCCGCTTCCTTCCGCAAGCACGCGCGCCGCCCCGCAGCTCCTGCCGCCTCACTTCGATTCATGGCTGGCGCGCTGCCTCGACCTGGATGCGCAGAACCGATGGCCGAGCGCGCGCGCTGCGGTGGATGCGCTGCTTCCGGCGCTGCGCGTACGTCCGCGCGCGCCGTCCATTCCCGCGGTCGCGCCCGTGGTGACGTCGCAGATCCCTCGCGTCGCGCCGATCCCCACTCCGCCGCCAGCGCCTTCTCCGATCGCGCATGCGCCGCCGCCGCATGCGCCGCCGCCGGGAACGAGCCCGCCGCGCACGCCCTGGGGTCCGCCGGCGACCGGCTATGCGATGCCTCACACGCAGCACCCGCAAGGAGGCGTCGCGGGTCCGATCGACCCACGCCTGCTCACGTGGATCACGCGGTGGCGCACCGATCTCCGCTCACCTGGCGATGCGCGTGTCTTCCACGGCTGGCCGGGCACCTATCTGCCCAGGATCGAGCACGTGAGCCGCGAGGCGCGTGTGTCGCTCCATGGCGCCACCGTTACCCTCGCGGAGGTGCTCGTGAGCGACGCCATCCGCAAGGCGGTCGGCGAGGAGCGGATGCTCGTCGCGCTCGTGCAGGCGCCGCGGCTCGGCTACCGCGCGGCAGTACGGTCCAAGCGCTCCTCGGGTGGCGTGGTCGACGGCGTGAGCCGCGGTCTCAAGGCGCTCGATGCGCTGCTCGTCAGCGCGCCGCCGGCGGGGATCCTCGGCGACCCACACTTCGAGCAGATGTTCGAGGTCTGGGCACCGAACCCCCACGAGGCCCACGCGGCGATTCCCGTATCGCTCCGGCAAGTGCTGGTGACGGGCTGCTTTCACGGCATTCTCGAGCGGTTCCCTGGCGCGATGCTGATCACGGCGTTCGGTGCGCCGCGGTTCGACCCGATCGAGCTCGATCGGCTGCTCGACACGTGCGGGCGCGTGCTCGCGGCGATTCCGTGACCGCACGCTGAGGCAGGCAGCACGCAGCACGCGGGTCGCGCGCCCCAGGGCTCGCCGGAGCGCAAGGCACGGTTCACGCGCAGGTTGCGCAAGGAAGTGCGCGACGTGAGCCCGCCTGCGCGCTACCGCGCCCGCTGCGACGAAGGCCCGCGAGGTGCACGCGGGTAGGCGTGCTCGACCGACGCCATTCCATCTGGGCCCTCGTCTTTGCCGCCTCGCTGTCGCCGCTCGCCTGCGCGGGCGGACCGGAGGAGCATGATGAAGAGAGCGAAGAAGGCGTCGCGAGCGCGAGCTCGGCGCGCGCGGCGAGCGACACC
>JAYSXP010000198.1:0-1826 GCA_043717125.1 Polyangiaceae bacterium | reverse complement strand
TGGGAGCAGTACGTCTGGCCCGCAAAGGTATCCTTGTCCAGCAGTTTAACGCCATAGAGTCACTTAGTAATGTAGATGTGCTGTGTCTGGATAAAACCGGCACCCTGACTACCAATCGATTGCACCTTGAGACAGTTTATCCGGTGGGCCTCTCTGAGACTGATCTGGGTCAGCTTCTAGGAGATTATGCCAGTAGCACCTCAGGAGCTAACAAAACTATTGAGGCCATCGCGGCTCATTTTGGCGGTCAGGCCAGGCCGGCAAAGGAAGAGGTGGTTTTTTCCTCGGAGCGGAAGTGGAGTGCCCTGAATTTCGACCTGCCTCAGTTGAGTGGAATATATGTCCTTGGAGCCCCTGAAATTTTGAAAAGCTATACCGCCTCCCCTTTTAGCCCGGAGTTGGAGGACCAAATCAAGAAATTAAGTGGGAGTGGCTTACGGCTGTTACTCTTTGCCGCCGACCCATCCGGCACAGCTCTGTTACCTGATAAAGCGGGCCAACCACATTTAACGGCAGGGCTGAAGGTACTCGGCCTCATAGGGTTACGAGATGAACTACGCCCTGGGGCTGGCGAAACCTTAAAGGCCTTTAGTAAAGTCGGTATTACCTTCAAAATTATATCTGGCGATAATCCCCAAACTGTAGCGGCCCTGGCAAAACAAGCCGGATTGGGAACAGCTTTCAAGGAGGTATCAGGTCTGGATTTGAAAGACTTGGACGAACGGGGATGGCAACAACTTGCCGAGGAAAATACTATCTTCGGCCGCATCGCCCCGGAGCAAAAAGAGCAATTGGTAGCAGCCTTGCGCCGAAATGGTCATTATGTAGCAATGATCGGGGATGGGATTAACGATGTGCTTTCCCTTAAGAAAGCTAATCTGGCTATTGCCATGGGGAGTGGCAGTCAGGCGACAAGGGGAGCCGCCGACATCTTACTACTAGAGGATTCCTGGACGGTGTTACCCGAGGCTTTTCAAGAAGGCCAGCGTATTCGCAACGCGATGCGGGACAATTTGAAATTGCATTTACCCAGGATCATATTTTCCACCTTGATAATCCTTTCTCTAGCCGTCAGTAGTCTGGGGTTTCCTTTTCTGCCCAGACAAAGTTCGATTATTACTTTTTTGACGGTAGGGTTGCCGGTAGTAGGCATAACAATCTGGGCCCGGCCAGGCCATCTTGCAAAAGGCCAGGGGCTGATTTATTCAACCCTGCCCTTTGTAATTCCAGCCGCTTTAACTCGCTTTATTGTAGGTCTTGGGACATATGTAGCTTTCTATTTAAGTACCTACCAGGATTTGCAAAGAGAAAACCCTCGGCTCCTGGAAGCCGAGTTAATCCGCCAATCTGAAGTACTAGCCCGGAATGGGCTTATTACAATTACTATTCTGACTGGTCTGCTTATGCTAATTTTTGCACGGCCTCCGGTACGTTGGCTGGCCGAAGGCGTAGAATTTGAGAAAAGCGTGGATTGGAGACCGGTTCTTCTTACCTGCTTTACCCTGCTACTTTATATTGGGATTTTACTAATCCCCCAAACCAGAGAACTATTTGACCTGACACTGCTTTCACCCCTCAATTACCTTACTATTCTTGGTTTGACCTTAATCTGGACGGTAACACTACAACTACTGTGGAAAACCCGGTTAGTTGAGCGTTTCCTGGGTGTCAGCTGGGAAATTTAAGAGGTTATTTGCGAATTGAATTAATTTAGAACTTTCGCTCATTAACGCGTTGGACCATAGTAGATACGGTGTCGCGTGTCAAGAGGCAGTTCAGGTGAATACTTATTGAATTTTAGGGGTTACAAAGGGTATTTTAAGCTA
>JAYSXP010000197.1:0-1827 GCA_043717125.1 Polyangiaceae bacterium | reverse complement strand
TAGCCCAACAAAGTTGCCAGCATGGCCGGAATGAAAATCGCCATAACGATGGCAAAGACCGGGTTGTGAAACGGCTCCCAGAACCAGGGCAGCGATTCTACCCCACTCCAGTCCATAGAATCCGGTAGGCGACTGCCCGAAGCCTCTAGCTTCAGGTACATTGCTACGCCGTAGGCTCCCAGCCCGAAAAAGACACTGTGACCCAGGCTCAACTTGCCACCGAATCCCCAGATTAAATCCAGGCCCAGGGCTACGATAGCACAGACCTTTGTCTATGTCTTTTGGTTTATAAATAAATTTGATATAAAACTATTGTATGTAAAAATGGACCAAACTGGTCGCAGCTAAGAGGAATAACCCCGGCTAACAAAGGGGGGTTATTCTTAACATGCAAAAACAATATAGAAGAGTTTATCTTCAGAGGAAATCAGGCTACTTCCAGTTCTTCCAGGGTTTTCCCCCTGGTTTCCTCGCCCAGGATAAAGACACTGGCGGCCCCTATCAGTAACAGGGTAGCGAATATAATAAAGACCACAAAGGTACTCTGACCGGTCAAGTCCAGCAGTGACCCCACCACCAATGGGGCCAGTACCCCGCCGAACCGGCCAAAAGCCGTGGCAAAACCGCTGCCGGTTCCACGGGCGGCGGTGGGGTATTGTTCGGGGGTATAGGTATAAACTATGCCCCAGGCTCCCAGGTTGAAAAAGGCTGTTAAACCGCCCCAGAATAGAATCGGGGCCACCGTTACTGTGCCGCTTAACCCGGTCGAACCGAAGAAGAAAGCCACTACGGCGCAGCATACCAGAAAGACCACCAGAGTCGGTTTGCGGCCCCACCGCTCGACCAGGAATGCGGCCGTGAAATAACCGGGTATCTGGGCCAGGCTAATGAGTAAATTCAGCAGGAAAGCTTCTTCCAGGCTGAACCCTTTGCCCCGCAATAGACTGGGCAGCCAGGTAAAGATGCCGTAGTAGCTAAAAACCATAGCGAACCAGAGCAGCCACAGCATGATGGTCCGGCGGCGATATAAAGGTCCGAACAGGTCTTTTAAGCCGATTTTCCTTTCTGGCTGAAACGGGTTGGGGGCAACCTGTTCCTCAGGTGCGGCACTTGCTTCAGATTCCGACTGGCCGCTTTCTTTTACAACCCGGTCAATAATCGCGACCGCTTCGGCTTCCCGGCCCTGACCGAGCAGAAACCGAGGTGATTCAGGTAAGGCCCGGCGCAATACAAAGACATACAGGGCCGGTAGCGCTCCGATCAAGAAAGCGACTTGCCAGCCAAAACGTGGTATTACAAGGTAGCCGATTAAAGCGGCCAAAACTGCGCCATAACCCCAGAAACTTTCCAGCAAGACCATCATTAAGCCTCGCTTTTTGGCCGGGGCAAATTCGCTAATAAGAGTAGAAGCTACCGGCAGTTCGCCACCCAGTCCTAGCCCGGCCAGAAAGCGGATTATCATCAGGGATAGCTGGTTAAAGGCCAGGGCCGAAAGTCCGGTGAAAATGCTATAGACCAGCAGGGTAATCTGGTAGACTCCCCGACGGCCCAGTTTGTCGGAGAGCGGCCCCGCCAGTAAGGCTCCAAAGAATAAGCCAAGCAGATTGGCGCTGATTATCTCGCCAACCTGGCCCGAAGTAAGATGCCAGCTTGCAGCTACGGCGGCCACTATCGAACCGACCAACAAAACGTCCATCGAGTCGAACAGCCAGCCAAAGCCGCTCAATATCAAGAGCCGCTTGTGAAACCGGCCCAGCGGAAGGTTATCCAGCCGGGCGATAATGGCCCGGTGTCGGGCATTTTCAGCCGCCGCACTCGCCTTTTGCG
>JAYSXP010000196.1:0-5561 GCA_043717125.1 Polyangiaceae bacterium | reverse complement strand
GTCTTGAGCTCCACGCCGAGCTCCGGAAAATCGTGGACCTTCGATGAACCACCCGTCGCGCCGAGCGCGAGCTCGAGGATCGCGCCGGGCGTTCCCTTGGTGCGGACCGCATCGCCGGCGGACGATAGGCCCAACGATGTCGCGAGGTCGCCGACCCGCATGCCGACGAGCCCACGCGCACGCACGAGGAGCGCCTCGATTCCCTCTGCACGTGCGCTCACGGGGCCAGTTTCCTCATCGGCGGGTGCGTGTCAGCAAGGACGCTGAGCTCTCCCCATGGCGGTATCGCTTGCGCCGGGTGAGCCTCGCATCGTATGCCCGAGAGGTACCATGATGCACGGCGCGCTCGAGGACATCACCAAGGCAGTCGGCAACACGCCGATCGTTCGCTTGAACCGCGTGACGGCGGGCCTGCCGCCCGGCGTCGAGATCTACGTCAAGTGCGAGTACTTGAACCCGGGAGGCAGCCACAAGGATCGCCTCGCGTGGAATCTCCTTCGTCGCGCCGAGGAGGCGGGCCTCCAGCCCGGTGGCACCATCGTCGAGGCGACGAGCGGCAACACCGGCGCGTCGCTCGCGCTGCTCGCGGCCATTCGCGGCTACAAATGCATCTTCGTGATGCCCGACAAGATGAGCCAGGAGAAGGTCTCGAACCTCCGGGCCTTCGGGGCGAAGGTCTTCATGTGCCCGACCGCGGTCGATGCCGACGACCCGCGTAGCTACTACAAGGTGTCGCGCCGCATCGCGGACGAGATCCCGGGCTCGTTCTACGCGAACCAGTACCACAACCCCGCGAACCCCGAAGCGCACTACCTCTGGACCGGCCCGGAGATCTGGAAGCAGACCAAGGGAGATTTCGACGTGTTCGTCGCCGGCATGGGCACGGGCGGCACGGTGAGCGGCTGCGGCAAGTACCTGAAGGAGCAGAAGCCGGAGATCCAGATCCTCGGCGTCGACCCGGTCGGCTCGCTCTATTACGACTTCGTGAAGACGGGCCGGATCACCAAGCCGTTTTCGTACAAGGTCGAGGGCATCGGCGAGGACTTCTTCCCGACGACGATGAACCTGAAGATCCTCGACGACATCGTTCGCGTCGACGACAAGGAGTGCTTCCTGATGACGCGCGACATGACGCGTCTCGAGGGGCTCTTCGTCGGTGGCTCGGGCGGTGCCGCGGTGGCGGGCGCCATCAAGTGGGCGAAGACGAAGAAGGGCCCGCTCAAGCTCCTCGTGTTCCTTTGTGATGCCGGGCAGAAGTACGTCTCGAAGATCTTCAACGACGACTGGATGCGGGAGAACGGCTTCCTCGACGAGGAGCCGGGTCTCGGCGTCGTCGCCGACGTGATGCAGATGCGCGGCAAGCGGAAGATCGTGACGACGACGTCGGCCGCGAAGGTGAAGGACGTCATCGCGACGCTGAAGCAACTCGGCATCAGCCAGCTGCCGGTGGTCGAGAAGGGCAAGCTTCGCGGCGTGATCGGTGAGATCGATCTTCTTCGCCATCTCGTCTCGGGCGGGCAGAAGGCGTCGGGCTCGACGATCGCGGCGCTCGTCGAGAGCGACTACGCGACCGTCACGCCGGACACGAAGATCGAGCTCCTGCAAGGCGTCCTCGCCGATGCGCGCGCCGCCATCGTCATGGACAGCGAGACCGTCGTGGGCATCCTCACGAAGATCGACCTCATCGAGTACCTGTCGAAGAAGAGCGCCGAGGCGATCGCGCTCCCGAAGCCGAAGCCTGCGAAGGCGAAGAAGAAGGCGTCGAAGAACGGCGCACGGTCTCACGCACGCGCGTGAGGCTGCGTGGAGAGTCACAGGCCGAAGCCGAGTGAGTCCTTCTTCTTCATGATGTTGTAGACGCCCTTGCCCGTGGCGATGGTGTCGTCGGGCGCGTCGACGTTGAACATGCGAACATCGGCGACGCCGACGCGGTTGCCGAGGCGCACGACCGTGGCTTCCGCGACAACCGTCACGAGGCGCGCCGGCCGGAGGTAGTCAATCCGGAGATCGATGGTGGACACGCGGGCCATGTCGTCGTCGAGACCGGCCCAGACCGCCGCCCCGCCCGCGGTGTCTGCCAGGGCCGAGAGCACGCCTCCGTGGAGCGCGGGTCGCATCGGATCGCCGACGAGCTCCTCGCGGTAGGGGACCTCGAGCCGAGCGAAGCCCTTGCGCACCTCGGTGAGCTTCACGCCGAGGTAGCGGTTGAAGGGGATCATCTCCTCCATCACCTGGCGCAGGACGTCGGGGGTCATGGCGATCTCACGCGGGCGCGACGTACTGCATGTCGACCCAGTGGTGCTGACCGTCCAGGAAGACGACGAGACATTGCGACCCGCTCACCTGTTGCACGGTGCCGGGGTAGCGCTGACCGTTCGACCACGTCACGGTGACGCGCGAGCCGGGGACGTAGCCGAAGACGTAGCCGCCGGCCGCCTGAACCTGCGGTTGCATCGGCGGTGCGGTGGGTTGCGGCGGCGGCAGGTAGGACGGGGCCGCGTACGGCATCGGAGCCGGCGCGACTGGCGCTGAGACGGGTTGCGGGAAGGGGGCCGGCGGGTTCTGGGACGGTAGCGGGTAAAAATGCGGCGGCAGTGGCTGCTGCGGGTGCTGCGCAATCACGGGCTGCACGGGTTGCATGACGGGCTGCTGCGAGACGGATGGAGCGCTGCCCGCTGCCGGAGCGGCGACGCCCGAGGACGGCGCGGACGGCGGGACGGGCGCAGGAGCCGGAGCGCCCGGGCGCGGGAACGTGCCGGCGGGGATCGCGCCGAGCAGCTGCGTGCGGTCGGGTCGCTTCGAGGCGATCGACGCGGGCGGCCCGCCCGCGGGCGTTGCTCCCGCGGGCGCGTCACCGTGCGAGGGCGGGTTCGCCATGCTGGGCATCAGCTGCGTGCCGGGGACGGCGCTTCGCTTGCTGCCCTGCGCGCCGTCCGACGGTGCAGGAAACAGACCGACGGCCGCCGCGGCAGCCTCTTCGGGTCCGGCGGTCATCGCGTTCTCGAAGGCGCCGCGCTGCGAGAGAGCGTTGCTGACCGCGAGCGGCGACACCCGTGGACCAGAGAGCGGATTGCCCACGCCTGGCGTGGTGGTGCCGAGGTCCGCGGGGATCGACGCGGGCGGCGGACCGTAGTCGGACGCGCGAACGGTGTTCGCGGGGCCCGCGGTCTGCGCGAAGGGATTGACGTTCGACGTCGGGGCGGGGGCGTACTGCATCGACGGCCCGCTGCTGCCGGGAGCAGAGCCGGGCGCCTTGCCGGAGGCGGCCGGCGTCTGACCGGTCGAAGCGGCGGGCGAGCGCGGATCGCCTGCGGGCGATCCGCACGCCGCACAGAACTTTTGCGAGCCGATGAGCTCGGCGCCGCACTTCGCGCAATAAACCATGGGTGCCCTCCTATGTTCAGTCAGGTGCGCGGGCGATACAAGAAGTGGCGCGTCAAATCGCGCGCTTCCGGTGGACGGAGAGCTCTGCGGGAAAGCCTCCCATGTCGATGGTGAAGGCGTTCTCGAGGACGAGGCCGGCCTGCTCTGCGCGTGCGTGCAGCTTGCGGGGGTCGGGGACGGCCCACACGAGGAACCCGCCGGGAACGAGCACCTTGGCGGCGTGATCGACGAAGCGCTCGAGGAGCTCGCCGTGGGTTCCGCGCTGGACGCGGCGGCCCATCGGCGGGTTGGTCACGATCAGCGTGACGCCGCGCGGCGCGTGGGTGAGGGCGTCGGCGAGGACGAGGTTGGCGTTGGTGACGCCGGCGCGCGCGAGGTTCTCACGAGCGGCGTCGAGGGCGGCCGGATCGGTGTCGGTGCCGAAAAGCGCCTTGTAGGGGCCGAGACGAGCGCGCTCGGCGAGCTCGGCCCCGGCGCCGACGAAGGGATCCCAGACGATGTCGTCGGGGCGCGGCGGAACGAGGCGAACGAGCGCCGCCGCGAGGGTCGGGTGCGAGGACGCGGGGACCGTGGCGGTGCGATAGCTGAAGCGCTCGTCCGCAAAGCCGCGCGGCACGAGCTCGATCGAGACACGGCCGGGCTGGTCGTCGACGACGAACTCCCACGTGCTCTCGGTGGGGTCGTTGACGAGCTCCTTGGTGGCCTGGCTGACGAGCTCGGCGCATCGCCAGGCGAGCGCGCGGCGGTGGCCGCCGTGGGTCCACGCGAGGCGGAAGCGGATCGGGGCGGGCGTGCTCGCGTCGCCGCCCGTGCGCGTGAACGTGCGCACGATCGCGAGCGCGCGAGGATCGGTGATGGCGCGGACGATCGCCTCGGCGAGGTCTTCACGCACGGGCACCGGGTCGAGCGGAAAGCCGAAGTGGAGAGCGGTGCGTATCGCCGTCGCTCGTGCGAGCGGTCCTTCGAGGCGGGCGTCGACGAGGCCTGGACCCGCGACGCGCGGTCGCCATGCTTCGCCGAGCTCGGCGCAGACGACCTTCTCGAGCCCGGTGCGCGCGTGGAAGCGCACGGCGAGTGGGCCCGTCGCGGCGCCGCCGGTCTCGATCGCGCCGGGGCGCTGGCGGGCCGCGGAACGCTCGATCATCAGCGCTGCGCGGGTCGTGGTCTGCGCGATGCCCTCGGTGCCTTCGTGGGCGAGGCGGTCGCGCGCGGCCTTCGAGCCGACCTTGCCGAGGGCCTCGGCGATCGCGCGGCGATCGTCGTCGGCCGCTGCAGCGTCCCAAGCCGCGAGGAGCGCGCGCTCGACGAGTTCACGCTCTTCGCCGTCGCTCGGCTTTTGCTTCCCGAGTGCGCGCGCTGCCGTGTGGCGCGTCTTGGGGTCGGGGTCGGCGAGCGCGCTGACGAGCCAATGGCGTGCCTCGGTGACGGCGGCGTCAGGGGCGTTCGCGGGGATGCGACCGAGGAGGCGCGCGAGCCGTCCGCGCGCGGGGCGCGTTGCAGCGCCGAGGCGTGCGATGGTGTGCGCGACGACGCGCGCGGTGTGGCGCGGCTCGATGCGGAGGACGGCGCGTTCGGTCGCCTTCGCGAGCTCGTCGTCCTCTTCTGCGAACAGATCGAGGAGGTTGTCGAGGTCGCGGATGCCGGGGGTGTAGCCCGCGTCCCGGACGCGGGCGGCCAGGGCGGCGGACGCGCCAGGGGAAGACGCCATGATCCCCATGGCTTACACGACTTCGAGGGCGCGCGTAACCATGGGCCCACCTGGCGCGTACTCTTCTGCAAGGAGACAACGTGAGCCGCAAATACCCTTTCGTGGACCCTCGCGAGCCCGATGCCTTCACGCCGTCGATGAGCCGGCGGGCCTTCGTGCGCTCGGCAACGGTCGGCACGGTGGTGATTGCGCTCGGCGGTGCCGGCTACTGCCTGGCCAGTGAAGAAGAGGAGAAGAAGGCACGGGCGACGAGCCGTCCGGATGGGCGCGCGAAGCTGCCGCCGAGTCAGTACCTGCTGAGCCGCATCCGTCCGATGGGTGGCGTCGAAGGCGATGCGAGCCCGAGCGGCTGGCGCCTCTCGGTGTCGGGTGAAGTGGAGCAACCGTTCACGCTCGACATGGCGGAGCTCCTGAAGATGCAGCAGGTCGATCAGACCTGCGACGTCCACTGCGTCACGAAGTGGACCGT
>JAYSXP010000195.1:0-1835 GCA_043717125.1 Polyangiaceae bacterium | reverse complement strand
ACCGTATTGTGATGACGTACTGGCGATACATCAGACCGGCTCTGCTGGCTGAGTACGAAACCACCGAAGCACTGCTGCCCAGGCAGTCCGACAACCAGAGGCTTCTGGAGAGCCGGCAAGCTGAGATATGGAAAGAGATACAGGCTTTAGACAGCAATACCCGCGACATCGTGGTAAACCTGTGGCGCAAGATGATAGCAGAGCCTGGCGAGGGAGAGGTAGAACTTATTGCCCCGCCTGAGTTTCACCGGGTCAGGCGTTTGGCTGCTCCTGATGATGATGTAGAAGCGGTGATAGAGGCAGAGCCAGCAGTGGAAGTTCTGGAAGCAGCCTCCACCACGCGAACCCTGAAGCCGCCACGACCGCCAGGGTATACAGCCTACAAACGAGATAAGATTAAAAGGATAAAATAAAACAAGACAAGACAAGACAGAAAGACAGAAAGAAAACAGATGGTACTAACCAGTTAAGCCTGGACTTCTCGCTATACATACTATCCAAAAGCCGCAGCAGGCCAACATCAGTATAGGGCAGTTCATCAGTCAGCCAGGTAAAGATAATGTTCTTTGCTGTTTCCTGGTCGGTGGCCCAGAGCAGGTATACTCTGGGCGGGTCTGGCAGTCTGGTTGTAACTTTGTACAGTTTCATGGTAAAATTCTCCTACATATATTTTATTCTGATGGCTCAGATATAAGCAAGAGCAAAGCGGGCCGGAGTTATTACCCGGCCACTTTATTCCTTTCCTTTGCCTTGATTAGCTTTTTCAATCCTATCGTATTCTTTGAGGGTGCTGCTTGCCTCTAATATGGCTAACTTGAAAAGATATTTCCAGGTATACTCATCCTCACCACGCTCAATAGATTCTGCCAACTGCTGTAAACCTGCTATCTTTTCAAGCGCAGAGTGCAGATTTATTTGCTTTTCCATAACCCCCTCCTGACATTACTAAACTTATGACACCATTACCCTGGCTAATCTTTTTCTTTTAAGACTAATTCCCAGCCTAACCAGTCGGCTATAGCTTCTAACTGTTCCAGGTGTGGTGTGGTCTTATTGGACTCAAACCTGGAGAGAGTAGCGGCACTTACTTTTATTTCCTGGGCCACATCTTCCAGGGTAAGTTTGCTATGCCATCTTTTGTAATGGAAACCATCACGTAATACTTTTAGCTTGTCCATAACCCCCTCCTCCTTCACCCGACACCGGCTGCCCCGGCGTGGGTGCTATTTCCAGTCTTCTAACTGTTCTGCAAACACGGAAATTCACAATTTCCAACCGCCCAGCTAATCCAGTAATCCAACCAGATAAGCCTGGCCAGGATAGCATCGTAATCTTTTTCTTCTTCGGTTGGCTCATCACTTTCCCAAAACCCCGGTATGGCGTTCGGATGGTCTGCTTCCCATCGTTTACGGGCATCCTTAACCCTATAACGGTGGAAAGGGGTTAATAGTCTAGTGCCAGGGTGCGGTCTAAGTAGTCCGTCAACAGGATGATAAAATAAATCTTCAAGCCCCGCTTTTTCGGTAAAACCGTGCCACTGACTATACCCAGGATGACGGCCATTTCCTTTAGCTGTAAAAAGGTCATTTGGTATATCCGGCGCATCTTCCCTGGTAATCCCCGGTACTTTCATTTTCGACACATCCATCACACCATTAACCATTTTGGCTTTGCCATGACCTTGACCTATGTAAATGCTATAACTCACAAACCCCTCTCCTCCTCTACCCGCCACCGTCTGCCCCGGCGCGGGTGCTATTTCCTAACCGGTTGGTAACACTCGCGTTTTTTGCAACAAGGCCCGACCAGCCCATCGAAAGCGTACCAATCAAGAC
>JAYSXP010000194.1:0-5572 GCA_043717125.1 Polyangiaceae bacterium | reverse complement strand
TGCCGAGGTCACCCGGGTTGTCGAGACACCCAAGCTGGATGGTCGGGTCCGTCGATGAGTTGCGGTTGAGACCCGTGCCGCGGACGAGCTCCTGCGTGGGGGGCTGCACGAAGGTGCAACACGCCTCGACGGTCCGCGGGGCGCTGCACTTGTTCGGGCTGGCACTCGCGGAGAGCGTGCACGACTTGCAGAAGTCTGCCTTGCCGAGCACGGGCGCGCCTTCGCAGCTCGCGGTCCCGCCGGCGCCGGCGTCGGCGAGCGGCGTGGAGTTGGACGAGCTGCACGCTGTGGCAAGCGGGATCACGACGAGGAATGCACCGCACCACGAAGAGAAGAGGGCCCAGCTGCTACGAGGCTTCATGGCGTGTGGTCATAGTCGAAGGTGCGGCTGCTTCGCACGGACCACGAGATTGGATGTGCCAATTGTCGAAAAGTTTCACGGTTACGGATAGATAGCGTACGTCTCAAGATCGCCTCACGGCGCTGAGCGCGCGGGCTCGCGTGCGGGGCCGGCCTGCGGCATGGTGCGGGCGTGCTGGGGCCGAAGGAGCGCATCGTCACGGAGGCTCGGCGCCTCGGCTTCGACGCCGTCGGGGTCGGTCGCGCCGATCTCCCGCTCGACGCGGACTTCGATCGCTACGAGACCTTCGTCGACGACGGAATGCACGGCGGGATGTCCTGGCTGGCCGCCTCGCGCGGGGCGCGTCGCGCGCTCGACAGCGAGCACATCCTGATCGGTGCGAAGAGTGTCATCTGCGTCGCGCGCCGCTACGGGCGGACCGAGGACGAGGAGCGGTCCGATCCCGAGCTCGCGCGCTCGATCGCCCGCTACGCGCGCGGCCGCGACTACCACAACGGCCTCCGCAAGAAGCTTCGCAAGATCGCCCGCCTCGTGCGCACGCTCGGCACCGCCGAGGCGCCCGCGCAGGCCCGCCCGATGTGCGACGATGCGCCCGTGCTCGAGCGCGCGTGGGCCGCCCGCGCAGGGCTCGGATTCGTCGGCAAAAATGGGCTGATCATCGTTCCTGGCGTCGGCTCGCTCGTACTCCTCGGCGAGGTGGTCACGACGCTGGAGCTCGAGCCCGACCCGCCGATCCCCGAGCGATGCGGGGCCTGTACTCGCTGCCTCGACGTGTGCCCGACGAAGGCCTTCGTGGAGCCGTTCGTCCTCGATCCGCGTCTGTGCGTGGCCTACCTCACCATCGAGCACCGCGATGCGATCCCCGAACCGCTCCGCGAGGGCATCGGCGACCGGCTGTTCGGTTGCGACGACTGCCAGACGGTGTGCCCTTTCAACGCGAGCTCCCGGGCCAAGCCACGCGCCGGCGGCGACGCACGGTTCGACGCCGATCCTCGGTGGGCCACGACGTCGCTTCGCGAGCTCGTCATGCTCGACGAGCCCGCATACGCCCGCCTGCGCGAGGGAACGCCCGTGGCGCGCGCCACACGTGCCGGGCTCGCCCGCAACGCCGCGGTCGTGTTGGGCAATCACGGGAGGGCCGAGGACCTCGAGACGCTCGAAAGCGCCCGTCAGGGACACGACGCGGAGGTCGTGCGTGACGCCGCCGGCTGGGCCGTTGCGCGCATCGAGCAGAGGGTGCGGGAAGCTGCGAACAAGGGATGACGAGAACGCCTTCGGGCGTTTGCGGGAAGCGGTAGAGCAGCGTCACGGGCGATGGCACGCGCGCTGCTTGAAGGTCTTCGAGCGACGGTCTGCGGGATCGCCAAGGGGAAGTTACATGCGTTTTGCACCGATTAAGACGGCTCTGGCCCTCGTGCTGGGGGTCGCTTTCACCATGTCCGCAGGCTCCGCGGTTGCGCAGGAGTCCGGCATCGATGCGGCGCGGGACCAGGCGAAGGCCGCTCCGGCGAACGGCGAGGCCGCGCTCGCGTACGGGCGGGCGCTGCGAAGGGCGGGCCGCGAAGCCGACGCCCTCATCGAACTCCGCCGTGGGGTCGGGACCAGTGCCGGCAAGGGCGAGCTCTTCGGCCGCCTCGAATGGGAGATTGCGAGGGCGCACGTTGGCCGTCGGGAGTTCGAGCCCGCGATGAGCTCCTGCAAGACGATGGCGAAGGTCGCTCCCGGCGCGAGTCATGTCTGCGCCGCAGAGGCACACCTGCTCTGGCGTCGTGGCACCGAGGCCGAGTCCGAGGTCGCTGAGGCGCTGAAGGGAAGCGCCCCGGCGGAGGTGAGGTACTTCGCAAAGGTCGCCCTCGGTCGCGCGCAGGAGCTCGCCTCGAAGGATGACGCCGCAGAGGCGACCTACCGCGAGGCCGTGACGATCGCCGAGACGCGGCCGGAGGCGCACGTCCTGCTCGGGCTAATCCTCAATCGCGTCGGCAAGGACGGGCTGCCCGCTCTCCGCAAGGCTGCCGAGGTCGACGCGAGCGATCCGATCGCTCAGCTCGAGCTCGGTCGCGCGCTTCCTTCCGGGAGCCGCGAGTCGATTGCCGCGCTCGAGAGCTCGGTCGCGCAGCGCCCGACGAGCACCGAGGCGCTACGTGCGCTCGGTGAAGGCTTCGTCTCCGCGAACCGCCTCCCCGAGGCGCGCCGCATCCTGGCGACCGTGCTCAAGCTCGCGCCTCACGACGTGAGCATGCATGTCGTCGCCGGCCGACTCGCGCTCGCCGAAGGCCAGGCCGACGAAGCGATCAAGGAAGGCGAGACCGCCGCGAAGCTGATGCCCAACGTGCAGCCCGCGCGTCTTCTCGTCGCCGACGCGTACGCGAAGAAGGGCGAGATCGACCTCGCCGTCGAGGCGTACCAGGCGGCCTTCGGCCTCGACCACTCGGACCCTACACCCCTCGTCAATGCCTCGGCCGCGTGCCTCGCGGCAGGGCGCGTGACGAGCGCGAAGGCCTTTGGTGTCCGCGCGACCAAGGACTTCGGTTCGAACGGCGCCGCGTGGACGGCGCTGGGCGATGCCCTCGCCGCTGACCGCGACGTCCCCGGTGCGAAGGTCGCCTACGAGACGGCGAAGAAGGCCCGCGGCATCGACGCCGCCGCGATCGACAAGAAGCTCTCCCACCTCAAGTGACCTCGCGGCAAGGGTGATCTAGGGTGCTACCCGATGTCGGACCTCGGGACGCGCATTCTTGCCGGAGATCAGCGGGCGGCCGCGCGTGCGATGCGCAACGTCGACGACCGCATGCCGGGCTATCTCGAGCTGCTCAAGGAGATCTTCCCCAACACAGGTCGCGCCTTCGTCGTGGGCGTCACGGGTAATCCTGGCGCCGGCAAGAGCACGCTCACCGATCGGCTGATCGAGCGCTATCGCGCCGGCGGCCGGACGGTGGGTGTCATCTGCGTCGACCCGTCGAGCCCCTACACCGGCGGGGCGATCCTCGGCGATCGCATCCGCATGACGAGGCACGCGACGGACGCGGGCGTGTTCATTCGTTCCGTCGCGACGCGCGGTCACCTCGGCGGACTCTCGCGGTCCGCGCGCGACATGGTGCGCGTGCTCGACGCGTTCGGCTGCGACGTCGTCATCGTCGAGACGGTGGGCGTGGGGCAGGACGAGCTCGAGATCACGCGCACGGCGCACTCGACGCTCGTCGTCATGGCGCCCGGTATGGGCGACGAGGTGCAGGCGATCAAGGCGGGCATCCTCGAGACCGCCGACGTCTTCGCGGTGAACAAGGCCGACCGCGACGGGGCGGATTCGACGATGCGCGACCTCGAGCTGATGATCGCGCTCGGTACGGAGACGATGGTGGCGTCAGGAAAGAACCGCGCTCACGTCGTGCACGGCGGCGCGAAGGTGGACGTCATCCCGTCGGGGCCGGAGACTACGGAGGAGCGCTGGACGCCGCCGATCGCGAAGTGCGTCGCGACGAGAAACGAGGGGATCGCCGAGCTGGTCCTTGCCCTCGATCGTCACAAGGCATGGCTCGACGGGACGCAGGCCGGGCGGGCGCGCCGGCATCTTCGCCTCGCCGAGGAGCTTCGCGAGTCGCTCCGCGAGACGCTCATCGAAGCAGCGACGCACGCGCTTGGCGGCGAGATCGAGCGCGCCGTGAGCGATGTCGAAGCGAAGACGATCGATCCCTACACGGCGACCGAGCAGCTTCTCACCGCGTTCCGTTCGCGTTAGGTCAGACGGTCGGGAGTCGCCGCGGGCCGCGCGCTGGCTTGCGGCCGACCTTTTCGGCGCGGAAGGCGCTGGGGCAGACGTCGTTGATCGGGCACTTGTCGCAGGCGGGTTTCCGCGCGAAGCAGATGCGGCGACCGTGGAAGATCAGGATGTGGCTCGTGATGTTCCATCGCTCGCGGGGGAGGAGCTTGCAGAGATCCTTTTCGACCTTTACCGGGTCGGTGTTCTTCGTCCACTTCAGGCGCGTGGCGAGGCGCCCTACGTGCGTGTCGACGACGACGCCGTCGGGGGTGTTCCAGACGACGCCCAGAACGACGTTGGCGGTCTTCCTGCCGACGCCAGGCAGCTCCACGAGGTCGTCCATCCTCTGCGGGACGTTGCCACCGTGTTTCTCGACGAGCGCGCGCGCGAGCCCGACGAGGCTCTTCGCCTTCTGCCGGAAGAACCCGAGCGTCGCGACGAGCGGCTCGATGTCGAGCGGCTCGGCCTTCGCCAGTGCCTTTGCGTCGGGATAGCGCGCGAAGAGCTTCGGCGTGGCCTTGTTGACGTTCACGTCGGTCGTCTGCGCGCTCAGCACCGTCGCGCAGAGGAGCTGGAACGCGCTCGCGTGATCGAGCTCGCAGTGCGCGTCCGGATGGACGGCGTGCAGCCGCTCGAGGGTCTCGATCGGCAAAGCGATCGGCTTCGTGGTCGCAGCCTTCTTCGGCATGGCCACGCGCTTGTTCGGGACGGCCTTCCTCGCCGCCACGCTCAGTTCAGCTCCCCGTCGCCGGCAGGCGGGGTGTCGCTCGGGGGCGTCTCGCCGCCCTCGCCGCCGCCCTCGCCACCCTCGCCGCCGCCCTCGCCACCCTCGCCGCCGCCTTCCGCGTCCTCCATGCCGGGAGGCGCCTCGCTGCCGCCGGCGCTGAGGTCGGGCGGCGTCTCCGCGAGGCGCTCGAGCGCGACGATTCGCTCGTCATCCTCGACGCTCATGATCTTCACGCCCTGCGCGTTACGACCCGTCTCGCGGATCTCGACGACGCTCGTGCGGATCGTCTGGCCCTTGTCGGTGATGAGCATGATCTCATCGCCGTCCGTCACGAGCTTGATGTCGACGACGGGACCGTTGCGGTCGCTCGCGTCGATCAAGATGATGCCCTTGCCACCGCGGTTCTGCTGGCGGAACTCCTCGAGCAGCGTGCGCTTGCCGTAGCCCTTCTCGCAGACCGCGAGCACGTGCTGGCGCGTCTCTTCGGTGACGGCCATGCCGACCACCTGATCGTCGTCGGCGACGTCGATGGCCTTCACGCCTACCGTGCCGCGGCCCATCGAACGAACTTGATCTTCCTGGAAGCGGATCGACTGGCCCATCTTGGTGGCGATGAGGAACTCGCGCCGCCCGTCGGTGAGCGCCGCGGAGAGGAGCTGATCGTCGCCCTCGATCTTGACGCCGATGATGCCCTTCTGGCGGAAGTTCTCGTACTCGGTCACCTCGG
>JAYSXP010000193.1:0-15972 GCA_043717125.1 Polyangiaceae bacterium | reverse complement strand
GGAGATCTCGGCTGCTTCTTGCGAAAGGAGGAGCCTCTTTAGCTTGTTTGCGTTGTCGAGCAAGCACACTTTTGCTTGCGTTTCGCTCTCCGTCTGCGGGTTGGCCAGTCGCTCGGCGGCAAAAGCACGGACCCGGGGGTCCACGCCGGGGTCCATCTGCGCAACAAACGCGGCGGTGTCCAGCTTCTTGGCGCCTGAATTCCAGGCTCTTCGCAGCGCGGCAACCACCTTGACGCTCTCGCCCTCGAGGAGAGAGAGCTCTTCCGAGACGTCGAGGTCGTCCAAAAGTGAAGGCCATTCGATGAGTTGAGCGATGATCTCTCGACGCTCCGGCACCCCCGGCGTCGGGGCAGCGATTCGGACGCCGTTGCTGTTTTGCATCTGATGTCGGGTAGTTTGCCCGGCGGCGGCCTCGGCGCGCTGGCGCTCGGCTTGGGCCTTCGCGACCGCCTGCTTCACGCTGTGTTCGACCGCGCGAAAAGCGCCCTCGCCCGAGCGCACGATGTCGAGCCGACCGGCGATCCGATCGGTGAAGCCCTTCAGCATCGGGAGCACGACCGGGTCGTCCTCCTCGGCGAGGAGCTTGGCGACGAAGGCGATGCGCGCCTGCTTCTCGTACGCGTCGGCCTGCGTGAAGCTCTCGTCGAGCGACATCTCGATGAGCGCCTCGAGCATTCCCTTTGCGTTTGCGACGAGATCCTCGATGGCCTGCTTGCCCTTCTCGCGCGCGAGCTGATCCGGATCGACGCCGTTGGGTAGATCCGCGACGCGCGCGGAGATTCCCGCGACGCGCACAGCCTCGCGTGAGAGGCGCACGGCCTTCCGTCCCGCGGCGTCGCCGTCGAGCATGAAGACGACGTCCGGCGCGAAGCGCTTCAACAGCTTCGCTTGCTCGGTCGTGAACGCCGTACCGAGGACACCGACGACGTTCGTGATGCCACGCGCATGGAGCGAGACGACGTCGAAGTTTCCTTCGACGAGCACCGCGAGCTCTTGCTGGCGGATCGCGTGCCTCGCCTGGTGGATGCCAAAGAGCATCTGGCCCTTCGTGTAGACCGGGCTCTCCGGCGAGTTGATGTACTTGGGAGGCTTGTGCGCGTCAGCCTCTTCGCCGTCGCGCGAACCGAGCCGCACGAGGCCGGGTCGCGGCTCGACCTGCGGTAGCTCACGGAGCGCGCGACCGCTGAACGCGACGACACGACCCTGCGCGTCGATGACCGAGAACATGAGGCGATGACGGAAGCGGTCGTAGTAGCCCGAGCCGCTCGTGCGCGGAACGAGGAGCCCGACCGTCTCGGCGGCGACGGGAGAGACGCCCTGCGCCTTGAGGAACGTCGTGAGGCCATCCCACGCCGAGGGCGCGTACCCGATGCGGAAGGCCTGGAGGACCTCGTCGATCTTCGGGTCCTTGCCGGGAACGAGGCCGCGATTCGCGAGCTCCTCGAGCGCGTACTCGCGGTGCTCGTTCTTCACGAGCTCCTGCTCGAAGAACGTCGCCGCGAGGGCGTTGACCGCGTAGAGGTCCTCGCGGGCCTTGCGCGCGCGGTCGGCCTCGCTCGCCTGCACGGTGCCGCGCTCCTCCTCGATCGGGATGCCGGCGCGCTCCGCGAGCGCACGCACTGCCTCGGGGAACGTGTACCCCTCATGCTTCATCAGGAAGTCGATGGCGCTGCCCGACTCCTTGCAGCCGAAGCAATGGAAGAAGCCGCGGTCCGGGTTCACGTGGAAGCTCGGCGACTTCTCCTTGTGGAACGGACACAGCCCGACGAAGGAACGACCGCGCCGCTTGAGTGAGGAGACGCCCTCGCTGATCACCGCGACGATGTCCGTGCGTTCGCGCACGAGGGCAATGGTCTCGGGCGCGATCAAGGTGCCAACGATTAGGCGTAGGCACAGACGCGGTCAAGCTGCGCGCATGGCGCTCCGCTCTTACGCGAAGCGCTTTTTTTCGGCTTGGATCGCGCCGTGCGCGCGCCTCGCTTGGCACGTCATTGAGCTTCTGTTCAGCCCATGGTAGACGCGGGCCGCGACTTACCTGACAAGTGTCGCGGCCCTACGTCCTCACTGCTCGCGACCGCTGGCCTCGCAGTCCAAGTTCAACAGGAGCTTCCGCCCTCACCATGTCGCTTTCGTCTCCCCCGACCCCCGAACACGCTGGCGTCCGCTCTCCCTCCGTCGCTCCCCCGATGCCCGGGATGGGTAAGGGAAAGATCGTCCAGGTCATCGGTCCCGTCGTCGACGTCGAGTTCGAAGCCGGCAAGCTGCCGAAGATCCTGAACGCGCTGAAGCTCACCAACCCGAGCATCTCGAGCGAGAAGGACAACCTCACGTTGGAGGTCGCGCAGCACCTCGGTGAGAACACGGTCCGCGCCATCGCGATGGACATGTCGGACGGCCTCGTCCGCGGCATGGAAGTCCGCGACACCGGCAGCCCGATCGCGATGCCCGTCGGGCCCGAGTGCCTCGGCCGCATCCTCAACGTCATCGGCGCGCCGATCGACGAGGCCGGCCCGGTCAACGCGAAGCGCACGTCGCCCATCCACAAGCCGCCCCCCACGTTTCAGGACCAGTCGACGAAGATCGAGGTCTTCGAGACCGGCATCAAGGTCATCGACCTCCTCGCTCCCTACCGCAAGGGCGGCAAGATCGGGCTCTTCGGCGGGGCCGGCGTCGGCAAGACCGTCCTCATCCAGGAGCTCATCAACAACGTCGCGAAGGCGCACGGCGGCGTGTCGTGCTTCGCGGGCGTCGGAGAGCGGACCCGCGAGGGCAACGACCTCTTCCTCGAAATGAAGAGCGGCAAGCTCGAGACGGGCGAGTCTGTCCTCTCGAAGACGGCGCTCGTCTTCGGCCAGATGAACGAGCCGCCCGGAGCCCGCGCCCGCGTCGCGCTCTCGGCGCTCACCGTCGCCGAGTACTTCCGCGACGAAGAGGGGCAGGACGTCCTCCTCTTCATCGACAACATCTTCCGTTTCACGCAGGCCGGCTCGGAGGTGTCCGCGCTCCTCGGCCGTATCCCGAGCGCCGTCGGTTACCAGCCGACGCTCTCGACGGAGATGGGCGCACTGCAGGAGCGCATCACCTCGACGAACAAGGGCTCGATCACCTCGATCCAGGCCGTCTACGTCCCCGCCGACGACCTCACCGACCCGGCACCCGCAACGACGTTCGCCCACTTGGACGGAACGACCGTTCTCAGCCGCGACCTCGCCGCGCTCGGCATCTACCCGGCCGTCGATCCGCTCGACTCAACGTCGACGCTGCTCGATCCGCACGTCCTCGGTCAGGAGCACTACGACGTGGCCCGCAAGGTTCAGTCGACCCTCCAGAAGTACAAGGACCTCCAGGACATCATCGCGATCCTCGGCATGGACGAGCTCAGCGAGGAAGACAAGCTCACGGTCTCGCGCTCGCGCAAGATCCAGCGCTTCCTCTCGCAGCCGTTCTACGTCGCCGCGCAGTTCACGGGCGCGGCCGGCAAGTACGTGCCGCTCAAGGAGACGATCGCGGGCTTCAAGGAGATCCTCGACGGCACCTACGACGACGACCTGAAGTACCCCGAGCAGGCGTTCTACCTCGTCGGCAACATCTAGGAGATGAAGGCCAAGGCCGTCGACCTCCTCAAGAAGAAGTAAAGAGCGATGGCCGCCGCCGACAAGATCGATCTCGAGATCGTCACGCCCAAAGGCAAGGCGCTCTCGGTGACCGTCGACGAGGTGACTGCGCCGAGCGTGCAGGGTGAGTTCGGCGTGCTGCCGGGCCACTTGCCGATCGTCGTGGCGCTCCGCACGGGCATCGTCACGTACCGCGTCGGCGCCGAGTCGAAGCGCGTCGCGGTCGGCTCTGGCTTCGCCGAAGCCGGTCAGAACAAGCTGCTCATCCTCGCGGAGGAGTATGCGGAGCGGGCGTCGATCGACCCCGTCCTCGTCACGCGCGAGCTCGGCGAGGTCCAGGGAAAGCTCGAGAAGGTGCTCGCCCAGGTCGAGTCCTCGCAGGAGCTGGAGTCCGAGAAGAAGCAGCTCGTCGAGCGCGAGAACTGGCTCGCGGCGCTGCTCGAGCTCCACGGCGACGCGCCCTCGGCGACGATGCGTCCGTTCGAGGAGTGGGGGCCGGCCCCGCCCGCGATCGTCGAAGAGGAAGACGCCAAGGGCTCTTCCAACAAAGTTTGAGGGCGCGTCGTGAAGGATCGGATCCAGAGCTGGGCGTCGATCGTCCTCGGGGCGGCGGTGGTCGTCCTCGTGGGTTGGCTCACGTTCGAGCAGATGAGCCGGACGCACATCCATGCGGAGTGGAGTGAGGCGGGGGTCGCGGACGGCGGCGCGAGCGGTGGCGCTGTCGCGGCGACGAGCGATGCCGGATCGGGCACGGGCATAGGCACGGGCACGACCGGAGGCGGGTCCGCCGCAAACCTCGGAGCCCTGGATACCAACAGCGACGGAGGATTTGGGCTCGGTGGGTTGGGGTCGCTGCTCGATGCCGGGGCGATGCCGACCGGAGCGCCGCGCGCCGTGCGTCTCGGGGTCGTGCTCGTGCAGTACGCCGGGGCCGAGGGGGCGCCGAGCAGCGCAAGGGCGAAGCCCGACGCGCTCAAGCATGCCGTGGAGCTTGCCGAGCAGGCCAAAGGCGACTGGAAGGGCGCCGTGAAAGCTGGCGACAGCGGGTCCTCCGAGGATATCGGGCGGATCCCGCGTGGGGTTCTCGACCGCGCGACCGAGCTCGTCGTGTTCAGCCTCGACAAGGACGCGCTCAGCGAGCCGCTCGATACGCCGCGTGGCTTCTGGGTCGTGAAGCGCATCGACTAGCGTTCGGCGCTACTTCATGGGCTGGGGTTGTGTTAAAACCGCGCCCCATGTCCACGATCGACATCTCGCGCAACCACTCCCTGCCCATCGAAGACGCCAAGAAGAAGGCGGAAGAGCTCGCGAAGGGCATGGCCGACAAATTCGGCATCTCGTGGAAGTGGGAGGGCGACAGCATCAAGTTCGACGCCCCCAGCGGCGCTGCCAAGGGCACCAAGGGCGAAGTCTCCGTCACCGACAAGGTCGTGCGCGTCGCGATCGACCTGCCGTTCATGCTCAAGATGCTCAAGGGCACGATCGAGGGCAAGGTCAAAGAGAAGCTCGACGCTCTCGTCTGATCGGCTCGTCTCGTCAAACGTCGTAAAACGAGCGATTAGCTGGGGACGACTGCAGCGTTGCTGCGGTATCTTCTCCGACGGCGAGTATGGCCGAAGAGCCGAACGAAGCTGAGGGGATGGACGCGAGCGACGCGCCGTCCGTGGACGTATCGATCGACATCTCCGAAGAGGACGATGCGGGCGTCGTCCATTCGCCGGTCGACGCGACCGAGCCCTCGCCTCCCGTGGCCTCGGCGCCTCCGCCAGCTACGCACATCGGGGCGGAGGAACCGGACGACCCCGACGTCGTGCATTCGCTAGGACCTCCGAAAGCAACTCAGACCGCACGCGAATTGCTCGGGGCGCGTCCCGTCGAGTCCATGAGCGACTCGACGCTCGGTGTCGCCGAGGTCGCCGAGAAGGCGGAGGACGACAGCGACCCCCAGGCGGTGGCGCCGCCGGGCGCAATCCCCGGGGCGTCGCAGCTCCCTCCTGCCACCATCGAGACGATCGAGGCTATCGCCGCGGCGGTGGGACGGCTCCGTGCCGAGGTCGACGCGACGAACGATCGCCCGCGGAAGGCACGCCTGCTGAACGAGGCCGGCGAGATCCAGGAGCGCGCAGGTGACGAGCCAGGCGCCGCGCGCGACTACCTCGCGGCGTACAACGCGGACACGAGCTTCCGCGAGCCCCTCGAGGGCCTCGTGCGTTTGCTCGAGCGACGTCGATCGCTCGCGAACCTCGGCAAGCTCGTCGAAGCGCTCGTCGCCGCCGCGGTGACGCCGGAGGAGCGCGCTCGCGCGCTCACCGAACGCGCGATCTTCTCCGAGGACGTCCAGAAGGATCTCGAAGGCGCGCGCGGCGCTGCCCGCGAGGCGACAGAGGCGGGCGCCGTCGCGAGCGATCTCGGCGCCGCGTGGCTCACGCTGGAGCTCGTCGCCTCGAAGCTCGGTGACGCGGCGCTTCGCGAGGAGGCGCTCGCAGGGCGCGCCGAGCTTGCGATCGATCCGACATGGAAGGCCATGCTCCTCATCGACGTGGCTGCGCTGGCAGCGGCGTCCGGAGACATCGACAAGGCTATCGAGACGGCGGCGAAGGCACGGGACATCGGTGAGGGCGCAACCTGGGCGGCGACCGGCGCCATCGAGCGCATCACGCGCGCCGAGCCGGGGCTTGCCGGAACCGACGAGGCCCGCGCCCGCGCCCGCCTCCACGCCGAGGCGCTCGAGGCGCGCGCCGAGATGGTCCGCGAGGCGCTCGGCGACGCTGCACGAGGCGACACTCTCGGCGTGCCGCGTCATGCCCGAACGGTCGAGCATGCGACCGATCTGCTCCTCCGCGCGGCAGATTCTCGTCGCGTCTCGAGCGAGCTGGGCCGCGCCGCAGAAGCACTCGACCGCGCGCTCGACATGCTCGGTGGCTCGCGTCCCCGTCGCGACGACGAGCCGACGTCCGGAAGCGGCCCGCTCGACGTGACGTCGGCGGTCGAGCGGCTCGTGCTCAACGCGCGCCTGCGCATCGCCGAGAGCGTCGGCGACACGGCCCTCGCAGCCGAGCTCGCGCAGCGCCGCATGGTCGGCGAGACGGACGGCGGCGTCGCGGCTTCGCTCGCGATGCGGATCGCCGAGCACGCGGCCAGCGAAGGTGACCTCCCGAAGGCGCTCGAGGCGCTCTCGGTGGCGACCGAACGCGATCCCGTCTCGGCGCCCGCGAGGGCGCTGAAGATCGACATCCTCGACGCCGGCACCACCGCCGCGGATGCCGCTCGCTTCGCGGAGGAGCTCGAGGAGCTCTCGAAGCACTACGGAACCGGCGAGGCCCAGGGGCGCGCGCTGCTCCTCGCGTCGTACGTCTGGGGCGCGCGCGCCGACAACGCCGAGCGCGCGAGAGAGGCGCTCGGACAGGCCGAGGCCTGCGGTGTAGGCAAGGAGCTCGTCGCTCGGCTCGGCCGCAGCCTGGCGAGCCTGCGCAACGACGACGCATGGTACGAGGCGGCGACGCGCAGCCTCATCGAGTGCAAGCCCGAGTCGGAGCTCCCCCTCTTGTGGGTCGAGCTGGCGCGCCTTCGCCTCGCCCAAAACGACGAGGCAAGCGCGACGAAGGCGACGGGCGCGCTGCGCGGCATCCCCGAGGGCGCATGGCTCGGCCGCGTGCTCGACGGGCTGGCGGGCGGGGCGACCGGCGCTGGCGCGAGCGGCGATGAGGCGCTGGACGAAAAGACCAACTCCGCGCGCGCCCGCAACGCGGTCGAGGAGCTCGCCGAAAGCGTCACCGAGCCACACATGCGCCGCAGCCTCGCGGTCGTCTGTGCGCTCCGCGCGCATGCCGACGGCGACACCGCGACCACGGTGAAACACCTCAGCGCGCTCGCCGCGGAGGACGCGGGCGACCCGCTCGTCGCCGCCTACCTCGGCGATATGCTCCGCGCCGCAGGCGAGCGCGTGGCGGCCGCGCACGTCTCCCGCGGCGTCGCCGAGGCAAACGAGAGCGACCCGGACCTGCGCGCGGCGCGATTTCTCGAATCAGGCCTCGAGCTGTGGCGTCTCGGCGACCGTGCGAGCGCGCTCGCTGCCTTCGACGCCGCGAGCGCCGGCGCGCCGGACGCGATGCGCCCCGTTCTCGTCTGGGCCTCACGCGGCGTCGACGTCGACTCTCTCGAGGGGCGCCGACGCGCGCTCGAGGTCGGCGGCGGCGACGCGGGGATCGCGATCGAGCGATTCGCTCTCGAGGCGACAATGGGCGATCCGGACGAGGCCCTCAGCGCGCTCGCCGCGGTCGACATCGCGTCGAGCGCCAACCTGCGGCTCGCGGGAGCGCTCGCGCGCCTCGTCTGGCCGCGCGGCGCCTCGGAGCCGGAAGCTCTCGCCGGCGCCCTGGAAACGCTCTCGAACGCCGGCGACGCCGCGAAGCGCGCATCAGCTGCGGAGCGGCTTCGAATCCTGCGCGAAGAAGGCTCCGGCGCCTCGCCGGACGACGTCGCCGCGGCGGCGCTCGGCTGGCTCGACGCCGGCGGCGGGGCAGTTGCTGCCGTCGAGTGGCTCGCGGCCGCGATGGCGACCGGCGACGTCGCCAAGGAAATCCCCGCACGACGCGCGCTCGCGGAATTCCTCTCCGATGAGGCGCGCGAGGCGATGCTGGCGAGCGCGACGCTCATCGACGCCATCCTCCAGCCTGGCGAGACACTGCCGCTGGTCCCAGGCTCGTCGCAGGCCGCGCGGCTCGCGAACCTCGAGATCTCACCGCCCGGCTGTGATCCGCGCAGGCGCGCGGCGGCCCTCTCCGAGCTCGACGGCGCGCTCGGCGAGGAGGGCGAGCTCGACGGCCTCGCGCTCGCGGCCTGGTCGTCGCTCGCCGCCGGCGACGCCACGACCGCGCTCGACATCTTCCGCACCACGACGGCCACGCGCGCCGACGATCTGCAGGCCTGGGAAGGCATGCGTGCGGCCGCGGAGAAGCTCTCCGATCGCGAGGCCTACGCGGTCGCGTGCGAACAGCTCGGCGCGCGATGCTCGAGTCCCGCGCGCGGCGCCGCCTTCTGGGAGCAGGCCGCCCTCTCGTGGACCAAGCTTGGCGACCCCACCGGACCGTCGCCGTTCGATGTGCGCATCGAGGCCGCGCTCGACGCGAGCTTCACCCGCGACCCCACGCGCGTCGCCGCCTTCGACCGGCTGTTCCGCCGGGTGCGCGACCGCAAGGACGCGGACAAGCTCCTCGACCTCGTCGCCCGCCGCCTCGAGGTGACGGACGACCCCCAGGAGATCGCGAAGCTCTACTGGGAAATGGCGCGCGTGCTCCGCGAGAAGGGCGACCCCGATGGCGCGCTCGAAGCGCTCGAGCACGTCACGATGTTCGACGAGAACCACGTCGGCGCGCTCGCCCTCACGGGCGAGATCTTCATCCGGCGCGGCATGTTTGCAGAGGCCGCGGAGAAGCTCGCGCGTCTCTCCACGATCCAGGCCGCGCCGCCGAAGAACCGCATCACGGCCGGAGTCGCCGCCGTCGACCTCTACGAGAACAAGCTCGGTCGCCACGACCTTGCTCTTCAGGTCCTCCTCGCGCTCCACCAGGCGCAGCTCACGACGCTTCCCGTCCGCGAGCGTCTCGCGCGTGCCGCGGCTCGCACCGGCTCGTGGGCCGAAGCGACCCGCATCCTCGAAGAGCTGATGAACGAGCGTCCCGAGCGCGACGGCCGCATCGAGGCGGCCCGCCTCGCGATCGCCATTCACCGCGATCGCCTTCACTCGCCTCACCGTGCCATCGCTGCGGTCACCAAGCTCCTCGAGGAGTCGCCCGGCGACGGCGAGGCGCTCGACGTCGTGGTCGGCCTCGATCCGAACATTCTTCAGCGCCAGACGATCCTCGAGCGCGGACGCGACGCGATCCTGCTCGCGCTCCACGAGGTCCCTGGCAACCTCGACAACCAGCGTCGTCTCGCACGCATCTCGCACGCGCTCGGCGACGGGAGCCTCGAGCAGTCGGCCCTGTCGTGCGCGGTCGCGCTCGGCGGTCCCGACGGCTCGAGCGAGCAGATGATCGTCCTCCTCGGCAGCAGAAAGCCGCGGCTGCCGCAGGTGGTGCTCACCGAGCCGATGGTCCGCCAGATCCTCGCGTCCGGCGATGACGGCCCGATCGCGGACCTCTTCGTGGCGCTCGGCCCCACGCTTGCCGAAGCGCTCGGACCGCAGCTCGCCGCCCTGGGCGTGCATCCGAAGAAGGACCGCATCGACCCGCGCGCGGGGCTCTCGCTCCGCAACGAGATCGCGTCGTGGGCTGGCGCGTTCGGGCTCACGACGTTCGACCTCTACGTGGGCGGAAAGGATGTAGGCGGCGTCCAGGGCATCCCCGGAGAGACGCCCGCGATCGTCGTCGGGTCGGGCGTCAACGCACCGCTCTCGCCGACGACACGCGCGCGTGTCGCTCGCGAGCTGCTCTCCATCGTTCGCGGCACCACGGTGACCCGCTGGCGCGACGACACGACCATCGCCGCGATCGTCGTCGCCGCGTGCAACATCGCGAAGGTCCCCGTCGATCATCCGCCCTTCGCGGTCCTTGCCGAGGTCGAGCGCCTGATCGCCAAGGCCATCAACCGCAAGGCCAAGGGGCTCATTCAGCCCATCTGTAAGATGGTCGTGCAGAGCGGACAGGACGCCCGCCAGTGGGCCGCACGCGCGCGCGCCTCGCAGGGTCGAGTGGCTGCGCTCGCGTCCGGCGACGTCTCTGTCGTCCTCGCGGACGTCTTCGGCGAGCCGATCGAGCGACTCGGCGGCGTCGCGCGCGACGACCTGCGAGCGCACGAGCTCCTCCGCTTCGTGCTGTCGCGTCCCTACTTCGAGCTCCGGCGCTCGCTTGGTCTCGAGGGCTGATCGATGAGCGACGACAACGGCAAGCTGCTCGACGACCTTGGGAATCTCGACTGGGACTCCGCGCTCGACGAGTGGGACAAGAACATGTTCGTCCCGGAGGTCGCACGTGACGCCGAGACCAACAAAGTCGCGCCCGCTGTCGACGAAGAACAGGCGCGCGAGCACCTCGCCGCCGCGGCGAGCGTCGGGTCGCAGCCCGCAGCCGGTGCCGCGCAGGGCTCGCTGAAGGACGTTTCGAGCGAAGGAACGGTCATCGCTCCGGTGCCGCGCGAGCTCCGGGGCGACGCGCCGCGCTCGCCATCGGCGAAGCCGCCCCTGGTCGCTCCGCCGCAGCGAGCCTCGCGCCCGCCTCCCAGCCTTCCGCCCGGCGGCGCGCGTGGGGGGCTCGGCCAGCTCTTCGCGAAGGGCACCTCGCAGCGTCCGCCGCCTCCCGCGCCTCCGCCTCCGCGCGCGCCATCCGAGAACACGCGCGTCGCCGAGCCGATTCCGAGCACGCGCCGACGCGTCGGTGCCATTGCGGAGGCCGAGGCCGAGGTGAACATCCTCGACGTGCCGGGCAGCGGCGAGTACGGCGCGCTCTCCTCGAAGGTGCCGAGCGTCACGCGTCAACTCCAATCGCCCTCGATGATCCCGCCCGAGGCGTACCCGATCTCCGAGGGCGACCCGACGCTTGTTAAACGCGGGCTCGAGGACGCCGAGCCGTCGGCGGGCTTCGGTAGCGAGACCCTCGTAGCGGACCGCGGGAGCATGGAGGCGGCGCGGGCGGAAGCATCACCCGAGCACCTCCCCGCCGACGACGAAGCACCGACCTTCATGCGGCCCTCGGGAGCGGCCGCCGTGGGCGCCGAGCCCACCTCGAACACGCCGTCGGAGACACCTCGCGAGCAACCTGCAGCAGCGGACGTCCCCGTGGTCCTCGAGAGCGAGCGACCCGTTTCACGCTGGCTCGACGAGGCGACGGCGACGGCCTTCCGCCAGCGTGCGTCGTGGCTCGAGGAGGAAGCGCGCTCGCTCATCGATTCCAGAGAACAGGCGCGCGCTCTGCTCGGCGTGAGCGAGCTCCTCGCGCTCGTCGGCGACGAGTCGGGTGCCCTCGCCTTCGCCGTCGAGGCCCGCGACCTCGCTCCCGACATCGCGCTCGCCTGGCGACAGGCGCGGCAGCTGATGCCACGCGACGCCGATGTCCTCGTCGATTCACTCGACGCCGAGGCGGCTCGCTCCCCTACCCCTGCCGCGCGTGCGCACGCGATGCTCATCGCCGCCGACGTGCTCCGCACGAACGGTGACGGCGACGGCGCCGTCGAGCGCTGGAACCGTGCCTGCAAGCTCGACCCCGCGGATGTCCGCGCCCCGGCGGCGCGCGCCACGCTCGCCCTCTCCCAGGGGAACCACACCAGTGCTGGGGCAGAGCTCGCAGAGAACTCCGAGCTCATCGCGCTCGACAAGGCCGTAGCGTCGGTCCTGAAACTACGTGGCGTGCCGCGTCCCGGCACGGACGTCGAGGCGATGCCCATCAATGACGGCATGAGGCGCGCGCGTGCGGCTCTCGTCGCGAATGACGTCGTCGGTGCAGCACTCGCGGTCGCGGACATCTCCGCAGAGCCTGCTCTGGCGAAGGCCGCGCTGTGGCTCTCGAGCGCGCTCGGCACGACCCATATCGCCGGTCGTCGCGGCGCTGCGAAGGCACTCAAGACGCTCGTGAGCGAGGGTGACGACCTCGCGCGAAGGCCGCTTGCCGCTCGAGGACTCGAGCTCGCCGACGGCGACTTCGTGGTCGCGGCTCTTGCCGACGACACGGACGGGTCGATCGGCGCGACCGAGCGCGCGGTGCTCCTCGCGCTCTCCAATCAAGACGTCACCCCCGCGCTCGACGCGCTCGCGCTCGAGCCTGGCACGTCGGCGTTCGTCGACGCGCTCTCCGCGATCACGCTGGCGGATACGGACGAGGCGGCCGTCACGCGCTCTCGTCGTACCGCGGGCACGCCCGAGAACCGCGCGCTTGCGGTGCTCGGGCGCCTGCTCGCGTCGCGGCCTGCCGCGAGCGCGATCGACGGGGCGCTCGCCGACGTGCCGGTGCCGCGTGGTCCGGCGGCCGCCGGCGTCGCGCTCGAGGTCGCCGTGCGAACCCGTCGCTGGGACGAGGTGAGCGCCGCGCTCTCCTCCCTCCCCGCGAGCGAGGACGCGAATGCCTCGTCGCAACGTCACATCGCCGCTGCACTCGTCGCGGAGCGCGCTGGCAACGCGGCAAACGCGAAGCGCGCGTGGCGAGAGGCGCTGGACAGCGGCGCCGCCCACGATTCGATCGTGCGCGCCGTCGCCAGCAGCGATCCCGGGGTGGATCTCGCCGGAGAGCTCCTGCGGATCGCGGACACGATGCTCGACGGCCCGTCCTCCGCGCTGCTCCGCCTCGAGGCGCTCGCCCGCCGCGAGGCCGCCGCGGCGGCGGGCGACAGCGCCCACGTCCTCGATCATGAGGAGCAGGCGGCCATCCTCGAACGCATTCACCGCGGCGCTCCCGCGCTCGGCATCGGCGCGTTCCTCGCCGAGCGACTCGGCCGTCGTAAGGGCGACGTCGACGAGGTGCTGCGCTGGCTCCAGGAGCGCCGTGCGTTCGCGAACGACTCCTTCGAGATCGCCCTCGACGCCGTACGTGAGGCGCTGCTCGTCGCCGATCGCGACGCCGACCTCGCGAGCACGAGGCTCGAAGAGGCTCATCGTGCCCGGCCCGACGACGTCGCGCTCCGTGAGCTCTACGAGCGCCTCGCGAGCGAACCGCCGCCCGACCGCGGGGCGTGGCGCGAGCGCCGCGCGACCCAGAGCACCGGACCTGCGCAGTCTCTCCTCTTCACCGAGGCCGCGCTCGAGCACGAACGGGCGGGCGATCACGCGTCCGCCCTTCGCGCAGCGCAGTACGCACGGCAGGCAGGTGACCTCGGTCTCTCGAAGCTCGCCGAGGAGCGCGCCGAGATCGCAACAGGCGCCACCACGCGGCAGACCGAAGAGCTGGTTGCGCTCGCCGACGGGACGGAGGACGAGTCCGTCCGCCTCGCGACGTACGAGCGCCTCGCGGACCTCGACGCGCACGGGCGCAAGGATCTCAACGGCGCGGTCGCCTGGCACCGCAAGATCCTCGCGACGAACGCGCGCTACAAGCCGAGCCTCCGTTTTCTCGAGCAGAAGCTCATCGGCGACGGCCTCGACCACGAGCTCGAGCGCGTGTTCGAATTCGTAGCGCTGGCGCTCGACGGCACCGCAGGGGGCGAGGTCACGGGCCACGCCCAGCTCGCGGCCCGCATGAAGACCCGCGTGGCCGGCGGGTGGGAGTACACGAGCGACATGGCGCGGCTCGCGGCGACGCAGCCGGAGCCGTCGCTGTGGGCCCTTCGCGCGCTGAACGCACACGCCCGCGTCCAGAAGGACGAGGAGGCAACCCTCTCCACGACGCTCGCGCTCCTCGAGCGCACGGCTCGCCCGCCCGAGCGTTCCGCGCTGCTCCTCCGCGCGAGCGAGGCCTGCGCTCGACTCGAGCAGGTCGAAGGCGCTCGGACGTACCTCGAGCAAGCCGCCATCGAGGACCCCGGAGACGTCGTCACGTGGGGCTTCCTCGCCGAGGTCTGCGAGCGGACCGGCGAGACACGCGCCGCCGCCGAGGCCTGCGAGAGCCTTGCGCGCACGAGCGTCGTACCCGAGCACCAGGTCCTCGCATGGTTCGACGCCGCACGCATCTGGCTCGACGAGGTCAAGGATCCCGAGCGCGGCATGACGGCGCTCGAGCAGTGCGCCGAGGTCGACGTCACTCACGCCGACGTCTTCCAGCGTCTCTCTGCGCTCTATGCCGAGAAGAACCTCGACGCCGAGCTGGCGCGTCTGCTCGAAAAGCGCCTCGCGATCGTGGATGACGAAGGAGAGCGCGTCGCGCTCGAGGTCGAGCTCGCACGCGCGCTCGGCGAGATGGGCGAGCTCGCAAAGGCGAAGGGCTATCTCGAGAGCGCTCTTGCGCAGCGTCCCGATCATTCGACAGCCCTCGGCTCGATGGCCGAGCTCTGCGCCAAGGAAGGCGACTGGGCAGGCGCCGAGCAGGCCTACGTCCGGCTCGCGCGCCTCCTCGTGACGCCCGAGGAGCAGAGCGCGATCTACGAGAAGCTCGGCGAGATCTACGTCGTCCGGACGGTGAACCTTTCCCGCGCGGAGGTCGCCTACAAGGAAGTCCTCAAGCGCAACCCGGGCAGCATCGCGACGCTCGAGAAGCTGATCGACATCTACAAGCGCCAGGGTGACCTCGCGAAGGCCGTCGAGACCCAGCAGCAGATCGTGGCCGAGGCCCAGGACCCGAGCACGCGCCTGCAACGCCTCATCGACCTCGCAGCGATCCACGAGACGACCGCGCGCGACGCGCGCCGCGCCGAGCAGGTCCTCGAGTCGGCTCGCAAGGAGTTTCCGACGTCCGTCGTCGCCCTACGTGCGATGGCCGAGTTCTACTCGCGCCAGCGGCAGATGCCCGCCATGCAGATCCTCCTCGATCGCGCCGCCAGCGACGCGCGGCGGTCGTTCGCTGCGGGCCGCTTCGTGACGTCGCTCTTCGAGGTGCTCCACGCCGCCTACGAGCTCCGCGGTCGCAAGGATGCCGCGCGCGTCGTCGCCGCGACACTCGCGGCGGTCGAAGGCCCGAACGGTCCCGGTCGCACCGGCGGACGAGCGGCTCCGGAGGTCATGGGCGCCGAGGCTCGCGGCGTCGACCCGCGCCTCGACGACGTACTTGCGCCCGAGATGGTTGGCCCCGCGCTGCGCGCGCTCCTCCAGCACGCCGGGGACACGCTCGACGCGGTATCGCCCGTCGACCTTCGTGCGCTCCGGGCCACGCCTCTCGTCCCAGGAACGCCGCTCGGCACGACCATCGGCGCGGTGGCCACGGTCGTCGGCCTCGGCGCCCTGCAGATCCTCGTCTCGCCGCAGCTCGGCCGGGTGGCGTTGCCGCTCGGCTCCAATCCTCCGGCGCTCCTCGTGGGTGAGGGGCTGATGAACGTGAAGAGCGAGCGCGCCCGTGCGTTCGTCGTCGTTCGCGCGATGAAGATGATCCTCGCACGCGGCTCTTCCCTCCTCCGCGGCGACCCGGGGGACGTCGCGGTCCTCGTCTCTGCCCTCTTCACAGCTTTCAACCCGAGCTTCATGCCGCAAGGGGTCGACGCGAAGCGGGTCTCCGAGATGTCGCGCAAGATCGTGCCGGCGCTCCCGCGAAACCTCGACCCGACGGTCGGTGTCATCGCCCTCGAGGCGGCCGGCACGCTGGGCGACCAGAGCGCGATGCTCAGCGGCGCGATCCAGGCCTGGGCGAACCGCGTGGCCCTCCTCGCCGTCGGGGACCCGAACGCCGCCCTCGACGCCATCGCGTGGGCCCGCGGTGAGGAGCAAGCCCCGCGCGGCCCGGAGGAACGGGCGGCGTGGATCGCGCGGACGACCGAGGCCCGCGAGCTGATGACCTTCAGCGTGACGGAC
>JAYSXP010000192.1:0-15996 GCA_043717125.1 Polyangiaceae bacterium | reverse complement strand
CTCGGGGAGCGAACGGCCCGGACCGCTCAGCGTGTAGGTGAGCACGGGCGCGGCGCCGACGTCGAAGCGCGCGACCGACGGCTCCTTCACCTCGTTCGGGAGCTTCGCGCGCGTCTGGGCGACGCGCTCGCGGACCTGCGTGGCGGCATCCTGGAGGTCGACGCCGAGCTTGAAGATGATGACGGTGGTCGAGAGGCCTTCGCGCGAGGTCGTCTTGAGCCGGTCGATGCCATTGAGCGAGACGACGGCGTCCTCGACGGGCTTCGAGACGAGCTGCTCGACCTCGCGCGGCGACGCGCCAGGGTAAGGCACGTTCACGACGACGACGGGAAAGCTCACGTCCGGGAACAGATCTGTCCCGAGACGCGTCAGGCCCATCACGCCGAGCACCATCAGCGCGACGGTCACCATGACGGTGAAGACCGGGCGCTTGATCGCGATGGCCGAGATGTTCATGGGGCCTTCTTCTCGGGGGAGAGCTCGAGCGCGTCGCCATCCTTGAGGTCGGCGCTCGGCGAGAGGATCACCTCGTCGGTCACGGTGAGGCCGCGCTGGACGACGAGCGAGCCGTCCTCGTCGGTCGCGAAGGAGACCTTCACGATCCTGGCGTGTGCCGCCGCGACGACGACGACCTCGTCCTGCGAGCCGGGACGACGGGCGAGCGCGGGGACGCGCACCGCATCGACCTCGCCGCGGCCGGTGATGCGCGCGCGCACGAAGCTCCACGCGAGGAGCCCGGATGCGCCGTTCGGGACCTCGATCTCCACGGGCGCGCGACGCGTGGCCTGATCGAGCGAGGGAACGATCGCGATGACCTTTCCGTCGACGACGCGCTCACGGTAGAGGATCTTCACCGGTGCGCCGACGCTGACGAGCGACACATCCTCCTCTCCGACGGTGGCGCTGAGGCGGAACCGCGACGTGTCCTCGATATGAACGAGCGGAACGCCCTGGTTCACGACGGAGCCGATGCCCGTCGGTGCCTTCGTGACGACGCCCTGGAACGGCGCGGTGATGCTGTTCTGGCCGGCGCCTGTCTGCGCGATGCGGGTCTGCGCGTGCGCGCCGTCGAGCTGCGCCTTCGCGAGCGCGACCTGCTGGCGGGCCTGCTCGACCTGCGCCTCGGGGATCGACTTCGAGGCCGCGAGTGCTTCGGTACGTTTGAGGTTGTCCTGCGCGAGCGCGAGGTTCGCCTGCGAGGCCGCGACCTGCGACTCCGCCTGGCCGACCTGCGCCGCCGCGCGCGACGTGTCGAGCACCGCGAGGACCTGGCCGGCCTTCACGAGGTCACCGACGGCGACGCCGACGCGGACGAGGCGACCGGGCGTCTCGAACCCGACGTCCGCATCGCGCCAGGGCTTGAGCGTGCCGGTGAGGTCGACGCGCGGCACCCAACGCGTAGGAGTCGGGTGAGCCGTCTTGATCGGCTCCTTCTTGAGCAGGCGCGCCTGCGCCTGCTCGCGCTCGCGCTCGACGCCTTCCTTGCGGCCCAACGCCTGCTTCACGCGCACCCCGAGGAGGCCGAGGAAGCTGACGCCGACAACGAGGGCGATGATGAGGCCGATGCGCGCGCCGCGACTTCCGGGTGCCCCTTGCATCGGCACGGCACCCTCACTCTGGGGTCGTCCGCTCGATCCGTCCATCAGGTCTGCCTCCGGTCCTTCGTTCCCCGCGCAACGCCGTGAGCTCCGGTCGAGGACGAACGGGCGAACGGCGTTTCGATTGTTTGAATGACCCGCCGGTTCCGTAAATCGACCGCGGCGACCATCTCCGGCGCCCCGAAGGCGCGAAAGAAGGTCTCGAGGGCGAACCGAAGCCAGTCCTCGAACGGGGGGCGCTTTTCCTCGACGAGCATTCGCATCGAGAGCTCGTGGTAGGCGCCGCCGATGAGCGTCGCCGCGAGATCGGGATCGACCTCGGGGCGGTAGATCCCTTCGCGACGCCAGTGGTCGACCCACTCGCGGGTGGTCCCCGCGATCTCGGCGCGGAAGGCGACGACGAGGTAGTCGCAGTCGCCCTGACACGTGGAGAGGATTCGTAGAAAAGCCCTGTTCTGCCAGAGAAATTCGTAGATTTGGACGTCGCGCGCGAGCGTGAAGTCGAGGAGATCCGACGGGTCCTCGGGGAGGCCGGGATAGGCCGAGGGCGGCGCGAAGAACGACTGGCAGCGCGCGAGGAAGGACTCGACCAGTTGCTTCAGCGCCGCCTCCTTGCTCTCGAAGTGGAGGTAGAAGGCGCCCTTCGAGATGCCACTGCGCCGCGCGATCTCCTCGACCTTCGCGCCCGCGAGGCCCTTCTCGGCGAAGACCTCTTCGGCAGCGCGGAGCAGCGTGATCTTGGCTCTTGGATCGGCGACGCGTGACATGGGCCCCCCTTCATCACTGACCGGCGGGTCAATTCTAGGGGCTCGGCCTCCGGTAGCAAGCGATCTGGTTCCGTTTTTTGCCCTGGCCCATGCGGCTGTGCGATGGCCTAGAACAATGGAGAGGGCCCTACCGACCCGGGAGACGGAGCTCGTTTCGCTCCGTCGAACTGCCGAAGATCTCGCGAAGCAGCGAGGGCAGAAGCCGACGACCACCCACCTCCTGGCCGCGCTCGCGAGCGGGCGGGACGACGCCGCCCAGCTCTTGCTGGATCGCCGGCTCGACGCCGAGATCCTCCTCAAGGCTGCGCGCGTGACGGTCGACGACACGTCGGACGCGATCGCGCGGGCCATCCAGCGCGCGCGCGAGCTCGCGGGGCGATCGGGCGCGGGGCGGACGGAGGCTCGGTCGGTCCACGTCTTGTACTCGCTCTGCCAGGAGACCGGGACGGCCGCACATCGTGCGCTCGTGCAGTGCGGTACGGACGTCACGCGGCTGCGGACGAGTGCGATGCAGCTCGCGATGGGGCTCGCGCCGCCGCGGAGGACGACGCACTCGGCGGAGGCTGTGGCGCGAACGAGTGGGATCATGCCGGTGGGGAGAGTGGTGACGACGCCGCCCGGACCCGTGACCGTGCACGGAATCAAGCGTGATGGCACGCCCGTGGGCAAGGTGGGGAGTCCGGCGCCGAAGGTGACGTTCCCGAGAGCGGGCACCGGCACGGGCACGGGCGTCAACAAGGATGAGGTCGCGGGAAAGCTGGGGTCTGGGCACGCGAAGGGCAAGCGTAAGGAGCCCGTGCTTGTTCCCATGAAGGAGACCGCCAAGGCGACGAAGGCTCGCGTGGACAGGTTCGCCCTGGACCCAAAGCAGTTTCCGCTGCTCTGTCAGCTCGGGCAGAACCTCACGCAGCTTGCGGCGCGCGGGGAGCTCGATCCGGTGGTAGGGCGCGACGCGGAGATCGAGCGCGCGCTCGATGTGCTCGCGAAGCGAAATGCGAACAACGCGTGTCTGATCGGCGCGCCCGGTGTCGGCAAGACGAGCGTCGTGCGCGGGCTCGCCGTGCGCATCGCGAACGGCGACGACGTCGCGTGCTTCGAGGACAAGGTCCTCGTCGGCATCGAGCCGGCGGGGATGCTCGCGGGTACGGGTGTGCGCGGTTCGCTCGCCGAGCGCATCGGTCAGCTGAAGACGGAGCTCGCGCGCGCCAAGGGCCGCGTGATCCTGTTCTTCGACGAGATGCACGTGCTCTTCGGGCAGGATGCGGGCGACGAGGCGTCGAGCGAGCTGCGGCTCGCGCTCGCGCGCGGGGAGATCGTCTGCATCGGCGCGACGACGGAGATGGATTACCGCCGCGTGATCGACGCCGACCCCGGGCTCTCGCGGTGCTTCACGCCGATCGAGGTGTGCGAGCTGTCAGCGGAGGAGGCGCTGCTCGCGATCGAGGGGATCGCGCCGCTCTTCGAGAAGCACCACGGCTGCGCGTACGACGAGAACGCCCTCGCCAAGGCGATCACCTGGAGCGTGCGCTACCTGCCGAGCAAGGCGCTGCCCGACAAGGCCGTGCAGATCCTCGACCTCGCCGGCGCGCGCGCGCGACGACGCGGCGGGCGGCACGTCGAGTGCGAGCACGTCGCCGAGGTCGTGAGCGAGCTCGCCGGTGTTCCCGAGGAGCGCCTGCTCGAGAGCGATGCCGAACGGTTGCTGCGTCTCGAGGAGCTCCTCGGCAACCGCATCGTCGGTCATGCGAACGCGCTCGAACGGATCTCGCACGTGCTGCGCCGCAATGCGTCCGGGTTCCGTTCGCGACGTCCGATCGGAACGTTCTTGCTGCTCGGCCCCACGGGCGTCGGCAAGACCGAGACCGCGAAGGCGATCGCGGAGTGCCTGTTCCACTCAGCCGACGCGATGACGCGCCTCGATCTCTCGGAGTACGCCGAGTCGCACGCGATCTCGCGGCTCGTCGGCGCGCCTCCCGGTTACGTCGGGTACGAGTCGGGCGGGCAGCTCACGGAGTCGGTGCGCCGTCGGCCGTATCAGGTCATCCTGCTCGACGAGATCGAGAAGGCGCACCGCGACGTGCTCGAGAGCTTCCTCGGCGTCTTCGACGAGGGCCGCCTGACCGACGGACGCGGGCGCACAGTCGACTTCACGAATACGGTGATCCTGCTCACGTCGAACATCGGCGCGGATCTCTCGCCGACCACGACGACGAGCCGCGCACGCATTGGCTTCGGCACCGCTGCGGTGCGGGGTCGTGAGGTCCGCGAGCGCGAGATCTCGACCTACCAGAACGCGGTCACGGACGCGGCGCGCAAGGCGCTGCCGCCCGAGCTGTTCAACCGCCTCGACGAGGTGCTCGCCTTTGCGCCACTCTCGCGCGAGGACGTCGCCGAGGTGGCGCGTCGGATCCTGAAGGGTCTCGCGGTGGAGCTCGAGCGCGCACGCGGCGTGAAGCTCGACGCGAGCGATACCGCGGTGGAAGCGCTGCTCGACGCGGGCGGCTTCGATCCGGAGCTGGGCGCACGTCCGATGCGCCGGGCGATCGGCCGGCACATCGAGGCGCCGATCGCGGAGATGATCCTGAAGGGTCTCTTGAACCGTGGCGACGTCGCGACGGTCGACGTCGAGGGCGGCTTGATCGTCGTCGACGCGGTCACGCCGAACAAGGCCTCGAAGAAGCTAGCCTGATTCAAGAAGCCGCCGTTCAGGCGATGCGCGCTGGCGTGAGGGGCTATAACTAGCGCTCAATGAACGTCACTCGCCTGCCGTTGCGCCTGATGGCAGACCCTCGCCGCGTCATCGCGCGGCCGTTCATCCCGGGCGGCGCCGCGCGCGTCCGCTCCGTCATCGAGCGTGTCCGCCTGCTGCCGGACACGGAGGTCTCGTCGATGGTGACGGCGCTCGTGAACGACTACCGGCAGCGCCACAAGGACGTCCGCGGGATCTTTCGCCAGAATTACGCGATCGCCCTTGCCTTCATCGGCGAGCTTCCCGACCCGAACGAGGAGCGCCGGCTGCTCCTCGGCGCCTACTTCACGAACGAGTACTCGCTCGAGGCAGTCGCGCTCTTCAACCCGTCGATGGTCGCGCACCCCGACCAGAACGGTGTGCCGGCAGGCTCGCTTCGCTTCGTCATGAGCCTGCGCGCTTGCGGCGAGGGTCACATCTCGTCGATCGAGTTTCGTACGGGCACCGTCGACGCCGATCACTGCGTCACCGTCGACACGCCCACGCGCTTCGCGCTCACCGCCCGCCCCGAAGACGACGCGCTCTACGACAAGGAGAGCTACGCCCACAAGCTGCGCGAGATGAAGGCTCATCGGCCGCTCGCCGAGCAGATCCTCGCGGTGCTCGACACGCGCTTCACCATCAGCGACCTCAAGTACGCGATCCGCAAGTGCCAGCCGGAGACCGGGACCACCCAGTACAAGGAGCTTGCCGACAACATGCTCTGGCTGGCTCACTCCAACTACGAGCTCGACTTCTCACCCGACGCCAACCTCTCCGAGCGCGTCATCTTCCCCGTCAGCGAGAGTGAGAGTCGCGGCATCGAGGATGCTCGCTTCGTTCGCTTCACGCACGCCGACGGCCGCGTCTGCTACTACGCGACCTACACGGCCTACAACGGGCTTCGCGTGCTCCCGCAGCTCATCGAAACCTCCGATTTCCGCCATTTCAAGATCAACACGCTCAACGGAAGCTGCGTCCAGAACAAGGGAATGGCGCTCTTCCCTCGCAAGATAGACGGTCAGTTCGCAATGGTGTCGCGCCTCGACGGCGAGAACATCTTCCTGCTCGCGTCCGACAACATCCACTTCTGGAACGAGTCGAAGCTCATCTACGCGCCGAAGCATTCGTGGGAGTTCATCCAGGTCGGCAACTGCGGGTCGCCGATCGAGACCGAGACAGGCTGGATCCTCCTCACACACGGCGTCGGCCCGATGCGCCAGTACTGGCTCGGCGCGCTCCTGCTCGATCGCAAGGACCCCTCCAAGGTGATCGGCTCGCTGAAGGAGCCGCTGCTCGTGCCCAATGCCGACGAGCGTGACGGCTACGTGCCCAACGTCGTCTACTCGTGCGGCGCGCTGCTCCACGGCGACCATTTGATCATTCCGTACGCGGTATCCGACAGTCACACGAGCGTCGCCACGGTTCCGGTGAAGGAGCTCCTCGCGCGCCTTCTCTCGTGACGGACCGGCTGGTCTTCCGTCCCGACGACGTCGACCTGACCAGGTCGCCGCTACGCCGCTCGCTCGACGCGAAGACCCACGTGCTCGGTGCCTTCAACCCTGGGCTCGCGCGCCTGCCGAACGGCAACCTGCTGCTCATGGTGCGCGTCGCCGAAGCGCTGAGCGAGCCGGTCGTCGACGGACACGTCCGCGCGATTCGATGGACGCCCGAGGGCTACGTCCTCGACCGGTACCCGCTCGCCTCGGTGAGCATGACCGACCCCCGCCAGTTCACGCGGCTCGGTGGTCCTCACCGACAGCTCGGCCTGACGTCTCTCTCCTGGCTGCTTCCGGTGGAGCTGAGCCCGGACGGGCTCGAGGTCATCGACGTCCACTACGCGCACGCGATCGAGCCCGCGGCCTCGTACCAGGAGTACGGCATCGAGGATGCGCGCATCAGCAAGGTCGGCCAGAGCTGGTACCTGACGGCTTGCTCGGTGAGCGCCGAGCGTCACTGCAGCACGCTCCACGCCTCGACCACCGGCCTCGACTACGCGCCGTGTGGCATCGTCCTCGACCATCAGAACAAGGACATGATCCTGTTCGAGGGCAAGGTCGCAGAGAAGTTCGTCGCGCTCACGCGTCCGCTCGGCGAGGTCTATTTCGCGTATCCGGAGGAGAGCCCCTACGCCGGCGGCCCTTCGATTCAGCTCGCGGTGTCCCCCGACTCGCTGCACTGGAGACCCCACGCTCGGCCCGGTATTCGCGCGCGCAAGGGCTCGACCTCGAGCATGAGGGTCGGCGGCGGCAGTCCGCCCATTCGCACCGAGCGCGGCTGGCTCGTCCTCTACCACGGCGTCGAGACCCGCGGGACCGTCGGCGTTTACCGCACGTTTTGGGCACTTCTCGATCTCGACGACCCGAGCAAGATCCTGCGCCTCGAAGACGGGACGCCGCTGCTCGAGGCCAATCCAGAGCTCACGCGATCGATTGCCGAGCAGATGTACCTGCCCACGCCGGTCGTCTTCACCACCGGGATCGCCGACGGAGGTGACCACTACATCGTGGCCTCCGGCGAGGCCGATCTCGCATGCCGGATCACGCACGTCCCGAAGACGCGCTTCGCATGAGCGCCACGTGGTGGCAGAGCGGTGTCATTTATCAAATCTATCCGCGGTCGTTTCAGGACAGTGACGGCGACGGCATCGGCGACCTGAAAGGGATCGAGTCGAGGCTCGATCATCTCGCGAGCCTCGGCATCGACGCCATCTGGATATCGCCCATCTACCCCTCTCCGATGGCCGACTTTGGCTACGACGTCGCCGACTATCGAGATATCGATCCGCGCTTCGGAACGCTCGCGGACTTCGACAGCCTGCTTGCCGCCGCTCACGCACTTCGCATCAAGGTCATCCTCGATTTCGTTCCCAATCACAGCTCGAGCCAGCACCCCTGGTTCGTCGAGAGCAGGAGCGCGCGCACGAGCGCGAGGCGCGACTGGTACATCTGGCGCGACGCCGCTCCGGGCGGCGGCCCACCCAATAACTGGATCAGCGACTTCGGTGGCTCGGCCTGGGAGTGGGACGAGGCCACGGGCCAGTACTACCTGCATGCGTTCCTGAAGGAGCAGCCCGACCTGAACTGGCGCAACCCCGCCGTGCAGCAGGAGATGTACGACGTGCTTCGTTTCTGGTTCGCGCGGGGCGTCGACGGCTTCCGAATCGACGTGCTCTGGCACCTCATCAAGGCCGAAGGTCTTCCCGACAATCCACCCAACCCGGCGTACCTCGCAGCGATGGGGGAGATGCACCGCGTGCTGCAGCTCCACTCCACCGACCAGCCCGAGGTGCACGCCATCGCCGGCGACATGCGCCGCATCGCCGACGGCTTCGGCGAACGGGTGCTGATCGGCGAGATCTACCTGCCCGTCGAGCGCCTCGTTCGCTACTACGGCGTGGGGACGCCCGGCGTCCACCTGCCGTTCAACTTCCAGCTCGTCGACGCACCGTGGAGTGCGCGCGGGCTCGCGGCGATCATCGCGGAGTACGAGTCCGCGCTCGCTGGGGGTGGCTGGCCGAACTGGGTGCTCGGCAATCACGACCGACCGCGCGTCGCCGAGAGGCTCGGAGAGGCGCAGGCGCGGGTCGCGGCGATGCTGCTTCTCACGCTGCGCGGAACGCCGACGCTCTACTACGGCGACGAGCTCGGACTCGGTCGCGTCGAGATCCCTCCCGCGCAGGTGCAGGACCCGCGCGAGCTCCGCGAGCCCGGCCTCGGGCTCGGACGCGACCCGGTGCGCACGCCGATGCCGTGGAACGAGTCTGCGAATGCCGGCTTCTCGACGGGAGCGCCGTGGCTTCCGCTGAACACCGACTGGGCCGAGCGCAACGTCGCAAGCGAGGCAGAGGACGCGCGGTCGATGCTCGTCCTTCATCGCCTCTTGCTCGCGCTCCGACGCGCTCACCCGGCGCTTTCCGTCGGCGACCTCACACTGCTCGATGTCGGCGATGCCGTGGACGTCCTCGCGTACGAGCGTCGCCACGGCCACGAGCGACTCCTGATCGCGCTCAATCTCGGCAGCGCGCCAGAGAGCGTGGCGTTGCCCGGATGGGCGCACCACGGAACGATGCTTCTCTCCACGCTCGCGAGCGAGCCGACGATCGGCGAGCGCCTGCACCTCCGTCCCGACGAGGGCCTCGTCCTCGCTCCCCCCGCACCTTGAAGGAGCCACCCTTGCGTATCGCCATGCTCGCGCCGATCTCGTGGCGTACGCCGCCGCGGCACTACGGTCCGTGGGAGCTCGTCACGAGCCTGCTCACCGAGGCGCTCGTCGCACGCGGAGTGGACGTCACGCTCTTCGCCACGCTCGACTCGATCACGGCCGGCAAGCTCGCCGGCGTCTGTCCTCGACCGTATTCCGAGGACCCGACCGTCGACGCGAAGGTCTGGGAGCTCTTGCACGTCTCCCACGTCTTCGAGCGCGCGAGCGAGTTCGATCTGATCCACAACCAGGCGGACTTCGTTCCTCTCGCCTTCTCGCGGCTCGTCGAGACGCCGATCGTCACCACCATCCACGGCTTCTCGTCCGAACGGATCGTCCCTGTCTTCAAGCGTTACGACGATCGCGTCTCGTACGTCGCGATCAGCGACGCCGATCGCCACGCCGACCTCCGCTATGCCGCGACGATCCATCATGGCATCTCGCTCGACCAGTTCCCCTTCGACCCGGTCGGCAGCGAGGACCTCCTCTTCTTCGGCCGCATCCATCCCGACAAGGGCGCGGCCGAGGCGATCGAGACAGCCGCGCGCGTGGGTCGACGGCTCGTGATGGCAGGCATCGTGCAGGACCGGCACTACTACGAGCACCTGGTCGCGCCGGCGGTCGACGGGACGAACGTGGTCTATGACGGCCCGGTGGGAGGCGAGCGGCGCACGCGCATGCTCGGCGCCGCACGCGCGCTCCTCCACCTCATCAACTTCGACGAGCCCTTCGGCCTCTCGGTGATCGAGGCGATGGCCTGCGGCACGCCCGTCATCGCGTGCAACCGCGGCTCGATGCGCGAGCTCGTCGAGCACGGTGTCACGGGCTTTCTCGTCGACACCGTCGACGACGCGGTCGACGCCATTGCTCGTCTCCACGAGATCGATCGCGGCGCGTGCCGCGCGGCGATCGCAGCTCGTTTCACGGTCGATCACATGGCCGATCGTTACCTGTCGCTCTACCGCGCGATGCTCGGCTGAACACGTCCGCCCGCCTTGCGCTCGGAGCCGTGCGGACGCATGGTGCCTACACGTGATCGGGTCGTCGTCCGACGATTCGCGCGGACAAACTTCGGCCTGATCCGCGGTTTATCGAGGGATCATGACTGAAAAGGGTCGCGCGCAGAGGTCCATCCACACCATCGCGATGCTCGGCAATCACCTGCCGAGGCAATGCGGAATTGCGACATTCACGACCGACCTCAGCGATGCGATCGAGCGCGAGATGCCGGAGCTCGACTGCTTCGTGCTCGCCATGAACGACGTCGGCGTGCAGCACGCGTATCCGCCGCGCGTTCGCTTCGAGATCCCCGAGGGGGATGTCGCGGCGTATCGCCGCGCCGCGGATTTCCTGAACGTCAGCTCGGTCGACGTCGTCTCCGTCCAGCACGAGTACGGCATCTTCGGACCGAAGGCAGGTGGACACGTCCTCGAGCTGCTTCGCGATCTGCGGCTTCCGGTCGTCACGACGCTCCACACGATCCTGGCGAAGCCCGACGCGGTGCAACACGCAGTGATGGACGCGCTCGTCGGTTTCTCGGACCGTATCGTGGTCATGAGCAGCGACGGCGCCGCGCTCCTCCACGAAGTGCATGGCGTGGACCTCGCCAAGATCGACGTCATCCCGCACGGCATCCCCGTCGCGCCCGATCGCCGCAGCAAGGACAAGCTCGGCGTCGAGGGCAGCTCGGTCATCCTCACGTTCGGGCTCCTCTCCCCGGACAAGGGCATCGAGTACGTGATCGACGCGATGCCCGCGATCCTCGCGAAGCATCCGAACACCGTCTACATCGTGCTCGGTGCAACGCACCCGCACGTGAAGCAGCGGCACGGCGAGACCTACCGCCACATGCTCCAGACGCGCGCCGAGCGGCTCGGCGTCGACGCGAACGTCATCTTCCACAATCGCTTCGTCAGTCACGAGGAGCTCGTGGAGTTCCTCGGCGCCGCCGATCTCTACGTGACGCCGTACCTCAAGGAGGAGCAGAGCACGTCAGGCACGCTCGCCTACGCGGTCGGCTGCGGAAAGGCCGTCGTCTCCACGCCGTATCGTTACGCGCGCGAGCTCCTCGCCGACGGTCGAGGCATCCTCGTTCCGTGGCGCGACTCGGAAGCCATCGGCCGCGAGATCGTCGGGCTGCTCGACGACCCCACGAAGCGCATCGAGCTCCAGCAGCGGGCCGCCGCCTTCGGTTGCTCGATGGGCTGGCCGATCGTCGCGCGCCGCTATGTCGAGTCCTTCGAGAAGGCGCGCGCCGCGCACGCCGAGCGGCGCACCGCGAGGAGGCTCGCGAAGCGTCGGCCCGAGCTCCCGGAGATCGAGCTCGCCCACGTTCGTCTCATGACGGACGACACCGGCATGCTGCAGCACGCGACGTTCGACATCCCGCGCTACAGCGACGGGTACTGCCTCGACGACAACGCCCGTGCGCTCCTGCTCATGACGCACCTCGAGGAGGCCGGCAGCGAGGCGCCCGCCGTCGTCCGCACGCTCGCGACGCGCTACCTCGCGTTCATGAACCACGCGTTCGACGAGTCGACCGGGCGGTTCCACAATTTTCTCACCTACGCGAAGGCATGGCACGACGAGCCCGGGTCGGACGACAGCCAGGGCCGCGCGCTCTGGGCGCTCGGCGCGGTCATCGGGCGGTCGTCGGATCCCGGAAGGCGAGGCCTCTCCACGCGCCTCTTCCGCGGCGCGCTCGCGCAAGCAACCACACTCATCAGCCCGCGCGCGTGGGCGTATGCCCTCCTCGGGATCGACGAGTACCTCCGGGCCTTCGAGGGCGACAACGCCGTCGAGTCGATGAGGGCGGAGCTCACGGCCAGGCTGATGCATCGCTTTCACGAGTCACAGAGCGCCGATTGGCCGTGGTTCGAGGATCGACTCACCTACTGCAACGCCCGCCTCCCGCAGGCGCTCCTGGTGTCCGGCGCACGCATGGGCGACGCAGCGATGACCGAGGTAGCGCTTCGCTCCCTGGACTGGCTCATGAGCCAGCACCTCGGCGCGAACGGGACGTTCGCTCCCGTCGGCTCGAACGGCTTTCACGTGCGCGGCGAACCTCGCGCGAGCTTCGATCAGCAGCCCGTGGAGGCGTGTGCGATGGTCTCTGCGTGCCTCGACGCGCAAAGGCTCACGGGTGAGGCGCATTTTTTGGAGCACGCACGGCATGCGTTCCAGTGGTTTCTCGGGCAGAACGCCCGCGAGGCGCAGGTCTACGACGCGAGGACGGGCGGCTGTCGCGACGGGATCCACGCCGATCGCCTGAACGAGAACCAGGGCGCCGAGTCGACGCTCTCGTTCCTCACGGCGCTCGCCGAGATGCGCGCCGCCGATCGCCTGGCGGCGCTGCTGGTAGCCGCGACGCCCAGCTCGCGCGGCTTGGCGCGCGTGGGCGGCGTTCAGGCAACCTCAGGCGCGGAGTAGGCGAGCTGACCATCAACTGCCGCGGTTCCCATCGAACGAGGCGAGCCCGAGGCTCGTGGTGCTACACTTGCGGCGACGTGCGGGTCTTCCTCGTCGGCTTGATCGCTGCGGCTTCTGCAGCCTGCGCCCCGGCAGCCGAGACTCGCCCGATGAAGTCGCCGCGCGTGCAAGGTCGCCTCGCGACGGCGACGTCCGCGAACGAGGACGCTCCGCGTACGTACACGCCGCGCAAGGCGAAGCTGAAGTACGAGATCCACGGGCGCGCCTTCCCGCTCCCGCTCGTCACCGGGACGATCGCTGGTCAGCCCGTGCTGATGCTCGTCGACACCGGCGCCAACTCGCACGTCATCGCGGGGTGGTTCGCGCGCAAGCTCGGCCTGCCGATGAAGAAGCTCGGCGACGTCGGCACCGACCACGTCGGCAAGACCATCGCCACGTTCCGCATCGAGAAGCCCGAGATCACGATCGACGATTGGGGCGCGCTCACGCCCGTACCTGTGCTCGCGACCGACGTGCCCGAGGTCATCGAGAAGCTCGGCATCGGCGCGTTCATCTCGCCGCAGCGGCTCGTCGAGGAGGGTGACTCCGTCGTGCTCGATCTCGCGAAGGGCGAGCTCCGACCGGCCTGGTGGGACGAGGCTCGCTACGAGATGTCGGCGACCGGCCTGCCGCTGGTCCTCGCCGAGCCTCGTGCGTGTGAGGAGACCGAGGGGCCGATCAAGGGCCTCGCGTACGTGCTCCCGGCGACCGTCGAGTTCCAGCGTGTAGAGCTCCTGCTCGACACGGGCGCGCAGCACTCCGACGTGTTCACGACGTCGGCCGCCGGACAGAAGCTCGCGGCGCAGAGCACGGTGAACAAGGAGCCGATGTACACGGCCTCCGGCAAGATCTCCGCGCGGAAGCTGAAGGGCGCGCACGTGACCGCAGGCTCGTTCGGCGTCACCACGGACGTCGACCTCATCGGCGGCAGTGCGGACTCGTCGTGCCCCCGCGACGGCGTGCTCGCGATGGATTTCCTTCGGTCGTGCACGCTCCTCCTCGGTCGCTCGCGCGTCTACGGGCGCTGCCTGCCGCCCGCGGAGCTCCCGCTCCGCTGAAGTGATCTACCTCGCGAGGCGCGCGAGGACCGCGGCCGGGGCGCCGACGATCTCCTCGATCGGGCGGCCCGAGTCCGGGGACGTGTCGGGACGCAAGCCGACGAGCACGCGGATCGTCGGTGCGATGTCGGCGAGCGTGACATCGCGCGAAGGGCACACGACGCCGCGCGAGGCGACGCGTGCGCCGAACGCGATCACAAATGTGCGCGCGGAGGTCATGCTGAGCGCGCTGTGGTGCTGAAAATCCTTGTTCCGTCCGTGGTCGGTGGTGACGATGACGGTCGTACGCGCTCCGACGTCGCCCATGCCGTCGAGCGTATCGGCCACCTTGCCGATGAAGGCGTCGGCCGCCGCGATCGCGCCGAGGTACGCCGGGTAGTCGTTTCGATGGCCATACTCGTCGGCGTCACCGAGGCCGACGTGGAGCACCGGGGGCGCGTCGGTGCGCAGATACTCGAGCGCGATTGCCGCCGTGACCGCATCGGGCCGATACTTGCCGCCGCCAGGGAACGCGTCAGCGTGCTCCCCTGCCGCGACCAGTTCCTCGAGCGGAGCAGACTCGAGCGGACGCGCGCCTGGCCAGCGCTGCGAGCCCTCGGCGACGAGCACGGGCGCGCCTGTACGGCTCGCGGCGCGATCGAGGATCTCCCACGAGCCTATGCTCGCGACCGGTGACAGCCCGACCTCTGCAGCCTCGTCGAGCACGGTCGGTAGCTCGGTGCGTGAGCAGTGGTTGTCGCGACAGCGCGTCTTTCGTCCGGTGAAGATCTCGAGATAGCCCGGAAGCGACACGTTCGCGCCGCTCGCGGTGCGAACCACACCGCAGCCCGCGCGATCGGCGCCCAGCGCGACGCCGCGCGTCTGCACGAGGCGATGCGTTCGCGGCATCACGTTCTCGGGCTTGGCGAAGCCCTCGACGTGCGAACCCGGCCGCAGATCGGGGTCGGCGCCGTCGAAGACGTCCTCGGCGCGCACGCCGTCGATCGTCACGAGGATGATGCGACCGTCGCTCGTGGGCTTGGCAGACGCACCGATACCCGCGATCGGGAGCACCGGAAACGCGATCTCGTCACTCGTTGCGGGCGAGGCGAAAGCGATCCGATGGTGACGGTGATCGACGCACGAGGCGACACCGACGACCGAGAACAACAGGACGAAAAACGAGACGGGCGGGTACTGCTTCAAGGCCCACGCTCCTCTCTCAACGCTAGCTACGGAATCGACGCGCGCCACGTCGCAAAAAGTCACGCGTTCTGAGCGTGCACGCTCAGCGATGCGAGTGCTCAGCGATCGGTGCGAGAGAGCTCGTCCGCAAGCGCGGAGAGGACGACACGCGCCGTCTCGATCTGATCGGGCTTGAGGCGTGAGAGTGCGCGACGAACTGCGGCTTCGACTGTGCCGGCCTGGGTGCCGTCGATCCTTCCGCCGTCGCTCGTCAGCGTGAAATGGGAGACGCGCGCGTCTGCGGCGTCGCGCTCGCGATCGACGAAACCACGCTCTACGACGCGTTTCAGCACGCCGGTGAGCGTGCTCGGGTGCACATGCAAGAGCTCCGCAAGGCGACCCGCGGTGATGGTCGGAAACCGTCCGATGAGGCGAATCACGACGCGCTGCATCCCGGTGACGCCGAGCTCGACCTCCATCCGCTTCGAACGGCGCTGGAGTCCGTGATCGGTCGCCCACAACAGGCGCATGAAATCGAGCGCGGCGCCGAGCGCCTCCACCTCGCCATCGGCCGCCTTCGCCGGGCGACTGCCTCGCGACGTCGTCGGCAACGACCCCGAGAGGGTGCGGCTCGCCCTCACGTCTCGAGGACCCGCAAGCGCACACGGGCCTTTGCGGGCAGCGCGCTCTCCGCCAGCACCACGGTGCCGAGCGAGGGCGTGAGCGGGAGGTCCTGGCCCTTCGCGTAGACCGGGTGCCTGCCGTTCGCCTTGTACCAATCGGCGACGTTCGCAGTGGCCTTCATCTTCTCGATGACCTGCCGCCAGCCGACGCCCGTGTTGTAGGCGCAGAAGCTGATCTCACCCATTTGCGTGCCGTACGGGATGATGCACATCTCCGTCCGGCGAAAATCGTAGTTGAAGAGATCCTGGAACCACATCCCGGCGACGAAGAGGATGCGCCACTCGAACTCGTGCGCGTCGCTCTCGTGCTCGCCGATCTTCTTTCCG
>JAYSXP010000191.1:0-5591 GCA_043717125.1 Polyangiaceae bacterium | reverse complement strand
CGTCCGTGCTCGGACTGCTCGTGCTCCGGCAGCCTCGTCTCGCGCAGGCGGACTTCATGTCGCGAGGTGTCGGCGCGCGCTTCGTGGGGCCGCTACTGGAGTACGCCGTCGCCCGCGGGGGACCACGCGCTCTCCTGCGCGGCGTCCTCTTGAGCGTCATCGTGAGTGCGGTTCAGCTCGTCGTCGTCCGCGGGATCCTTGCGGCCATCGGCGCCCAGCCCGATCGCGAAGCGGAGGTCTACGTCGGCACAACGCTCGCGATGATCGTCGCCGCGCTCCCCGCGCTTCCCGGCGGCTGGGGTACCGCGGACGCCGCCTACGTCTTCTTCCTCGGAAGCGCGGGCGTTCCCGCTCCGGCGGCCGTCGCGACGTGCCTCATCTACCGTGTTTTTTGGTACACTACCGGTATCTGCGGCGCCCTCGCCGCACTATCCCGCCGGCGGTAAAAAGCGACGTGAACGTTTCCATCCTCGTGCCTGCGCATAACGAGGCGCGCAACATCGAGAACCTTCTCGATTCGCTGCTCGCGCAGGAGACGCACGACGCACGGATCATCGAGATCGTCGTCGTCGCGAGCGGCTGCACCGACGAAACGGCGGCGCTCGCGCGTCGCATGTCGCGCGGGCGGCCGGGCATGCACGTCATCGTGCAGGAGCGCCGGTCCGGCAAGGTCGCCGCCATCAATGAGTTCCTGCTCGCCCACGACAAGCGCGCCGAAGTGATCGTGATGACGAGCGCGGACGTGTGGATCGCGCCCGACGTCGTCGAGAAGATCGTCCGCAAGCTGAGGGACGAGCCACGCGTCGGCATGGTGGGTGCTCGCCCCGTGCCGGACAATGCCGAAGACACTACGGTCGGACGTATGGTTCATCTCCTCTGGGAGCTCCATCATCGCGTGGCGCTCGAGCAACCGAAGATGGGCGAGCTCGTGGCGTTTCGCTCCGACCTCGTCGATCGCGTGAGCGAGCTCTCGGTCGTCGACGAAGCATCGATCGAGGACATCGTTCGCGCCAAGGGATACGAGCTCGGCTACCTCCCCGACGCCGTCGTCACGAACCACGGCCCCGAGCACTTCCGTGAGTACTTCGAGCAGCGGCGGCGCATCGCGCGCGGTCACTACTGGCTGAGCTTCGCCTTCGGGTATCACGTCGCGACGATGGAGAAGCTGCCGATCCTGCGCGAGACGCTCTCGCTCTTCCGCCAGCAAGGGCGGGAGGGCAAGAAGGCTCTCGGGGCCGCCGTGGCCGTCGAGATCGCGGCGCGCGCAGTGGGGTTCTTCGACGCTCGCATCGTCGGCGGTCGCCATCGCATCTGGCATCCGATCGACTCGACCAAGCAGCTGCGCCGCGATGGCCCGCCTAGTGTCCGCGACGTCGTCGATTTGCACGAAGAAGACGTCGTACCGAGCAGCAGCCGGCGGGGGGTAGAGCGATGAAGCGGAAGCTCCCGCTGCTCGCACGCCTCGCGGGCTATCGTGCGGAGCATGCGGCGGGCTGGGCACGACAGCTCCCCATCAACCTCACGGTGTCGGTGACGTACTCGTGTCCGTCTCGATGCATGACCTGCGACATCTGGCAGAAGAAGGTCGATGACCTCACCGTCGACGAGTACGGCCGCATTTTTCCCACGCTCGAACAGGTGCCAATCTGGGTCACGCTCTCGGGCGGGGACCAGTTCCTACGTGCGGATCTCGACGAGATCGTCCGCCTCGTGAAGACGCAGATCAACCCGCAGATCGTCAACATCCCGATGAACGGGATCATCACGGAGCGCATCTTCACGCTGCTTCCGAAGATTGCCGCCCACACGCGCGGCTCGAGCCTCGTGCTGAACCTCTCGGTCGACGAGATCGGCACCGAGCACGACCGCCTCCGCGGAGCGCCCGGGAATTGGGATAAGCTCCTCGGCGTCGCCGAGCTGATCCGCGACCTGAAGAAGACGTTCGATCACGTCGTCCTCGGGGTCCACACCGTCATCTCGAAGTTCAATGTCCACCGGATCCCGGAGATCGAGCAGCAGGCGCGCGAGATCTTCCGGCCCGACTCGTACATCACCGAGGTCGCCGAGAACCGCGTCGAGCTCCAGACCACCGACAAGGACATTGCGCCTGATCCGGCCGACTACCGCCGAGCCATCGAGCATCTCCAGGCGACGATCCGCTCCAATCGCTCGACGCGTCCGCTGCCGCGTCTCGTCGAGTCGCTCCGGCTCGAGTACTACACGCTCGCGAGCCAAATCCTCGAGGAGAAGCGGCAGATCATTGATTGCTATGCAGGTTGGGCGAGCGCTCACCTCGCGCCTGACGGCAACGTATGGGGCTGCTGCGTCCGCGCGGAGTCCCTCGGCAACGTTCGCGACCACGGGCACGACTTCCGCACCGTCTGGCGCGGACGTGACGCTGCCGCATTTCGCGCGAGCGTCAAGAACCACGAGTGCGCGTGTCCGCTCGCCAACGCGAGCTACACGAACCTGATGCTCGACGTTCCGTCCCTCGCGCGCGTCAGCGCGAACATGAGCGGTCTCGACGCCGTCCTCGCCTCGGACTCGCTCGAAGGAAAGCGTGATCGATGAAGCATCTCGTCGAAGAGGATCGCGGGCTCGGCACGGCGTACGAGCGGTACTGCTTCTACCAATTGCTCGAGTCGTGGGCGGCCGCCTACGATGTGGAGTCGATGGTCGAAGGGCCGGTCGACGGGATGGCCGGGGTCGCCGGGGTGCATGGCGTGGGGCTCGCGCAGCGCGGTGTGAAGGTGGTCTCGGCGGTACCCACCGAAGCGCATGCGGCGGTCGCGCGGGGCATCTACGCGACGTGCTCCGCGCCGGCGGAGGTCATCGTCCGATCCGCCGCCGAGATCGACACGCTGCCGCGAAGCGACATGGTCATCACCTATCACGCGCTCAGCTTCGTCGACGACTGGCGCACCTACCTGAAAAAGGCCGCAGCGCTCGCCCGCAAGGTGCTGATCGTGACGGTCTGCAACCCGAACAACTGGGGCGTCTCCATGATCCGCACGCTCGCGCGACTGCGCGGGCTGCCCTCGATGGAAGCCCCGGAATCATGGCAGACGTCCGTGCTCGCGCCGGAGCTCTGGAATCTCGGGCGCGTCCGAGAGCACACGTACTTCGATTGTCCATGGTGGCCGGATCTACAGGTCTCCCCCGGTCAGTCGCTCACGGATCGCTTGAGGCGAATGATGACCGTGCGGAAGAAGAGCTTCCGTTTCACCGACACGCACGAGGAGAGCACGCTCGCTTCGAGCTTTGCCTACGGTGCCGGACGGTGGCCGTACTTCGGTGGCCCGGGCTGGGTCGACGAGCTCTTGCCCGCCCTCTTGAAGCATCCCTCGTTCGAAGGCGCCAGCAACAGAGTCCGCTCGCGAGCAGCGCACCTGCACGCCTTCGTGGTCGACATGCGACCGCGCTCGCCGCAACAAAAGCGGCGACTTTCGACCATCGAATCGCTCTGATCGAAGGGTAGTCCGCGATGGAGATCCTCGTCGTTGGGAAGGGAGGCACACTCGGCGCCGCGATCGCTCGGCACCTCGGTTGCACGGCGATCGAGCTGCGCGCTACGGATCCGCGCGACACCTCGCCCGTCAACGAAGTGGCGCGCGCCGACGCGCTCGTCAACGCATCCGGGCCACGCGTGAGACCGGGGCTCGATTGGGCAGACTATTTCCAGGAGCACGTCGGCGTCGCTTCGCGGGTGATGCGCTCTGCGCGCCCCGGCGCGCACGTGATCCACATCAGCAGTTGCGCCGTCTACGGCGCACGCGGCGCGCTTCTCTCGACGGACGATCTCGAAGCGCCCACGCTCTTTCCGTCGCAGGCGTACGCGTGTGCAAAGCTCGCCGCGGAGGCACAGGTGCGCGCGCTGGGACGAAGCCGAGGCATTCGCGTCACGGTCTTGCGGCCGTCGATGGTGTACGGACCTGGCATCGAGAGCGCTCTCGATTCGATCCTTCGTTTGTCGTCGAAGGGTGTGAGCCTGCGTTTCAAGCCAGCCCACGTGCGGCAGCACCTCGTTCACGTCGAGCTCTTTCTCGATGCGGTGAAGAGCGCGACGATGAGACCCCCCGACGACGAGCGCGTGCTCATCCTCGCCGACCCATTCGTGCTCACGAATTCGGACCTCGTTCCGCGTGACGGTTTGCCGATGGTCGTTCCTCTGGGCGCCATGTCCGCGCTCCACGCGCTGGCGCGTCGTTTCGGTCGGGCGCCGCCTTCGACAGAGGCGTTGGCGGTCCTTGCGATGGACAATGAGTTCGCGTGGCGGCCTGCTTTCGATGCGCTCGAGCTCGACCCGGGGCAGTACGCGCGCGGGCGAACCTTCGATCCGTACTGGAGCGCGCGTAAATGACGGGTCATGCGATCGTGGTCGGTGCGTCGTCGGGCATCGGCGCGGCGATCGTCACGCACCTCACGCGTGCGGGTTGGTCCGTGAGCGCGCTCGCGAGACGGAGCGGCGAGGCGCCGGCGGAGCGCTGGATTCCTTGTGATGTTTCGAATCAAGACTCCGTCGACGATGCGATCGCGCGTTGTCTCGCTCTGGGCGGGACGCCCCGCGCGGTCGTCTATTCCGCCGGCTCTCCGGCGATGGGACGCACGCTCGACGTTCCCGAAGCGGCGCGTCGCGAGGCGTTCGAGGTGAACTTCTGGGGTCTCGAGCGCATCGTTCGCGGCGTCTACCCGGCGATGGCCCGGGCGGGCAGCGGGACCATCGTGGCCGTGTCGAGCATCGCGGCGCTGCGGCCCGTTCCGTTCGAGTCGTACTACGCGGCGAGCAAGGCGGCAGCCGCCCGCTGGCTCGGATGCTTCGCCATGGAAGCAGCGCTCGCGGGCGTGCGCGTCCGGATCGTCGCGCCCGGCTACATCCGGACCGGCTTCCTCGAGCGCGGTGGCTGGCACGGCATGTCCGTCCCCGCCGGCTCCGGCTCTGGCGTCACCGTCGAGGACGTCGCGCGAGCGGTCTGCGCCATTGTCGAGGGTCGTCGCCCGCGCACCGTGATCGGCTGGCGCGAGATCGCTATCACCGTCGTGGATCGGCTCGTACCCGGCGCCTACGACCGGCTGCTCGTCAGGCGGATGCGGCACCGGCGATAGCTTCGCGCTCAGGTCGCTCAGCGAAGATGCGGCGAGCCAGTCGGCGCGAAATACGTGTTGATCTTGTCTAGATCCGCGTTGCGCGTCACGGCGACGTAGCCGTGCTTCTGCATGTAGTCGCGGATGACGGGCGCCACTGCGGTCTGCATCTCGATGCAGGCGAGCTCGACCTTCCAACGGTTGATATCGAAGCCGGCGAGGGCCGCAGGCTCGCCCTGCTCGATGTCCATGGAGAGGAAGTCGACCTTCGCCGCGCCCTCGCGGTCGAGGAGCGCGTCGAGCGTGATGCTCGGGATCGCGATCTCATGCACGTGGAGCCCCGCCTCGGGCCCCGCCTCGGCGAGATAGTTCTTGTCGCCCGAGCCGAGCGCCCACACCGCGTCGTCGAGGAAGAACGGCCGCGCGGCCTCGGCCTTGTCGGCAACGAGGTACGCGAAGAATTTCGTCCCAGGGCGATGCTCCGCGTAGCCCGCGGCGAAGGTCGGGTT
>JAYSXP010000020.1:0-7422 GCA_043717125.1 Polyangiaceae bacterium | reverse complement strand
CCGGTGTTCGACTGCGCGAACCGCTGCGGCAAGACGGGCGAGCGTTACCTCGCGCCGATGAGCCACGTGAAGATGATGGCGGCGGTGCAGCCGTTCCTGTCGGGAGCGATCTCGAAGACGGTCAATCTGCCGAACGAGTCGACCGTGGAGGAGGTCGCTGAGGTCTACGAGGAGGGCTGGCGCCTCGGTCTCAAGGCGGTCGCGCTCTACCGCGACGGATGCAAGGCGTCGCAGCCGCTCTCGACGACGACGAAGGCGAAGGAGACCGACGCCGAGAAGGCCGAGGCTCTCGCCACCGCCCGCGCCGCCGCTCTCGATCTCGAGGCGAAGCTCTCCGAGACGAGCGTGAGCAGCAGCGTCCGTATGGATGGGCCGCTCTCGCCCATCCCGAAGACGTCGGAGCCGCAGGACGTGACGCAGCTCACGCTGGGTCTTCAGGCGCGCGGCTCGCGCCCCACGGGTCTCCGCGTTCGTCTCCCGAAGAAGCGCGTTGGCTTCACGCAGGAGGCGCGCGTCGGCGGTCACAAGATCTTCCTCCGGACCGGCCAGTACGAGGACGGGACGCTCGGCGAGATCTTCATCGACATGCACAAGGAGGGCGCTGCCTTCCGCTCGCTGATGAACTGCTTCGCGATGAGCGTGTCCATCGGCCTGCAGTACGGCGTGCCGCTGCAGACCTACGTGGACCAGTTCACGTTCACGCGGTTCGAGCCGCAGGGGCTGGTGGAGGGACACCCCTACGTGCGAATGGCGACGTCGATCGTCGACTACCTGTTCCGCGTGCTCGGCTGCGAGTACCTGGGCCGGTACGATCTCGCGCACGTGAAGCCCGAGGCGGAGGAGGCCGTGCAGCACGTCGGCTTCCTCGGTGGTGGCACGAAGGAGGATCGGGTGAGCGACTCAGAGCTGCCTCCTCCGATGTCGCTGAGCTACACGGCAGCCGCCGTGGCACGCAGCGCGACCGAGGCGGAGTCGCTCGAGAAGCCCGCGTTCGTCCGAGGCGGCCACGACGCAGCGCACGAGCACGCGGCGCATGCCTCGCCGCTCGACGCGCAACTCGACGCGATGATGGGCGACGCGCCGGTGTGCGACGTGTGCGGCCACATCACGGTCCGCAACGGCGCTTGCTACAAGTGCCTGAACTGCGGCAACTCGATGGGATGCAGCTGAGACGCAGCTGCAGCTGAGAGGCAGCTGAGAGGCCAAGGCGGCTGACGCCGCCGGGCTCCTGCCGCTGTCTCTGACGCTCAAGCTTTCAGCGACCTTCAGGAGCTCATGTTGGGTGAGTCACAGGATCTGAACGCCACCGCGAATTCCCCGTCAGGTCGAGAGGACCGGCGGGGGATTGGCGCTTCATCGCTTCACGCCGCCTCGAAGCCTCTGGCCTGACTCGCCCGCGGTTAGCGCCACCTTGGCTCCCCTCCAACGGTCGCGTTCGCCATGGCCGGGCCGCGGCCGCTGAGCTCGCAACCGAGCGCGCTAAGCGGGCATCGACAGTGCTCGTGAAGACTCTACGCATCGACGTCTGGTCGGACATCGCCTGCCCGTGGTGCTTCGTCGGAAAGCGCAGGCTCGAAGCCGCGCTTGCCCGCCTGGCGCGCGAGCCAAATGCACCGGTCGTCGAGGTGATGTGGCGCGCCTTCGAGCTCGACCCGTCGGCTCCTCGGGAGCGCCCGACCGAGGTTGATTACGCCGACCGCCTCGCCGCGAAGTACGGCTCCTCCGTGAAGGAGGCGGACGCCATGATCGCGCGCATGACCGAGGTCGCGCGTGCCGACGGTCTCGACTTCCGCTTCGACCGCATCCGGCCCGGCAACACGTTCGACGCTCATCGCGTTCTCCACCTCGCCGCCGAACGCGGCGTGCAGGACGCCGTGAAGGAGCGTTTCCTCCGGGCGTACATGACCGAAGGCGAGCCCATCGGGGATCCCGACACGCTCGTCCGCCTCGCGGCGGAGGCCGGTCTCGACGCTGAAGAGGTTCGCGCCGCGCTCGCGAGCGATGCCTACGCCGCCGAGGTCCGCGCCGACGAGAACGAAGCCCGCACGCTTGGCATCCACGGCGTCCCGTTCTTCGTCCTCAATGAAAAGCACGCAGTCTCCGGCGCCCAACCGGCCGACGTCCTCTTCCGCGCGCTCACGCAAATCGCGACGGAGCTCGCGGCAACGCCGGGGCCCTTCGGCGAAGGAGCCGTGTGCGGCCCTGAAGGCTGCTCTTGAGCCCGAGCTGACTGCACGCGCTTCGCAGCGCCCCCGAAGCCTCCCCGAGTCCGCACCTTCTACCGGGTAAGCGCCACGCGCAACGGCTCGTTCTGCGTGGAGCGAAAACCGCGTAGCATCGCGCGATGGCGTCGGACTCGTGGAGCCTCATCGACGCGCTTCCGGTCGCCGCGGTCGCGCATCGGGAGGGTCGGGTGCTGCACGCCAACGCCGCCTTCATCGTCGCTCTTGGCGTCGCGGAGGTCGGAGCGCTGACCGGCCGGATGCTCGAGGAGCTGCTGCACGAGGACGATCGAACGCTCGTCGCGTCCCGCACTCGTGATCTCGCCGCCGGGTCCCCATTCCTCCCCGCGGTCGACATCCGCTGGCGTTGCGCGGACGGTGCGTCGTTCACGATGGGCACGTCCTCCGCGCGCATGGGGGTCGATGGAGAGGCCGCGTTCATCGAGCTCGGCCCTGTCGCAGGGCCCTCGGCGGCTCACGCGCCCTTCGCCCCGATGCGCCAGCTCGCGTCGGTCGTCTCGCTCGCCGCTGGCGTCGCTCACGGCATCAACAACCCGCTCACGTACGTCCTCGCCAATCTCGATTCGCTGCGCGAACAGCTGCGGACCCTCGCAGGCAAGCTCCCGCAGGCCACGCTCGACGAGCTCGACGAGGTCGCCGGCGAGGCGAAGACCGGCGCGGAGCGGGTGGCCCGTATCGTCCACAGCCTCAAGGTCTTCTCGCGGATCGACGAAGAGCAGCGCGCGCGCATCGAGCTGCACCCGATCATCGAGGCAGCCTGCGCGCTAGCGTCGAATGAAATCCGGCACCGCGCGAGGCTCGTGAAGGTCTATCGCCCGATCCCGCCCGTCGAGGCGAACGACGCACGTCTCACGCTCGTGTTCTTCAACATCTTCATCAACGCCGTCCAAGCCATCCAGCCCGGGCGCGCCGACGACAACCAGATCGACGTGCGGACGTGGACGGAAAACGGCCGCGCTCTCATAGAGATCCGCGACACCGGTTGCGGCATTGCGTCCGAGCACTTGCCGCGCGTCTTCGATCCCTTCTTCACCACGAGACCGCAGGAGATCGGCACGGGTCTCGGCCTGTCGATGTGCCACGGGATCGTCACAGCGCTCGGCGGGGATATTGCCGTCGAGTCGACGCTCTCGGTCGGCACGACGGTCCGGGTCTCCTTGCCGAGCTTCTCGGGTGTCGCGCCGGTCGCGCCTGTCGTGACCAGGGTGAGCACCGGCAGCGGCCGCAGCGGCAAGATCCTCGTCATCGACGACGACGCCGCCATCTGCACCGCCATCCGCCGCACCCTCGGTCGTCGTCATCAGGTGACGACGACGACGAGCGGGCGCGAAGCCATCGATCGCGTCAAGGGCGGCGAACGATACGACCTCATCCTCTGCGATTTGATGATGCCGATGGTGACGGGGATGGAAGTGTACGCCGAGCTCGCGCTAGCGGTGCCTGAGCAGGCCGACCGCATCGTTTTCCTCACGGGTGGCGCGTTCACCGCGCAAGCGCGCGATTTTCTCAAGCGGATCCCAAACGAGCGGTTCGAGAAGCCGTTCGACGGAGGCCGCCTCCGCATGCTCGCGAAGGAGATGGTCGACGACGCGAAGCCGACGTGAGCAGGTCGGCCAAGCGCTCAACAAGCGTGCCGCACCGGTGCCGGGGCGCGGGGCATGGTGCGCTGGCCGCTGTCCCGACCGTGACCTAGGCTGTCCAGGCACCGATGAAGAACTTGTCGAAGAAGCTCGAGCGCGGTCCGTACGCGTCGAACGATCTGTTCCGCCGTATCGCGGCCCGCACGTCGCATGGAGTCGGTAGCCCCTGGGCGTTCGTCGCGGCCTTCGGCGTCATCCTAGTCTGGGCCGTGACGGGCCCGCTCTTCCGCTATTCCGACACGTGGCAGCTCGTGATCAACACGGGAACGACCGTGGTGACTTTCCTGATGGTGTTCCTCATCCAGAACACGCAGAACCGGGACTCGCACGCGCTGCACCTGAAGCTCGACGAGCTCATCCGAGCGAACGATCTCGCGCGAAACCGGTTGATGGGGCTCGAGGACCTCACGGACGCCGAGCTCGACGAGCTGCACCGCGAATTCTCGGTGCTCGCGAAGGAGAAGCTCGCGCGCCGCTCGAAGCTGCCTCACCCGGGCTCCACTTCTTCGAGCACCACCGACGCACGGTCGTCGCGCGCGAGGTAAGTCGAGCGCGTGCCGGAGCGGTAGCCGTCCGTGACGACGATCGTCGTCGGCTCGACGACCGCCCTCAGACGAATCGCCTCACCGGTTCCGAGGGCGAGCTCGCGATAGGAGACCACACCGCGGCCGGTCGCTTTCCGAAGGAACGGATGCTGGCTCTCCAGTCGGGCTCAGGGACCAGGCCGCGGCGAGTCAGCTTTAAATCCTTTGCCCGAAGGATCCCGTCGGGGAGACGATAGCGCTATCCTGGCAGCATGCGGCGCGCGTCCGGCTGGCTTCGCGGAGCTCTCGTCTTCTGTCGCTTCGGAGCCTGCGCACTCGCTCTCTCCGTGGCGACGCCCGCCCATGCGTCGAGCGCCACCGACCTCGTGAACATCGCGCGCATCCACGAGAGTGCGCACGAGGACGACCTCGCGCTGCGTCGGTACACCGAGGCCCTCGCGCTCGACCCGACCTGCGAGGACGCGTACATCGGTCTCGGTCGCCTCCGCGCCCGCCGCGGCGACCTGCGTGAGGCCGAGCGCGTGTACAACCTCGCGCTCGAGCATCTCCCGCAGCTCCGCGCCGCTCGCGTCGGAAGAGCCTACGTGCGACGTGCGCTGGGGGCACGAGCGGAGGCGCTCGATGATCTGCTCACCGGGGCGGAGGAGGATCCTGCGGCGCTGCGCATCCTCGCGAGTTGGTACGCGGAAGAAGGCCAGACGCCGGCGCAGCTCGCCGTCTGGCGACGCATCCTCGCCCGTGCGGAGGCGACGCAGGACGCCACGCTCGTCCACGAGGCGCGTACGACGGTGCGAGCGCTCGTCATCCTCGTCGGGCCGGCCGATCCGGCTGCCGCGCCGGCCACCGACGACAAGAGGTTCCGACGCTTCGTCGCCTCGCTCGCGCGAAAAGGCGGCTGACGCGCGACCGTCAGTCGACGAACGCAGCGTGCAGGGCCTTCTGAGCCTCGTTGAGCTTCGATTCGTCGATCGTGACGCTGATGCGCAGAGGGCCGGCGCTCACGCAGAGCGCCGCAGCCTCGATGCGCGCGAGACACGCGTAGACGCGACCGAGCGCGGCGCAGGTTCCCGTGAGGCCGTACCCGACGACGCTGACGACCGCGCGCTTGCCCAGGATCGTTGCCGCGCCGCCGAGGCCGCGCTCGAGCGCGCGCGCGCACCGCTCCCAGTCAGGCACGTTGAGTAGCGGCAGGTGAACGAACGACTCGTCTCCAGCCACGATGACGTCGCCTACCGAGAGCTCCTCGGTCGCGGCCGTCGCGAGGAAGAGCGGAAGGCTCGCGGCCGCGACACGCGCAACCATGACGCCGCCGATCCCGACGATCGCCCGGACGTTCTTGTTCTCGTCCTGGGAGCGCGCAATCTCGCCATCGTCGCTCGCGATGGTCTCGCGTCCGCCACCGACCGGGTCGGCCGTCTTTCGCGCATGGATCACGATCTTGCTGCGGCGCGCCCACTCGACGGCCTGCGCATTGAGGACCTTCGCACCGGCTTCGGCCATCTCGCCGAGCATCGAGAGATCCATGTCGGGGAGGTGCCGCGGGTCACCAACGACGCGCGGGTCGGCCGAGTAGACGCCGTCGACGTCGCTGTAGATCTCGCAGCGTTCGGCGCCGAGCGATGCCGCCAGCGCGACCGCGGTCGTGTCGGAGCCTCCGCGTCCGAGCGTGGTGATCTCGCGCTTGTAGCTCATGCCCTGATAGCCGGCGACGATCACGATCCGACCGCGCGACAGCTCGTCCTGGATCCGGTGCGGGCGCACCTCGATGATGCGTGCGTCGAAGTGGCGGTCGTTGGTGAGGATGCCCGACTGGCTCCCCGTGAAGCTGATGGCGTCGTGCCCGCGCGCGTGGATCGCAATGGAGAGCAGCGCCATGGTCACGCGCTCGCCGGTCGAGACGAGCATGTCGAGCTCGCGGCGAGGCGGCTCGGCACCTGCGCCAGCCGTCTCCGCGGCTCGACGTGCGAGACCGATGAGCTCATCTGTGGTCTTGCCCATCGCGCTCACGACGACGACGACGTCGTGCCCCTCGCGCTTGGCCATGGCCACGCGATCGGCCACGAGCCCTATTTTCTGGACGTCCGCGACCGAGGAGCCGCCGTATTTCTGGACGATGACGCTCATGAGGCCGCGATACTAACAACGCCGCGATGGGCGGGCGCATTTCCCGCGTGTTCAGGCCGGGCGGAACGCCTGAGCGCCAAAAGGGCCCGTTGCGATCAGGCAGCCGAGCGGAGCGTCCCAGCGGAGGCCGGTCACGCGCCAAGCCTCGACGTCGTCGTCGGTCGCCGACGTGTCGACCTCCGCGATGATCCGCGCGACGCCGTCGATCAGGATGCGCACGAGTACGGGACGATCGGGGCCGTCGACGGCCACGACGACGCTCTCGCCGGGGACCAGGACGGCTGCCGTTACGTGGCCTCCTTCGTCAAAACGCTTCCATGTCGCGTCGCGCGCGCTGAACTTCGGGTCATCCCCCGGCGTCACGAGCATCCCGCCCTCGTCCGCGTCCGCGCCGTCTGCGCCCTCGGCGGTCGTCTGCGAGACCGGGACGCGAGCCCATGCGCGATCGTCCCAACGGAGCTCCTCTGCGGTGTCGATGATCCCGCGCTCGTAGAGCGACTCGTCGGCGACGTCGCCGTCGTCATCGGCATCGAGCGCGGGCAGATCCTCCTCGCGGAGCTCCTCGTCGTCCGCGAGCGGGCCTTCCTCGCCGCCGTCCGTGTGGACGACCTCTTCGCCGGCACCTAGCTCGTCATCGGCGCCGAGTGGCTCGACCTCATCGATCTCAAGCAGCTTCACTTCGGCCGAAAGAGAGACGTCGAACGGACCGACATCGAGCGCGCCGGCGTCGTCGGCGTCGACGAGCCAGCCTCCCTCGGCGCCCTCGACCACGAGCTCGTCCAGCGGATCTCCCTCCGACGTCGCGTCGTCGAGGGCGTCGCCGAGCTCGTGATGCTCGTGGAGGTCAAAGGCGAGGGCCGCCTCCGTCGC
>JAYSXP010000190.1:0-5606 GCA_043717125.1 Polyangiaceae bacterium | reverse complement strand
TGCGGCGTCGTCGGGACGCGCAAGGCGTTCGAGCTGCAGCCCTTCGAGAGCTACTCGGGCTTCCTCGGGCTGATGGCGATGTCGCTGGCGATCACGCTCGCGCTGGGCATCGGCCTCTTCGGCGCGCTCGTCGACGACTGAGCTACGAGAGAAGCGTGGCGGCGAGGCGCGCCGCGTGAGCCTCGATGGCCCCCGCGTCCAGGGGAGCTCCGGTCATCTCGCCGAGCGCATAGACGCCCTCGCCGATGCGGCCCGCGTCCGTCTTCACCACGAATCCAAACGGCTCGTGCGCGAGCGTCGCGCCGGCTTGCTCGGCGAGCTCGTAGGCCGGCGAGCGCGGCGCATCGATGAGCAGCGCATCGGCCGCGTGCTTCTGCTCCTTGCCCGCGGCGTCGCGTACCACCACTGCCTTAACGCGGCTCGCGCCGCGGACGCTCACGGGGTCGCCGCGTAGCATGGTGACGTCGACCTGCACGCCGCTCGCCTTGCACGCCTTGGCGAAGGAGCTTCCGAACGGCCCGCCGCCGGCGCTCTCGACGATCACGATCTTCTTGCCGACGAGGACGCCTCGCCCGAGGAGCCACCCCGCCGCGCGGGCGCTCATCACGCCGGGCACGTCGTTGCCCTCGAACGCGAGCGCGCCGTCGTGTGCGCCGCACGCGAAGACCAGCGCGCGTGCCTCGATGACCTCCGCGCCGGTGGGCCCCACGACGAGGAGGTCGCGCCCGTAGAGGCCGCCTGCCACGGTGCTCACGCGGAGCTGGATGCGTTTCGCCGCTACATGATCCGTGAAGAGTGCACGTATCGCGTCGAATGCGCCGCGCTCGGTCGCTCCCAGCGCCGTCACGCTGCCGCCGGGCGCGAGTTGATCGTCGATGACCTCGACGGCGCGGCCAGCGGCGGCCACGCGCGATGCGATGGCCATGCCGGCGGCGCCGGCCCCGACGACGACGACGTCGGCGACCCGGCGACGCGCGGCGTGCGGTCCCTCCACCTCGAGCGGCATTCGTCCGAGGCCGGCCACGCGACGCGCGAAGGCCTGCATCACGTTCTGCACGCCGGGCACGCCGGCGAAGAGCTCGTGGTGGTTCATGCCGTCGGGGAAGAACCAGTCGGTCATGCGGAGGAGGTCGAGGTCGCGAGGGCCGAGGCGATTCTGCGAGACGACCGCCGTGCCTTCCTCCGCTCCGACCATGCAGGTCATGACGTTGGGCGTCTCGTCGACGCGCGCGAGGCATCCGTCGCACGCCGCGCGCATGCAGGCGGGCCCACGCGGGCGGTGGAACTTGGGGCTGCGCGCGATCATCATCTTGCCCGCGGCGATGAGGGCCGCCGCGACCGGCTCCCCGCGCTCGGCGACGATCTCCTCACCGTCGAGCGTGATGGTGACGGGATCGCGGAGCGCGCGAAGGCGACCCTCGGGCACTGGCGCAGACGAGGTCACGGACGACACGGCGGCGGATGCTACCGCGGACCGCGTCGGGCGGTACGCGCGGCTTTTGCGGCCCGATCCCCGTTCGAGCGATCACGGACCCTGCGTGCACGTGGTGAATCCTCCGACCGAAAAGTGGCTCTTCGTCGCTTTGTGTTGTTCGGATATCCGCAACTGGATAGCCATCGCTGCCACACTTGGCCGCACTCTCACTCGCGAACCCTTTGGGGAGAAAAGCGATGCGAGCGGTCTCAGGTGACTCGGCAACCCCGAAAGTGACGTTGGAGGCTCTTTGACTACGATAAAGCGAATCTGGGCGAGCATCGCCCTCGCAGTAACGATCGGCACAGCCGCCTGTGCCCCTGACGCGCCGGCGACGGCGCAACCGGCGGACAACAGCGAAACGCCCGAGTCGACCCACCTGGGAACGTCGAGCGCGGAGCTGACCCTGGGCGTGCCGACGATCCTCTGGCACGACCACACCGGCTCGGGTTGCGTCTGCGCGGGGGTCAGCGGCGGTGGCTACTCGGGCTTTGGTGCTGAGCAACCCAAGACGTTCGCCGACCCGGTGCCCGCAGGCAACTGCGTGACCGGCGTCCAGGTCGCCTACGGCGGCACGTGCGCCGGTGGCCCCCGCTTCACACTAAACGGCACGATCCTCGGCCAGGGCACCGGCTCGGCGCAGTGCACTTGCGGTGAGTGCGTCACCTCGACGGTCAACTTCGCGAACGCGGCCGGAGTCCCGGGCTACGTCTACGGTGGCACCAACACGCTCGTCTTCTCCGAGCCGTCAGGCGGGTATGCCCTCTCCTACACGAACCTGACGCTCACGTATGGGCCCCTCGGCGCCCCCACGACGACGACGCTCGCTTCAGGGAGCACCCCATCCGTCTTCGGCCAGTCCGTCACGTTCACGGCGCACGTCGCATCGCCGTCCGGGGCGCCCACCGGCACCGTCACGTTCAATGACGGCGCGGCAACGCTCGGCACGGGCACGGTCAACGGCGCGGGCGATGCCACCTTCACGACGAGCGCGCTCGCGGTCGGCGCTCATGCGCTCACGGCCGCCTTCAGCGGCGGCGGATGTATCTTCCCGGCCAGCACGTCCGTTGGGTTCGCGCAGACGGTCAACAAGTCTGGCACCACCACCGCGCTCACGTCGTTGGTCAACCCGACCATCACGGGCGGCAGCACCACGTTCACGGCCACCGTCTCGGCGACCGCGCCGGGCGCAGGCACGCGCACCGGCACCGCGACGTTCAAGGATGGCGCGGCCGTCCTCGGCACCGTGGCCATCAATGCCGCAGGCGTCGCGACCTTCTCCACGTCGGCGCTCGCCGTCGGTGTGCACAGCGTCACCGTCGACTACTCCGGCGACGGTAACTTCACGGCGAGCACGTCGCCCGCCGTGAATCAGGTCGTCAACCCGGACGGAGCCAGCGTCGCCGCGACGTCGTCGCTCAATCCTTCGACGTACGGCACCAGCACGACGTTCACCGCCACCGTCACGTCGGTCGGAACCGGCGGCACGCCCACCGGCAACGTGGACTTCGTCGACAACGGCACGCTCCTCGGCACCGTCGCCGTCGACGCTGCCGGCGTCGCCACGTTCTCGACCGCCGCCCTCCTCGGCGGAAGCCACACCATCGACGCCAACTACAAGGGCGATGTGAACCACGGCGTCGCGACGGGCTCCGTCGTGCAGACCGTCAACGGCGGCGTCTCCGCCACCGCGCTCGCGTCGCTCACCAACCCGTCGGTCTTCGGCCAGTCGGTCACGTTCACCGCGACCGTCACCGGCTTCGCGGCGACCGCGACCGGCACCGTCACATTCTCCGAAGCGGGCGTCGCTCTCGGCGCACCGAGCGCGCTCGTCGCAGGCGTGGCGTCGTTCAGCACGACGACGCTCGACGTCAACACGCACATGATCGTCGCCACGTACAACGGCGACACGAACTACGCGGCAAGCGGCTCCGCTCCGCTCTCGCAGGTGGTCGACAAGTCCGCCACGTCCACGGTGCTCGTCTCGGGCAGCAACCCGGCGGTCGTCGGCGACTCCGTCATCTTCACGGCGACTGTTGCCGCGAAGGCACCCGGCGCCGGCACTCCGACCGGCTCGGTCAATTTCCGCCAAGGCGCGACCGTGCTCGGCTCCGGCAACCTCGACGCGGCGGGCAATGCGACGTTCTCAACGTCCACGCTGACCGTCGGCAACCACACCATCACCGCCGACTACGTCACCAGCGCGAGCTTCCTCGCCAGCACGTCCAACGACGTGGCACAGGTCATCAACAAGGACGGCGTCACCGCGACGCTCGCCTCCTCGCTCAACCCCTCCACGTTCGGCGCGAGCGTGACCTTCACCTCGACCGTCTCGTCGACGGGCGCCGGCGGCATCCCGACCGGCACCGTCACGTTCCGCGAGGGCGCCGCCGTCCTCGGCACCGGCGCGCTCGACGCGGCCGGCGTCGCCACCTACTCGACGAGCGCGCTCGTCGGTGGCTCCCACATGATCACCGCGACCTACGGCGGTGACGGCAACCACGCTGGCGGCAGCTCTGCGGCGCTCGCACAGGTCGTCAACGGGGCGACGTCGGCGACGGCGCTCGCGTCGTCGGTCAACCCGTCCGTGTTCGGACAGTCCACCACGCTCACGGCGACCGTCACCTCGGCGATCGCGGGCACCAGAACCGGCAGCGTCACCTTCTTCGACGGCGCCACCACGCTCGGTACGGGCATGCTGAACGCGGCCGGGGTCGCGACCTTCTCGACCTCGACGTTCACCGTCGGAACGCACGCGCTCAGCGCGGTGTATGCCGGCGACACCAACTTCGCGACCAGCACGTCTGCGGGCCTCTCGCAGGTCGTGAACAAGGGCGCGTCGGCGACGACGCTCGCCTCCTCGTCGAACCCCTCGCTCGTGGGCTCGAACGTCACGTTCACGGCGACGGTCAAGGCGACGGCGCCGAGCAGCGGCACGCCCTCCGGCACCGTCACGTTCAAGGACGGCGCGACCACCCTCGGGACCGGCACGCTGAGCGGCACGGGCATCGCGACGTTCGCGACGACCACGCTCGCGGTCGGCGCCCATACCGTCACCGCCGTTTACGGCGGTGGCGCGAATCACAATGCCAGCACCTCGGCGCCGCTCACGCAGAACGTCAACGCCGCCGCGGCGATGATCGCTCTCACGGCGACGCCCAGCCCGGCGACGTTCGGTGGCGCGGTGACCCTGACGGCGACCGTCTCGGGCGCCAACGGAACGGCGACCGGAACGATCGCGTTCACGGACGGCATGACGGCTCTCGGCATGGGAACGCTCTCCGCCTCCGGAGTCGCGACGGTGTCCGTCCCGAGCCTGACGGCAGGAACGCACACGCTCGGCGCCGCATACAGCGGTGACACGATCTACGCGGCGGGCACCGGCACCGCATCGCTGGTGGTCAACAAGGCAGCGACGACGACCACCCTCGTGTCGTCGCTGAACCCGTCGACGGCCGGCGCGGCCGTGACGTTCACTGCGACCGTCGCCTCGGCGACGGCGGGCTTCACGGGACAGGTCGAGTTCTTCGACGGCACGACGTCGCTCGGCATCCAGCCGCTCGCGGGCGTGACCGCGACGCTCTCGAGCTCCGCGCTCACGCAGACGGGTCACTCCATCACGGCGACGTACAAGGGCGACGACAACTTCGCCACGAGCACGTCGGCCGCCGTGACCCAGCAGGTCGGCGCGGCGCCGGCGGGCCCCGACGCCGGGACCCCGGACGCGGGAGGCACTGACGCATCGGTTCCGGTCATCGCGCCTGCTCCGGCCGACACCGGCTGTGGCTGTCGCATCGAAGCGCCGGCGGGCAGCACCGGCGGCACGGGCGCGCTCCTCGCGCTCGCAGGCGTCGCGCTGGTCGTTGCGCGTCGTCGCCGTCGCTAGTCGGCATCGGATCTGCGGCGCCTCGCGGTGCCGCGGATCGACACACCACGGGAAAGGACCGGCTCGAGAAGGGCCGGTCCTTTTTCGTTCCATCGAGCGGGGCGGGCCACGACGCTTTACTTTCCCGCGCCGCATCGAGAGAGTGCGAGGTCGATATGCGCCTCGGTCTCCTCGGCCCAGCCGGTAGTGACGTCGGCGCGCTCGGGAGAGCGGCCGAGTTCCTCTTGAACGGCGCCCGGGTGCACC
>JAYSXP010000189.1:0-5610 GCA_043717125.1 Polyangiaceae bacterium | reverse complement strand
GAGGACCGGGCCGCTCACGTGCCACCCACGGTCCTGAATCGATCATGCACTCGCGGACATACGACCGCAGGACCGATGGCCAAATTTTCGACGAACGGCACTAGCCGGTGTGCTTGCGGCTGATCTCGGTGATGGTGTGCGTCTCGACGGCGCCGAGCAGGCCGAACTGCACGCCCATGCCGCCGTCGCGGACCCAGCGCACGACGCCGGGTAACGACACCGGGCCGTCCTGACCGGGCAGCTCGACGTGGATGATCACGTTGGCGCCGAAGCGCGCAGGCGTCGCGGTCTCGATGAACATGCCGCCGACGGCGATGTCCTTTGCGATCCCCGGTCGGGCCCCGGTCTCGCCTTTGATGGAGAACGTTGCGGACCTGTCGAGAGGGACTCGTGCGTAGCGGCGCTGCTCGATCAACGGAAGGCTCCTCGGTTCGCACTCGAACCACGAATGATCCCGATGCTAGCATCGAAAACGTGGACAACGACGACGAGACCAAGGAGCCCCGACCGAATCGCGACCCTCTGCCGGAGAGCGTCGAGCGCGCTCTTGCAGAGGCCCGGGCAACGGCGGCAACTGCGGGTACCAGGCGGGCCGCGTCGCCGGGTGCGACGAGCGGTCGCTGGCTGGCGGTCATCCCACTCAGCGCCGCCCTGCTGACGATGGTGCTGATCATGCCGCGTGCGACACCTCCCGACGACATCCCCTTGCCGCACGTCGACGCGAAGGCGCTCGAGGCCGTGCGGAGGGACGATACGGCGCGCGCGGCATCGGCGCGCGTGGCACGGCTCCCTGGCGACGTCCTCCTCGTCGGCTCTGCTCTGCGCGACGTCAACAAAGCTCAGGTGAGCTACGGAGACGTCGACCAGATCGGCCTCGCGCAGACGACTCTCTCTCGCGCCGTCGAGGCAGTGGTCGCCGATCGCGCGGACGGTATCGACGCGCTGCAGACGTTGCGCGCGATCCAGCTCGAGGGTTTCCTCGCGGAAGCAGAGCGCTTCGAGGCGACCGGCAAGCCGACGGAGGAGCTCGAGCTCCTCTCCGGGCCATTCCTCGATCACATGGTGCTCGCGGGATGGGTCGATCACGGCAAGATCCTGCTCGACGATGCGGCGCGCCGCGTGGCTTACAAGCTCGTGTGGAACACGCTCGTCGGCGCCGACCGCATCAAGGAGCTCAGGCTCACGCTCGACGAAAATCGTGCACTCTACACGTTTTACTTGACACACCCCCATGCCTCCGAAGCGCAGCGCCTGGCTTACGCGAACATGCGGCGGGCCTCCGCGACGGATGCGGAGTGCAGGCGAGCCATCGCTCAGGAGAAGCTCGACATGGAGCTGTGGCGGGTCGACAAGATCCGCAAGCTGGGGCAGCTCGACCCGACGTACCCCGCCGGCTACGCCATGGGCGTGGCCTACTTCCGCGGGGCACGCTACGACCTCTCGATCGAGTCGTTCCGGCGTTGGATCGAGCTGCATCCCGATGGTCCGTTCGCGCTTCGCGCGCACAACCACCTGATGGCGGCGGTCGCGGCGTTCGGGCCGACCTGACGCATGATCCGTGCGCTGCTCGTCGACGACGATCGCGATCTCGCGCGACTCCTGACGGACTACTTGGGGGCGCACGAGGTGACGATCACGCACGTCGAGGACGGCGCGCAGGGGCTCCTCGCGCTTGTGTCGCAGACCTTCGACGTCGTCCTGCTCGACGTGATGCTGCCCGGCATCGACGGCTTCGAGGTGTGCCGGCGCATCCGTGCGTCGCACGACATCCCGATCGTCATGCTCACCGCACGCGGTGACGATACCGATCGCATCGTGGGTCTCGAGATCGGTGCCGACGACTACGTGCCCAAGCCGTTCAATCCGCGCGAGCTGCTCGCCCGTGTCCGCGCGGTCCTCCGTCGCGCGCGGCCGGGCACCGCTCCGGACGATCCCGCGAAGGTCGCCCCGCGCGAGCGGATCGTCGTCGGCCCGCTCGAGATCGATCACGCGGCGCGCGTCGTGAAGAGGGACGGCGCAGAGGTTACGCTCACGTCCTTCGAGTACCGGATTCTCCTCGTGCTCGCGCGTCGTGCCGGCGAGACCGTGACCCGGGAGGAGCTCGCCACGGAGGTGCGTGAGCCGGCGCAGGCGAAGGCCAAGGAGCACGCGTACGACCCGAGCGTCGACCGGTCGCTCGACGTCCATGTCAGTCGCCTCCGGCAGAAGCTCGAGGAGGACCCGAAGGAGCCTCGCCTCATCAAGACGGTCCGCGGCGTGGGCTATGTGCTGTCGAGGCCGGCGTGACCCCGCCGGCCCGGCCTCGGGGCAAGCGGCTCCGGCGGCTTCAGGCGCGACTCCTGTTCTGGTTTCTCGGCGCGATCGTGCTCGCGATCGGCGCGAGTATTCTCACGACGGTGCTCACCGCGAGCGACAACGAGACGCCGACGCGGGTGGTCTCGCGCCATGTTCAGCATCGGCTCGCGCGCTCCTGGGACGACCCTGTCGCCACGGACAAGTACGTCGCCGAGCTCCGCGAGACGACCGGTCTCGACATGCGGGTCCGTCGCGATCCGTCGCTCTTCGCCGGCCGACCCGCGCGCGGAGCGAACGGGATGATCTTCGAGGACGGCGTCGCCTACGTACCCGTGGTCAAAGGAGGGACGATCGTGGGCGCGCTCGAGCTCCGCACGGGCTCGCCGGCACCGCAGCTCTGGCGCGTGGGCGTTGCGCTCGGCGCGGCGCTCCTCGTGCTCGGAGCGGCCGCTCGGCGCGTGTCGAAGCGCCTCGCGCGGCCACTCGAGCACCTCGCCCAGACCGCGGAACGCTTCGGCTCCGGCGACCTCACCGCGCGCACGGGCATCGAGGGCCTCCCCAGGCGGTGGGTCGCCGAGGAGGTCCGCGACGTCGGTCGCGCGTTCGACGGTATGGCCGACCGCATTGCGCGCGTCGTGCTCGAGCAGCGCGAGCTCCTCGCGGCGATCAGTCACGAGCTCCGCTCGCCGCTCGGTCGGGCGCGTGTCGCTGTCGAGATCGCGCGCGAGCGCCCGGACCCCACGGCCGCCCTCGATGACGTCGAGAGGCAGCTCGTGGAGATCGACGCGATCCTCGGCGATCTCCTCGCCTCCGCCCGCGCTGGCCTGGCGGACGTCCACCTCGAGGAGGTCGAGCTCGTGCCGTGGCTTCGTACGCGCATCTCCACCGAGAACCTCGGCTCGATCGAGCTCGTCATCTCCGAGGGTGCCGAGAGCGCGCGGGTGACGATCGATGCGGCGCTCCTCGGTCGGGCGCTTCACAACCTCTTCGCAAATGCGTGGAACCATGGCCATCCGAAGGATGCGGCTCTCGTCGTGACGGTCTCGGTCACGGGCGATCGCGCGCGGGTCGCGGTTCGGGACCGCGGCCCAGGCTTCAGCGATGCGGTCCTGCCGCGGGCGTTCGAGCCCTTCGTGATGGGCGCCGACGCCGCGCGCTCGCCCGGCGCCCACGGCATGGGGCTAGGGCTGTCCCTGGTGCGGCGCATCGTCGAGGCCCATGGGGGGGCTGCTTCGGCAGTGAATGTGGCCGAGGGCGACGTCATCCAGGGCGCCGAAGTGAAGTTCGAGCTCCCGGTTGCCTCCTAGCCGCCCCACGCGGCACGAGCTGGACATGCGACCATGTTGGCGCTCTCCGGGGCGGCTCGGTACGCTTGGCAGGTGGACTCCTCGTTCGGTCGCAACGTCGTCTGGCTGGTTGCGATCCTCGGGGCGATCACGCTTCTCCTCTATCTGTTCGTCTTCGACACCTGCGTCGTCCCGGGGGACGACCCGCTCTTCACGGCCTCGATTCTCCCGACCTTGAGCCCCGAGGACCGCATCCTGACGAAGCGCGGCTCCGACCCCTTGGTCGGCCAGCTGGCCCGCTGCCTCATCCCCGACGGGAGCGGGAAATACACGATCGGCCGGGTTTTCGGGCGGGTCGGCGATACCGTCGAGATCAACAACGAACGGGTCGCCGTCAACGGAAAGCCCGTCAAGATCATGTTCGGCTGCGGGACGGTCAGCGCCGTAAATCCCATCTCCGGGGACACCGTACCCCTGGCCTGTAGCGTCGAGGACAACGGGTCCTTCAGCTACAGCGTCCTCGCCCATGCGGAATACCGCGAGTCGACGCGGACGGCCAAAGTCGAGCCGGGGCAGGTCTACCTCGTCAGCGACAACCGCCATATTCACAAGGACTCGCGTGACTTCGGCGGCGTCGCGCTCTCGACCTGCGAGCACGTGGTTTTCCGGCTCTGGGGCCAGAGCTTCGGCGAGAGCTCCCATCGGTTCAACGTCCTCTGGTGAGGGCGTTTTTTTGGTAAGCTCGGCCCGCCCGATGGACCTCGAGATCGGCATTGTCTGTGGTCGGTGCGAAACCTACACGGTGATCGGCACAGCCATGTGCGTCTCCTGCGGACACGTCCTTGCCCTGGAGACGCTCGCGGCCCCGGTCGCGAGCTTGGTCCCGGCGACGACACCGGAGGCCTTCACGCCGCCCGCGCCCGTGATCCGCGAGGAGCCCGCGCCTCGCAGCGTGCGGTCCGCGAAGGCCGACGTACTTCCGTCGTCGCGCCCCGAGTCGGCGTCGAAGCCGCCGATGTCGTCGTCCGGCGCGGGAGCGCCGGTCCTGCGTCGCACCGAGCCGCGGCTCGACCCGCGCGCCGAGCCCGGGTCTGCGATCGACGCCGGGCCGCGCTCTGCGCGCTCCGGCGCGATCTCCACCTCATCCCCAGAGCAAGCGCGCGGTTACCCCACGCCCGCGAAGTCGTCCAAAGGGAAGTCCGTCGAGGAGCTCATGGATCAAGCGAAGAACTTCGTGTGCCGTTCGTGCTCGACCGCAGTACCGCTTGGACACAAGTTCTGCGGAAGGTGCGGCGCGGCGGTTCCTCCGGAGATCCTGCAGGCCCGCACCCAGTTCTTCGGACAGCTTCAAGCGCCCGGCAAGGCGAAGCTGATCCTGATTCGCGGTGAGGGCGTCGAGGGTCTGAGCTATCAGCTGAACGCCGAGCACCACACGGTCGGTCGCAGCGGCCAGCTCGTCTTCCCGGACGACCCGTTCGTGTCGCCGGCGCACGCCGACTTCTTCTACCGCAATGGCAAGCTCGTCGTGAAGGACGAGGGTTCGCTGAACGGCGTCTACCTCCGCGTGAAAGGCTCCGTCGACGTCTCCCCCGACGACTTCTTCCTCGCCGGCGAGCAGGTCTTTCGCATCGACGTGACGCCGCGTCCGAGCGATCAGCCCGGCCCCGACGGGACGTACTTCTACTCGTCGCCGAAGCACCAGAGCCCGTTTCGCATCACGCAGATGCTCCAGGGCGGCTCTGCCGGCATGACGGTCTGCGCGCGTGGCTCGAGCCTCCAGATCGGCCGCGAGGGTGGCGACCTCAACTTTCCGAGCGATCTCTACATGAGCGCAGCGCATTGCAAGATCGAGGAAGCCGGCGGCAAGTTCATGCTCACCGACATGAGCAGCCGCAACGGCAGCTACGTGCGGCTCAAGGCGGAGCGCGAGCTCTCGCACGGCGACTACGTGTTCATCGGCCGCAAGCTGCTGCGCGTCGAGATCACCGCAGCCTGAATCAGCTCTTTCGAGCCGCCGCCTTCTTGTCGA
>JAYSXP010000188.1:0-5616 GCA_043717125.1 Polyangiaceae bacterium | reverse complement strand
AATATTAGAATCATTGCAGTAAGACTGAATAATACACATGATTAAGAAAATTATAGGAACCAAAGGCTGGCTGGCTGAATTATGTTGTCCGGTCTGTAAATCGAAATTAGCCGGAGAAGATGACAGGTTAAATTGTTTAAACCCTGCATGTAAGGCTTCTTTTCCGGTAGTAAACGGTATTCCTGTACTTATAAATGAGCAGAGAAGTATTTTTTCGATAAGCGATTTTACAGACCTAAAAAGCACTACTTTCAAATCCGAGCCAGGAATAGTGGCTTACTTACGGCGGGTTATACCGGATAACAGTGTAAATTTAAAGGCTAAGATTAATTATAAAGAGTTTCTGACACTTCTCCTGGGTCAGGCGGCTAAGCCCAGAGTATTGGTACTCGGTGGCAGTATATTAGGTTCGGGAGCGGCTGGTTTGTTCTCACATCCGGGGCTGGAATTAGTGGAGACCGATGTTAGTTTTGGAGTACGTACCGAATTTATCTGTGATGCCCACGACATACCATTTGAGGAGTCCTCTTTTGATGGAGTAATTGTTCAAGCGGTCTTAGAACATGTAGTAGACCCCTATAGATGTGTTGAAGAGATTCACCGGGTTTTAAAACAGGGAGGGCTAGTTTATGCCGAAACTCCTTTTATGCAACAGGTACATTTAGGCCGTTATGATTTTACCCGCTTCACCCACCTGGGTCATCGCCGGCTCTTCAGACACTTTGAGGAGGTATCAAGTGGAGTAGTTTGCGGTCCGGGAATGGCTTTAGCCTGGTCTTACGAATACTTTCTTTTAAGTTTTGTAAAAACTACCCCGGCGCGAGCTTTTATGCGTGCTTTCGCCAGGTTAAGCGGCTTTTGGCTCAAGTACTTTGATTATTATCTTGCAGATAAGCCGGGTGCTTCGGATGCGGCGGCTGGCTACTATTTTTTAGGTAAGAAGGACGTGGGGACGCTAAGTGACCGTGAATTACTTAAATTATACCGGGGAGCAATGCAATAGTAGTAGCCGGTTGTATTCAGGGCGGTTGCCCCTGTCCGCCGGCTGTACCCGGACCCGGTAACAGATTAAAACCTATTATTTTCATCGGCGATAGCATAAAGTCCTATATAGCAAGCATGTTATTTATATTATAATGAAGCCTGATCCCTTAGTTAGCATTATTATTAACAACTACAACTATGGCCGTTTCTTGAAAGATGCCATTGCCAGCGCTCTCGAGCAGACTTACTCTAATCTGGAAGTGCTAGTAGTAGATGATGGATCAACGGACCATTCCCGCCAGATTATTAGCGGGTACGGTGACCGGATCTTACCGGTCCTGAAAGAAAACGGCGGTCAGGCTTCGGCCTTTAATGCCGGTTTCGCTCAAAGCCGGGGTGATATTGTTATCTTCCTGGACGCCGACGATATATTGCTACCCGGTACGGCCAAAATGGTGAGCGAGGTTTTCCAAACCAGCCCCGCCACCGCCAAAGTAGAGTATCGCCTGGCTGTAATCGATACCGCCGGTAATCCAACCGGTGAGATCAAGCCGCCGCTTCACATGCCCTTGCGAAGTGGCGATATGCGGCCTTTTGTACTCAAGTTTCCGTATGATCAAACCTGGATGGCTACAAGCGGTAACGCCTTCCCGGCCAGATTTTTAAGAGAAATTTTCCCGGTCCCGCAACAGGAATACGGGCCGGTAGGAGCAGACTGGTATTTATCACATCTCATGCCGCTTTACGGTCCGGTTGTATTTATCGAAGATGTGGGAGCCTATTACCGGGTACACGAAGCAAACAATTATGAGGCTTCTTCCCTGAATCTCTCCTCGATACGCCAGACCATAAAATATATGGCACTTACCAACCGGTTTATCAAGCAATTTGCCGAGCGCCTGGAGTTGGAGGGGCGGCCTAAAAAAAGCGGTGATCTTCTTTCGGTATCCTATGTTAGTAACAGGATGATTTCGTATAAACTTGAACGGCAGGCACACCCTCTCAGGCAAGAGCGGCTCCTGCTAATGTTGGTGGATGGCATCAGGGCTTCTTCCGGCCGCTTTGATATTTCCTGGCCCATGAAGATGATGTTTACAGGCTGGTTTTTACTGATGGCGGTTGCGCCCAGACCCCTGGCAGTTCTTCTGGCCGAACTATTCTTGTTCCCCGAAAGGCGAAAACAACTTAACCGGCTGTTGAAATTTTTGCATAAGGGTTAGCCTCGCCAGTGCGCTTGTATCAAAAACCAGCCGCTTTATTATCTGGATAGGGGGGATTTTGAAAGTTTTAATGGTCGCTCCCATGCCTCCTCAGGAGCAAGGAGCGGGCGCTATCCCCAGAGTCTTGTTTGCGGAGCTCACCGGCCTGACCGCCTCCGGCCACCAGGTTACGGTGGTAACGGTAGCCGGGCCTGACCCCGCGGAATGGTCCGCCGTGGAGGATCTGCGAAAAACAGGCCTGGAAGTGGCGGCGGTGCGGCGGGAGGAATTGGGCCGGTGGTCCTGGGCCCGTTGGAGGCGGCGCTGGCGCTTCGCCAGCGCCTGGTTGAGCGGTAAATACCCCTGGCGTACTGTCTGGTTCTGGGAACCCAGCCTCCAGGTAGTACTGGATAAACTGCTGTCCGAAAGATCTTTCGATCTGGTTATTGTAGAAGATAACGCTATGGGTATCTATAAATATAACACCACGCAGCCGGTACTATTTTCCGAACATGAGGTAAGGCGTCCCAGGGCTGTTAACTGGCGGGGGTTAATTAAAGCTCCCGGTTTCAAGCTGCTACTGAGCGAGCTGGACTGGCATCGCTGGCCTCGTTACCAGCGAAATGTCTGGCGACGGTTTAAGTTGATCCAGGTCTTTACGCCCTATGACGCGGCCGGAATTAAAAAGATAGACCCGGCGCTGGCCGGGCGGGTCCGGGTGAATCCTTTTAGCATTGAACTTCCGGCGGAAGCTGATCCAGCTTTAGAAGAAGCTGGAACCATCCTTTTTAGTGGAAATTTTTCTCACCCCCCTAATACTGACGGAGCCGTCTGGCTGGTCAAAGAAATCATGCCGTTGTTACGCCAGGGCTGGCCGGGAGTCCGCTTAATGATTGTCGGTAGCCACCCTCCCGATCAGGTACGCGCTCTGGCCGGTGAAGATATAATAGTGACCGGTTACGTTCCAGAGATCGAACCTTTCCTGGCTCGCGCTGCCGTCATTGTAGCGCCGTTACGTATCGGTGGCGGGCAGCGTATGAAAGTATTGCAGGGCATGGCAATAGGTAAAGCGGTCGTTACCACTCCTCGCGGTGCCGAGGGACTACTGGTAACTGACCAGTCGCCGCCGCTGGTTATCGCTGAGAGCGGCGAAGAATTCGCAAGAGTCACAGCAGCACTACTGCAAGACAGCCAGGCGCGTCGGGTGCTCGGTAAAGAGGCTCGCGACTTTGTAATGGCCCACTTTAGCCCGGCGGCTTATGCCCGCCGGTTGGAAACAATCTACGGCCAGTTAGTTATTGAAGCTTGAAACCGAGATAAATAAAGATAAAATAAAAATAAAGATTATGAAGAATGTAACGGTTCCTATTTTGATGTATCACCAGGTTGCACCCGAGTTTCCGGCCTCTTTTAGCAAGTATACGGTTACGCCTCAGGCTTTTGAAGCCCAGATGAAATGGCTTTCGCTAGCCAGGTATACGCCGGTCACGCTTGACGTTCTGCTGGATGGCCGAAATAGTAGTAGTTTGCCTGCCCGGCCGGTCGTTATTACCTTTGACGACGGGTATCAGGGCTGTGCCGATTATGCCCTCCCGATCCTGAAAAAATACGGGTTTACGGCTGTTTTTTACCTTATTGTCGGGCTGGTAGGCCAAAATACTCCCTGGTTAAAGGCCCAGTTAGATATAGATTATCCTTTAATGAATTGGGACACCGTGCAGCAAATGCGCAAAGACGGTTTTCAAATTGGTTCGCATGCCATGACTCACCCTCATCTGGACGCTTTAACTCCACAGGACTGCCGGGCGGAACTTCAGCTATCCAGGCGGTTGTTGGAAGAACGGCTGAACACCGAGATAAGGCATCTGGCATACCCTTTTGGCGATTACAACCAGGAGGTACGCGCTATTGCAGCTGAAACCGGCTATCAGACGGCCTGCTCGGTAAAAATCGGTCTATCGAAACCGGACGACGACATTTTGGCGTTGCACCGGGTTCCTGTTACCAGTCAGGATAAATTAATCGATTTTATTTCCAGGCTTATTACAGCCTGGCCGTTCAAGGAAACAGTGCGGGGCAAAAGTGAGGCGGCTTTTCGGCGGATAGGCCAGGTCATAAAGTAAAAGGAGGATCGTAGCAGGATATATGTCCAGGACATTTAAAATAAGCGTAGTTATTCCGACTTACCAGCGCTGCGAATCGGTCCGGCGGCTGCTCAAGGCCCTGGCCGACCAGACCATGCCCGCCGGGGATTACGAGGTAATTGTCTCGATAGACGGTTCAAAAGATGCTACGAGGGAGATGGTGACCGCCTTTGAGGCGTCTTATCTACTCCAGGGTCTGTGGCAGCCCAACCGGGGGCGGGCTGCGGCCTGCAACACCGGTATCAGGGCTGCCACGGGCCAACTTGTGGTTCTACTGGATGACGATATGGAACCGCCCCCCACTTTTTTGGAGGCCCATCACAAGGAGCACCGGGATTCACCGCTTTCAGGCATCATAGGGGCGGTGCCGATCCGGTATGACCGGACTTCCCCCCCGGTGGTCCAGTTTATCGGTGCCAAGTTCAATGAGCATCTTGAGCATTTAGGCCGGTCCAACGGCCAGTTTAAGCTTCGGGACTTTTACAGCGGTAATTTCTCGATCAACCGCGAAGTCATACTTGAACTGAAAGGTTTTGATGAAGATTTCAAGCAGTACGGCAACGAGGACCTGGAGCTGTTCTTGCGCCTTAAAAGTAAGGGCGTAAGCGTTAAATTCAGCCAGGAGGCTCTGGCCTACCAGCATTATACTAAAAACTTTGCCGGTTTAGCCCGTGATAATATTGCCAAAGGACACACCTCCGTGCTTCTAAGTAAAAAGCACCCGGAGATTTTTAAGGATCTTAAACTAAACACTTACCGGCAAGCTTCCCGCAAGTGGCGGCTTTTAAGGGCCGGTTTGTTAAGGTTAAGCAAGCTTTCCGACATGACACCGGCGCTGCTAATAAAATTTATGGCCTGGTTGGAACGCCGTCACCCGGCTCACCTTAATCTGTACTATACGCTGGTACTGGATTACTGCTACTGGTGGGGAGTTACAAAGGCTCTTCCAGGACCAGCCAGGTTGGAAAAATTGCTGGAACCGCTTATGAGTTCGCAGAGATGAGCCACCTGATATTTTATTTCACCGACGGCCAGAACTTTGGCGGGGCCGAGCGGTCTTTGCTCAATTTAATGCGAGGTCTCGACCGGGGGCGCTGGAAACCGGTGTTAATTCACCATCCTGGTACGGGCGTGGCTCCCTTAATAAAAGAGGCCCAGGAGTTAGCTATTGAAATATGGCCAGTGCCACCTATGCCAGAAGGCTGGCAGGGTGCGATGCAGGCGCTTAAATTTGCCAGACAACTGCGAAAAAAGCGCCCGGCGGTTTTTCATGCTCATCTTACCTGGCC
>JAYSXP010000187.1:0-16107 GCA_043717125.1 Polyangiaceae bacterium | reverse complement strand
GGCGGCGGCGGCGTCGCGACGGGCGGCGGCACCCGCGCCCCGACCCCCTGAGCTCCTCTGTTACGTGCGCCGACCGACGAGGCGGTCGAGCGAGTAGGCGCCGCCGCCCTCGAGCATCACGACGAGGGCGAGCCCGATCGCGAGCAGCTGGTACTCGATGCCGTTGCCGGCCTGGGTGCCCGTCCAGTTGATGAAGAAACCGTACTGTGCGTGCACCATGAGCGCGGCGACCGCCATCGTCGCGGCGACGCCGAACGCGGCGACGCGAGAGAGCCCGCCGACGATGAGGCCGATCGCGCCGAGGAACTCCGCGGCAATGGCGAGCGCCGCGAACACCGCCGGGATGTGGAGCTGGCCCGTGAAGAAGCCCATGGTCCCGGTCAGGCCGTAGCCGCCGAACCAGCCGGATCGATCTCTCGCTGAGCGACCAGTTCGTGAACCTCCTCGCCGAGCGGTTCGACGTCGCGCTGCGCGTCGGCCCGCTCGTCGATTCGACCCTCGTGCGCTCACGAGTCGGCGCGTATCAGAGCGTCGTCGTCGCCTCGCCGAGCTACGTCGCGCGCGCCGGCCTCCCCGAGAACCCGCGCGACCTCTCGCGCCACAACTGCATCCGCTATTCGAACGTCACGGCCGCGCGCGAATGGCGCTTTCGTGGACGGCGCGGCGAGGTCTCGATCCCCGTGATCGGAAACCTCGCGGTCAACCACGGCGGCGCGATGCGCGCGGCGGCCGTCGCCGGCTTGGGAGTCGCGAAGCTTCCCGACTTCATGGTCGGCGACGCGCTCCGCGGCAGCGAGCTCGTCCGGCTGCTCGAGGAGTACGAGCTGCCTCCCACGGGGATCCACATCGTGTACCCGAGCGGTGCGACGGCGCTGCCGAAGCTCGAGGTGTTCGTCGCGGAGATCGGCGCGGCGCTGAAGGGCCGACTCGCGATGTTCCGTGGCCGGGGCCTCCGGCCGTCGCAATGAGCCTCGAAAGCGATTGCGACCGACGGATTTCGATGCCACGCATAGCCCATGCGCTTGCTCCTCGCCTCCGTCTTCGTCGCTGCCTCTCTGCTCGCGTGCGCGGGGAGTGACAGCGTGATCGTGGTGAGTGGCGACGGCGGCACTGGCGCCGGTAACGGGTCGACCTCGACGTGCACCGTCCAGCCCGACACAGATCGCGCGCAGCTCTGCGGCTCGGCGACGAACAGCACGCTCTTGTCGTGCAAGGGGAGCACGCCACCGCCCTTCGCCGCGTGCACGAGGGCACTCCTCCCGGACAGCTATTGCTGCAGCAGCGAGGGTCTCCCCGCGGACGGCGGCTCGGATACGGGCAGCAGCTCGGACCTCAACCCGTACGGCGTCCCGTATCCGACCGATCACCTCGGCGTCAAGGAGCGGAGCGGCGCGGCGCGTGGTGACCGCGTGAAGAACCTGAGGTTCCAGGGCTACAAGGCCGGCTCGACGACGCTCGGCAGCGTCTCGCTCGCCGACCTCTACGATCCGGACGGAATGAGCCAGGACGTCGTGTTCCTCGTCGGCGGGACGCAGTGGTCCGCCCCGGACCAGGCCACGCTCGGTTCGCTCAAGGCGTCGAACAAGCGCATCGCGACGCTCGCCGTGCTCGGCGAGGGAACGAGCCAGGGCCAGGCCGCCACACTCACGAACCTGTCGACGTACCGCACGAAGAACTCCTTCGCGACGACCGCGCTCGACGCCGGCTTCACGATCCTCGGCGCCTTCTTCGACGGCTCCGCCGTTCCGTTCGTGATGGTGATCGACGCGCGCACCATGGAGATCGCCTCGGCAGGCGTCGGCGGGCTCACCACCGTCAGCCAGGTCGACTCGGCAGTCACCGCCGTGACGAGCCGCGCGGCCGCCTACTGAGCTCGATGCGACTGCCAAGCGTGCTCGCCGCGGCGCTCCTCCTCGTCGCAGCGTGCGCGCCGACGAGGTCGGCCCCTCCGCCCGCATCGCCCGCATCCCCCGCGACCCGAGAGGGCGACGAAGAGGACGAAGGGCACGACGAGGAGAGCGCCGTCGAGCCACCGGCTCACCACGCTCACGCGACCGCGAGCGGCCCGTGCATGAAGGATCTCGCTCACTGCACGCCGATCGGCTGCGCGAAGGCGAACAGTCCACACGCGATCTTCAACCAGCTGAAGCGGCGTACGACCGATCGCACCGGCGCTGAGATCACGCGCGAGACCGCGCGCACGATCATGTTCGAGGAGCTCCACGAGCTGCAGCTCGCGGCCGATGCGGCGCTGCCCGATTCGAGGGATCTGACGAAGGCACAGCGCGAGCGGCTGGTTGCACTCAGCGTGCACGGGGGGACGTTCGGCGAGGGCACCGGCGTTCGCCTGGTCGGCTTCATCGCACCGGACAGCGGCACGGCGTCCTCGGGGGCTCACCCCGGCGGCATCGAGTCGGTCAACTGCCGCCTCACGAAGGCCGAGGAGCGCGACGTGCACGTCCCGGTCGTCGCGAGGCCGGATCAGCCCGAGTGCGAGGGCGTCGTCGTCGAGCCGATCCCGCAGACGCGCGCCGAGCATCCGAGCTGGACGGCGAGCGCGCTCCGGCAGATCGCGCACCAGAAGAAGCCCGTCATGTTCGTCGGCCCGCTCTTCTGGGACAACGAGCACACGGTGAACCCCGACTGCAGGCATCTGAAGAGCGGGCAGCCCAGGCGCATGAGCCTCTGGGAGATCCATCCTGTCACCGAGCTCTACGTCTGCGACGCGGGCATGTGCAGCGCGGACGACAAGGCCGGCTGGCGCAAGGTCGACTGAGCCTAGGCGGTGTCTTCTGCTTCCGCCGCGTCAGCGTCTCACGGGATCCCGTAGCTCCGGTGCCATCGCGCCTTCGGTCACCTTCACGAATTTATTCACCGGCACGTCGACGAGCTCCTGCGTCGTCGGCGGGTTGGTCGGCCACTGGACCGTGAGCTTGTCGATCTTCGTGATCTTGCCGAGCCCGAAGTGCGCATACGCCGGGTCCGCGGCGCCGAACGTACCGCGCCCGCCGACGATCTCGCGGGTCTGCGTCACGCAGCCTGCCGTCAGCGTCACGCGCGCGCCGATGCCGAGCGCGTTGGATTTCATGCCCTTCAGCGTCACGTGGAGAAAATTCTGCTGCGAGCCGATCTTGTTGACGAACATGTGGAGGTGCTCGACGCCACCAGGCGGCTTCACGCCGTTCGCGTCGACCGAGCCCATCAGGATGTCGAGGTCGCCGTCGCCATCGAAGTCGTCGACGGTGAGCCCGTTCGACATGGACATCGCCGCGAGCACGCCCGAGGCCTTCGTCACGTCCTCGAACGTGTGGTCGGGGAGCTGGTGATAGAGGTACGCGTGGTTTCCGGGATACGCGCTCTGCTCGATCACGAGATCGAGCAGCCCGTCGTTGTCGAAGTCGAGCCACGCCGCGCCGTGGTCCCCCTCGTTGCCCTGCTCCTGCTTGTCGATGTCGCGGTTGATGCCCGTCTCGGTGAACGGAGGGCGCTCGAACGCGAACCCGCCGGAAGCGCCCGTGTTGCGGAGAATGCGTGAGCGGTCCGCGCTGCTTCGCGGCGCGTCGGAGTGCGTGGTCTCCGTGTTGAAGACGTCGAGATCGCCGTCGTTGTCGTAGTCGGCGCACGCGGCGGCGAAGGTGTTGCCGCCTTGCCGCCAGTCGGGCTCGGCCGGGTTCGGCTGATCGTCCTGATCGAACCTGGTCGCCTTCGACATGTTCGCGAAGGTGCCGTCACCGTTGTTCTGCCAGAGGTCATCGAGGCAGAGGGCGTAGCTCGACACGAGGAGATCCTGCCAGCCGTCGTTGTTCCAGTCGCAGGCCGTCGCGCCGTAGGTCGGCTTCGGGAAGTTACCGCTCGCCGCGCCGAGCGCGTCCGGCGTGAGCAGGCCGGCCGCCTTGGTGATGCGCGTGAACGTGCCGTCGCCGTTCCCCTTGTAGAGCTCGTCCTGGTACGAGGTCGTGTCCGGGTAGTCCTTCATGAACGCGCCGACGTAGAGGTCGACCTTGCCGTCCTTGTCCGCATCGAAGAACACGGCCGCAGACGTGGTAAGCGGCCACGGCGTATCGATCCCGGAGTCCGTCTTCAGTGTGAACACGCCATGCCCGTCGTTCAGGTAAAGCTCGTTCGGTGTCGTGACGAGCTTCGCGCCGCTCGACGCCTGCGAGTAGCTGCCCTGGAAGAGATCGAGGTCACCGTCGTTGTCGACGTCCGCGAAGGCCACCATCAGCGTCGTCTGCTGGACGCCAGGGGTGCGGCTCGTGAGGATGCCCGACGCCGCCGTCGCGTCGACGAAGACGGTCGAGCCGTCCGGCTGGGGCGTGTTGAGCCAGAGATGCTGGAGCCCGGGGCTCACCCCGGTCTCGATCGCGATGAAGTCAGGGAGCCCGTCGCCGTTGACGTCGCCGAACGTCACGCGACGCCCGCGCGCGGCGTCCATTCCGAGGAGGGCGTAGTCGTCGCCGAAGAAGCCGCTGCCGAGGTCGAGATCGCCGAGGCGCGTGATGCTGCCATCGCACACGGGCGCGCCCGCATCCGGATCCGTCGACCCGCTCGGAGCGGCGTCTTCGCTCTTGCCGCACCCCGAGGCGAGGGCCGCTCCCAGGACGAACAGGGCGATGAAGCAGGTCTTGGGACGGAGCATCGGGCCGCACGCTAGCACCGGAAACCGAACTGTCCCGTACGCCGGCCGAGGGCCGTTCGAGCCTGCTTTTCACCTGCCACGGCGTGCGTGTTAGCGTGCGGCATGCGAACGTTTTCGGCCGCGCGCCTCGTCTTCGTCCTCTGCTCGCTCACCTCGCTCACCTTGGCCGCGGCATGTGACGACAAGCCCGCGCCGCCCCTTTCGCCGACGCTCGCCGCGTCGGCAACGCCGGCCGCCTCCGCCGCGCCGGTCGCCTCTGCCGCGACGGACACCGATGCCGGCGTCCCGGCCAAGCCGGGAAGGACGGTCGACACCCCGGCCGGTACGATGGCGGAGGCCGGGGACGAGATCCATCTCTCCGGCAAGACGATCTACCCGCCGCCCGAGTGCGCCGTCGGCGGCAAGGACGGCTGCACAAAGGTGAAGGCGCTCCGCGCGAAGAACGACGGCGTGAAGCTCCTCCGCCACTTCGACGGACCGGGCGGCCAGAAGAGCATCCTCCTCTTCCAGGTCACCTCGGTCGACAAGACGTGCGAGGGCGGCTCGCTCTTCTTCGTCCGCGTCTCGAGCAGCGCCGCCCCGCAGTACTCCGACGTGTTCGAGCACTGCGGCCCCCCCGATCCGATGGTCGGCGCGATGCCCGACAAGATCCTCGTCAACGTCCCCGCGCACCCGGCGAAGTCCGGGGGAGCGCCCGCTGCAGCGAAGAACATGGAGTACGACATCGCGACCGGCACGCTCGTGGCCGCGGCCCCGGCGGCGCCCGGGAAGAAGAAGCGCTGAGCGACCTTCGATCGCGTGTCGTGTGCAACGCACACGACACGGCCTCCTGAAGATCGGCTGCTAGCTAGTCCGCGAGGCCGAGGTCGACGAACGCGTGATCGTTCACGACCACGAAGGGGCGCTCCTGGAAGGAGATGTTCCCTTTCCCGTCGTGCTCGACCACCTGCAGCTTGCCCATCCCGTAGCCCATCGGCCCACTCGAGTCGTAGTGGGCCTGGAGCTTGTACGGGCCCGCGCGCGCGGCCTTCGAGCGGCGCACCGTGAAGCACTCGGGGCCGTAGCCCTCACGACGATCACCTGCGCGTCGAGGCGGCCGACCTCCGAAAGCCCGCGCAGCGGCAGGACGTACGACGGCTGCCGAAGCTCCTGCACGTAGGAGATCACGAGCGGTGAAGGCGACCGATCTCGACGACGGCCTGCGCCGTCAGCGCCGCGAGCTTGAGGCCGGTGCCGTCCGAGGCTGTGAGCGCGAGTTGGCGCAGCTCGACGTGATCCCAGGGTACAACACGGTCGGGTCGTCGGCCGTTCTCTTGACCGTTCTCGCGCTGCTCATCGTGGCGTCGAGGGTGAAGCAGATGCGCGCACGACACGCCGCTCACTGAGCTACGCTCGCCGGCCATGGCAGCCAAGAAGACGACGAAGAAGAGCGCCGCGCCGGCGAAGAAGAAGACCGCCGCGCCCAAGAAGACTGCCGCCACTGCGCCCAAGAAGAAGGCCGCTATCGCCCCCGCGAAGAAGACGACCGTCGCTCCGAAGAAGAAGAAGGCTGCCGCGACGAAGACCGCCGCTCCTGCGAAGAAGACCGCCGCTCCCGCGACGAAGACCGCCGCTCCCGCGAAGAAGACCGCCGCTCCCGCGAAGAGGACCGCCGCTGCCGCTGCGCCAAAGAAGGCCGCTGCCGCTGCGCCGAAGAAGGCCGCTCCGCCGACACCTTCCACGAGCGCAGTCGCGGCGAGCTGGGCGCACATCGAGGGCTGGTTTCACACCCACCACCCGAAGCTCTCGCTCGGTCTGCGCCCCGGCGCGAGCGCCAAGGAGATCGCCGCCGCCGAGAAGAAGCTCGGCGTCACCTTCCCCGCGGATTTCCGCGACTCCTTGCTCGTCCACGACGGCCAGGAAGACAACCCGGGCGTTCGAATCGTCCCGATCGCACAGCGCCTCGGCTCGCTCGAGTCTTTCGTCACCTGCTGGGCCGACGACCGCAGCGCCTACGACGAGAAGGAGATGGCGGTGCGCTTCGACTGGGTCGGCGACGACGAGCGCGTGCGCCAGGTCCACTTCCACCCGAAGCACATCCCGATCGCGGGCAGCCCGTTCTGGGACTACGACCGCCTTCTCCTCGACTTCATCCCCGGCCCGCTGGGCGCCGCGGGCCAGGTCATCGCGCGCGACGACATCGAGTTCGAGTTCCTCGCGTCGACTTTCGGCGACCTTCTCGCGAAGATCGCCAAGGGTCTCGAGGATGGCACGATCGTCGTGAGCCAAACCACCTACGACAGCGAGCTCGTCTTCCGCGCGCCGAGCAGCGCCAAGCCGATCAGCGAGTACAAGTACTTCCGCTGAACCGGACGGCTCGAGCTACTCACCGACGTGCCGCACGGGCACGTAGCTCGGGTCCCAGACCGCCGCGCGCACCGTCGACTCGATCTTCTCAGCGTCGATCCGGCGCCCGAGGTCGTTCTCGCTCGCATACCGGACGACCGCGCACGCGATCTCGAAGCTCACGTGCCGAAGCTCGCTCTGGTGCGGGTAGATCGCGCCGACATCGAGCCGTTCCTGACCGACGAGACGCGCGAGAGTCGCCGACGCGATGTGGAACATCTCCGTCGTGACCTCCCTCACCTCCGCGACCGCCGCGCCCAGGCCCACGCCCGGGAAGATGAACACGTTGTTCGCCTGTCCGATGACGTGACGCTTGCCCGCGTACTCCACGTCGGCGAACGGGCTACCCGTGGCGACGATGGCACGGCCGCCCGTCCACTGGATGGCCTCCTCCGCCGTACACTCGGCCTTGCTCGTCGGGTTGCTCAGCGGCATGATAATCGGCCGATCCGTGGTCTTTGCCATGGTCTCGAGCATCTCCCGCGTGAACGTGCCGGCTCGCGCCGTCGCTCCGACGAGGATCGTCGGCTTCACGGCGCGGATCGCGTCGAGCGGCGTGTGGACGGCGCTCGGGTCGAGGCCGAGCTCCGCCATGATCGCGCGCGGCACCGCGAGCTCACGCTTGTGCGGCTCGTCCATCGTGCGGCCGTCGTGCAAGAGGCCCTGGCTGTCGAGCGCGAAGATGGATCGACGAACGGTCGCCTCGTCGGCACCGTCGGCGCGCATCGCGATGGCGCAGAGCCGCGCGATCCCGGTACACGCTGCTCCAGCACCGACGAACACGATGCGCTGCGAAGCCATGTTTTGCTTCGTGATGCGCAGCGCGGCAAGGAGCCCACCGACGGCGACGCTCGCGGTGCCCTGAATGTCGTCGTTGAAGGACGGCAGACGGCGCACGTACCGCTCGAGCAAGAGGAAGGCGCGATCCTTGTGAAAGTCTTCCCACTGAAGAATGGCGCGCGGGTAGACCTCGCGAACGCCGCGCACGAAGGCCTCGATGAATTCGTCGTACTCGCGACCACGAAGCCGCTTCTTCGGAAAGCCGAGGTAGAGCGGGTCGCCCAGGAGCGCGGGGTTGTCCGTTCCGACGTCCAGGCTGATGGGGAGGCATTTCGACGGATGAATGCCGGCACCGGCGACATAGAGCGCCAGCTTGCCGATCGGAATACCCATGCCGCCGCAGCCCTGGTCGCCGAGGCCGAGGATGCGCTCGTTGTCGGTCGCCACGATCAAGCGAATGTCCTTGTACGGCGAGTTCCGCAGAACGCTCGGGATGTCGTGCACGTCATCGGGCGTGATCCACAGCCCGCGTGCGCTCCGGTAGATGGCGCTGAACTTCTGGCACGCCTCGCCGACCGTCGGCGTGTACACGACGGGCAGCAGCTCCGCGATGTTGTCGACGAGCACGCGGTAGAAGAGCACCTCGTTGCGATCGTGCAGGCTCGCCATCCCGATGTATTGCTCGAGCGGGACGCTCTTTGCGCGAATCTGGCCTATCGCGGCGGTCGCCTGCTCCTCGAGCGTCGACACTCGATAGGGCACCATTCCGCGAACGCGGAGCTCGTCTCGCTGATCACGATCGAACGCAGTGGCCTTGTTCGTCGAGGGGTTCTGGAGCAGCCAAACCCCCGTCTTGCTCGTTTCGATGACCTTCGTACCCGACAGATCTTCGAGTGAGTCGTGCATCCGTCCCAAGGTACTCCTCGGCCCAAACCGACGCTATGGGCCAAGCAAGCGCCTCCGAGCAGCGCATCTCTTGCGCTTCACCGATCGCGCGAGCGACGCGAGCGACGCGACCGCAGGACGAACGCGAGCGCGAGGCCGAGCGAGCCGGCGATCACGGCCCACGACCCCCGTCGCCCCGAGGCGTGCGACACCGCGCAGCGCAGCCCCGTGCCCTCGAGCACGCCCTGATCGTTGTTTTTCAGGCCGTCGCCGTCGACGTCACCGCTCACGCGCGCGATCAGCGCGTCGTTCACTTCGGTCCGCGTCAGGATGCCGTCGCCATCGTCGTCCGCGTCGCGGAAGTTTGCGAGGCCGTCCATGTCCAGGTCCGCGACGCCTTCGTTGGCATCCGTGATGCCGCCGTTGTCGCTGTCCGTGTCGAGCGCGTCGATCGTTGCGTCGCCGTCGCTGTCGACCTTCTCGGTCGGTCCCCCACCCCACGGCGTGACCTCCACGAGGTCATCGAGCCCGAGCCGTCCGCCTCGTACACGGCGAGCGGCCGGTACTGGTAGTCGAGGACTGCGCCGAGGGCGGGATGACCCGAGCCACGAAGCTCGAGCGAGTCGAGGACGAACCACTGGCTCCCGCGCTCCGAAGGCTCGAAGCGATTCACGGAGAACCCCGGCGGCGCGGCGAGAGCACCCGACGGGCGCGCGATGCACATCAGGGCGAAGAGGAGGACAAAGAGAGCGACTCGAGCGCGCTGAGGGTCGGCATGCGTCCCCCTGATCCAGGTGAAGGAGCTCATGGGCGAAAGCGGGCGCGCAGACGCAGGAGCGGCCTCTCGATCGCGGCGTGAGCGGCGGTCGCGAAGACGACGCTGAGCGCGAGGCCGAGGACGAAAACGAAGGGCTGCGGGACGGCGCGCTTCGCCAGCTGAATGGCGGGCACGTTGAGCATGTACATGCCGTAGCTCACGAGGCCGACGTGGCGTAGGGGCCGCGCGCCCAGAAACGAGGCGAGCCCGTGGTCCTCGCGCAGGCAGCACGCGACGACGAGCCCGACCATGAGCACCTGCACCTCGAGGAGCGACCATGGCGCGACGGCTCCACAGCCGACGAGGCCGAGGAGCACGAGCGAGCTCTCGCGGCGGCCGAGGACGAGATCGATCCCACGGAAGAGACGCGTCCGCAGCGCGAGCGCCGAGAGCGAGCCGAGCGCGATCGGCGTGGCAAGGCTCCGGAGCATGCGCATCGCGAGCGGCCCGAAGGAGAGCCAATCACGCTCCGCGGCCTGGTCCACGACGACGACCGCCGCCATGAAGAGCGCCGCCGGAACGAGGCTCTTCGAGACACGGAGGAGCCACGGGAAGCCCAGGTAGAACTGCTCCTCGGTGGCGAGCGACCACGCGAAGGAGAACACCACCGCGTGCGGCACCGTGTGGTCGACGAACCAGTTCGACGTGTAGGTCGCGTACCACGGGAGCGAACGGAGGAAGTGATCGCGCACCGGTCCCGCATCGCGCAGGAAGAGCGCGTGAAGCGCGAAGGCGCCGAGCACCACGTAATAGAGCGGAAAAATGCGCAGGGTCCGGCGCGCGTAGAACGCTCCGAGCGCGATCGTCCCGGACTTCTCTCGTTCGCGGAGCAGCAGCGTCGTGATGAGGAAGCCGCTGATCGCGAAGAAGAGGTCGACGCCCAGCGGCCCGCGCCCGAGCACGCCCGGGAGTGGCCCGCTCGTCGAGTGATGCCACACCACCGGGAGGATCGAGAGAGCGCGCAGACCGTCGAGCGAGCCGAAGTACGACGTTCGCCGGAAGGCTTCGGACCGCTCCACACGCGAGAGCCTAAGCCGCTTCTGGCGCGTCGCGCGCAAATGCACCACGCTCCCGCGGTGGAGATCGTCCTCCACGGATCTCGATCGCGTCTGGATGCTCGGGCGAAAGCCATTCCGCATCGACGTGCTCACATGCATCAGCGGCGTGACGGGAAGGAGGCCTGGGCCGGTGCGGCCGACGGTGTCGAAGCAGAAAATCCCGGCCGTGGACCCGAAGGTCGGGCGCGGCGCGCAGATCTTCGCGTCGAAGGAGGCGCAATGCGCGAGCTGTCATAGCAGCGCGAGCTTCACTGACGGCATCACCCGCGACGTGAAGAGCAAGACGGAGAGTGATCGCGGCTCAAGCTTCAAGACGCCCGCTCTCCGAGCTCCCACGGGCGTCGGGTTCTAGCCGACCTTCGGGAGGCTGTGCCGTGTGCGTGGTGACGCCGAGGTCCTCAGCGCGCGTCGAAGTCGATGCCGGGGAGCGCCGCCATCCAGCGGTCATTGCCGATGGGCTGGGCGATGATCGTCTCGTGCCAGTACTTGCCGCGGCGCTCCTCGAAACCGAAGTCGGCGAAGCGGGGCGCGATCTCCGAGAAGCGTCGCAGGTCGCGCAGGGTCGCTTGAAGGTGCCAGCGGGGCGGCTCGTTCGCGTGGCGGGTGCAGCTGATGTTGTCGACGAAGCTCGTCTCGGTCACGAGCTCCGCGAGGACCGCGAGCGGTGAGGCGAGAAGCGCGCGCATGCCGGCGTCGGGTGCGTCGACCTTCGCGGCGGTGACGTGCAGCGCGGTGCTTCCGCCAAAGAGGCGGTAGGCGGACACCGCGAACGCGCCGGACCGCTCGCGCCACTCGGTGCCGGCGGCGACGTCGTCGAGCTCGGTGGGCTTCTCCTCGAAGGCGCCCTTCGGGCAAACGCTGCGAACGACGGCGCGCAGCTCGTCGAGCTGCTCAGCGCGGATCTCTGCCATGAGGAGGCGCGTGGCGCGGGCGGTGCTTCCCTCGTGGGACAGCGCCTCGTGCAGGACGACGCATGCGCGGAACGGCGCGAAGAGCGTCTCGAGGCGAGCGTCCCCGCGGAGGACCGCGGGCGAGAGCGCGATCGCGAGTCCGTCGACGACCGCGTCGTCGGGCGCGTCCGCGAGCCTCATGGTCGTCGTGCTCGGCGAGACGAGGAGTGCATCGGCCCTCAGCCTAGCCGACCGCGAGGTGGTCGGGCGGCTACCCAGGTCCGACCCGGATCGCCCCCAGAAGGCCCCTCGCACCTCTCCTGGGTTGCGGATGAGAGGCACAATTTACGACACATTCTGACCGTCTGGACAGATGGCGCACACGGGCACACATAGTGCGCACAATCGACCTTCCTGACCGGGCGGTTCGATCGCCTGAAGGGCACCGTCCACGACGACGCGAAGATCGCGTGCGCGTCGAGGACCCGCGCTCCGCGTGGGACCTCGCGCAGACCTATCGCTGAGCGCTCACTGCTCGAACACGTCGCGCGCGCGCGTGATGGCGATCTCGATGCGAATCCAGCCAGCGTCGTCGGCCATTCCCTCCTCGTCCGGAGGCATCAGCTCGATGATCGCGCGCGCAACGGCGATCAGGGCCGCACGCTTGGGGTTCTCGAAGCGATCGGCGATGGCTCCCGCGAGACCCGCCGTCCGGAAGAGAAGCGGCTGCATCGTCGCGTTCCATGCGCTTCGGTCGAACCCGCGAAGCTTGGTGATGATCGCGAAATCCGTCGCGAGGGTCGTGAGCATGGCCTCCGTCGTCGGAGGGTCGAGGAGCTTGCTGCCTAACGGTCGACTCACTCGGCTAGGGCAAAACGTAGCACCGCCGACGCCGTGCAACCGAGTTCTGTGCGACCAAGAAGGAGGCCAGACGCACGGGTCTGCAGCTTAGAATGGGCTACCTCCTCATGAGAGCCTCCCGCACCGACCCCGTCGCGATCCTCTCCTCCCTGGTCTCGTTCCGCACCGACGTGGCCGAGGGCAATGAGCGCCCGCTCGCCAACCACCTCGCCGCCTTGCTCGAAGAACGCGGGCCCGACGAGGTCACCGTCACCGAGGTGGCCCGCGCGGGCGACGGCAAGCCCGCATCGTACGTGTATGCACGCTTCGGAAAGCCGAAGCTCCTCGTCAACGCGCACCTCGACACCGTGCCGCCGAACTCCGACTGGAGCTCGGACCCGTTCGTGCCGCGCATCGAAGGCAATCGCCTCTACGCGCTCGGCGCCGCGGACACGAAGGGCGCGGCCGCCGCGATCCTCGCCGCGCTCGACGAGGCGAAGCCGACGGACACCGGCATCCTCTTCTCGGGCGACGAGGAGTTCAGCAGCGTAGCGATGCGCGCCTTCGTGGCGAGCCCGCACCGCGTCGGCCTCGAGCGCGCCATCGTCTGCGAGCCGACCAACCTGAAGGTGGGCGTTCGCCATCGTGGCTTCGTCGCCTTCGAGGTGACGGTGACGGGGCCGGGCGGCCATTCGTCCCGCGCCGACGCGTTGCCGTCGCCGATCGCGATGCTCTCCCGCCTCGGAGTCGCGTTCGACGACTGGTCACGGCGGCACTACGGTCTCGGCCCGCCCGGATTCCCCGGGATGTGCGTGAACCTCGCGAAGCTCGACGGCGGCGTGGCCTTCAACGTCATCCCGGCGAACGGTCGCCTGCTCGTGTCGATTCGTCCGCCGCCCGGCGCCGACACCGCCGCGATCCGCACCGAGCTCGAGGCGATCGCACGCGAGGTCGTGCCCGGGTCGACGTTCACCATGCTCCGCGACAACCAGCCTTTCGCGACCGCCGACGTCGCGTCGTTCGTGCCGCTGCTCGGCGACAGCGCGGGCGCGCCGATCGATCTCGGGTTCTGGACTGAGGCTGCACTGCTCACGTCGAGCGGCGTCGATGCCGTCGTGCTCGGCCCGGGCGACATCGCGCAGGCGCATGGTCCCGACGAATGGGTGACGCTCGACGAGCTCCACCTCGCTCGCGATCTTTTCCGCTCGGTCTTCGCGAATCGCTAACCGCTGAACGCGGCACCGAGCGCCTCGCGGGCGAGCTCGCGCCAGCGCTCACCGGTCCATCCGAAGCCGAGGCGCTCGTAGTGGAGTCTCCCAGGATGCGGAGGCCGCGTGAAGTCGTACGTCGGCGCGCACCGGAGAGGCTCAGCCCGCGTGTCGAAGCACGTCAAGACCTTGGCCTGGCTGGCGAACGCATCGAGCATCGCGCGCTTGCGCGCTCGCGCGCGCGTGTCGAGAAGCCCCTCGTGGCGCTTCGTGCACGACGACCCGCGGCACGGGAGGAACGACGCCGACTCGAGCCCCTCCCCTTCGCGCGCGGCGTGGTACGACGACATCTCCGCGATCCGCAGCGGCACGCCGCTCATGCGCGCCGCGGCATGCACCGCAAACGCGACCGCGTCGTGATCGGGGTGTCCGCCCTCGTAGGGATGGGTGATGACGACGCTGGGCGGCGACTCCACGAGATACCGCGCGAGTGACCGCGCGATGTCCACCATCGCGAGCGTCGCGTCCTGATCGGGCGCGCCCAGCGCGGGCGCGAGGACCACGTCGGGGTCGAGACCGCCCGCACGGAGCGCCGCCGCGAGCTCGGCCCGGCGGACGGCAGCGGCCTCGGAAGCCGCGAGGTCGCGGAGCGTCGGCCGGAGCGAAGGATCACGAGGTGCGCCGTCGGTGACGTGCACGACGCGAACGTGCCAGCCCATCGCGACGAGCGAGCCGAGGGTCGTACCGACGCCGATGGTCTCGTCGTCCGGATGCGCGGCGACGACGAGAACCGAGCTCCTCACGCCCACGAGTGCGAGCCGTTGGAGGGCGCAGGCATGCTCTTGCGCGACCATCGGGCGACCTGCTGCGCCTCATAGCAGCTCCGCCGGCTGAAGGTCAGCCGCAGGCTCACCCGCGTCGCGGCAACACGCGATGCAGTGCAAAGAGGGCATGGCGCGGACGGCCGAAACACCAAGGCACGGTCTCCGCGGCCACACGCAGCAGGCGCTGAGGCACCACGTGCAAGCGCTCCTCATCGTCGCCGCATCCAGTCGCAAGACACGTAGCGGTCCCACGAGTCGGGTAGGAGAGCCACCACGGGTCCTGTCATACGACCGGAGCGCGCGACGCGCTCGGCCGCCACGACGGCGGACCCCGCCGAGCCACCGACGAACAGGCCCTCCTCGCGGATCAGGCGGCGCGCCATCGCGAAGCTCTCGTGATCGGAGACGGTCTCGACGTGATCGATCACCGAGCGATCGAGGATGTCGGGCGCCTTGCTCGAGCCGATGCCTTCGATCCTGTACGGCGCATCCGGCCCGATCACTCCGGTCCGCGCCCAGTGCCCGAGGCCCGAGCCGAGCGGGTCCGCGAGCACGACGAGCACGTTCGGGTTCTTCCGCTTCAGCGCCCGGCCGACGCCCGTGATCGTGCCTCCCGTGCCGACACCCGCGACGAACGCGGCGATCGCGCCCCGGGTCTGCTCCCACAACTCGGGGCCAGTGGTCCGCTCGTGGACCTCGACGTTCGCGGGATTGCAGAACTGGTCGGTGAGGAACCATCCCCGCTCGGCGGCGAGACGGCGCGCGACGTTCTGGAAGTTGTCGGGGTGCGACGGCGGAGCGTTGGGGGTGACGATCACCTCGGCTCCGGCGGCCGTCAGCGCGTTGCGCTTGTCGACCGACATCTTCTCCGGCAGGACGCACACGAGCCGGTAGCCGCGCAGCGCTGCGACGATCGCGAGGCCGAGCCCCGTGTTTCCGGCGGTGGCCTCGATGAGGGTGTCGCCCGGTCGGAGGACGTTTCTCCTCTCGGCATCATCGAGGATGGCGAGCGCGATGCGATCCTTGACGCTCCCGCCGGGATTCAGGTGCTCGCACTTCACGAGGATCGGGACGGGCGCGCCGACGCCGATCTTCGTGAGGGCGACGAGCGGAGTGTTGCCGATGTGATCGAGGATGGTCGTCACGGGTTCACCATCCGCGAGCTCGAGTGCCACGCCTTGACGAGCGCAGTGCCGGCGCGCGCGATGTCAGCCGCTGTCGTCGTCGTGCCAACCGAGAGGCGCACGGTCTCGAGCGCCTCCTCGGGGGCGAGGCCCATCGCAAGCAACACGCTCGATGCGCTCTCGTGGCCCTCGTGACACGCCGAGCCGGTGGACGCGGCGATCTCCGGCGCGGCTTCGAGGAGCGCGGTACCGCGTACGCGCGGAAAGCGGATGCTCAGCGTGTTGGGGAGTTGCTCGGTGTCGTGACCGTTGCGCTTCACGCCGGGGACCTCTGCGGTGAGCAGCCGCCATAGCTGGTCGCGCCGCGCGCGAAGGTGCGCCGTTCGCTCCTCGAGCTTCGTCGCGATCGAATCGCATGCGACGCCGAGGCCGACGATGCTCGCGACGTTTTCCGTGCCCGGCCGGAGCCCGCGCTCGTGACCTGCGCCTCGTGCGAAGGGCTGGATCGGCGTTCCGCGGCGGACATAGAGAGCGCCGACGCCCTTCGGGGCATCGAGCTTGTGACCGGCGATGCTCAGGAGGTCGACGCCGAGCGTGGTGACGTTCACGGCGACCTTGCCGACGCTCTGCGCGGCATCGATGTGTACGAGCGCCCCG
>JAYSXP010000186.1:0-5647 GCA_043717125.1 Polyangiaceae bacterium | reverse complement strand
AGCGGACGTCGAGGCGGTCCTCATCCGCAAGGATCCGCCGTTCGACGCGGCCTACCTCTACGCGACCCTCATGCTCGAACGGGTGCGCGGACGCACCGTGATCATGAACGACCCGCGTGGCCTCCGCGACGCGAACGAAAAGCTCTACGCGCTTCATTTTGCGAAGTACATGCCCCGCACGATGGTGACGTCGAGCGAGGAGCAGATCTTCGCCTTCGTGAAGGAGGTCGGGGGGCGCGGGGTCATCAAGCCGCTCGACGGCGCAGGCGGCTCGGGCGTCATGATGCTCCTGCCGAACGACAAAAACGCCCGCGCCATCATCCAGACGGTGACCGGCGAAGGCTCGCGGCTGGCGATGGTGCAGGAGTTTCTCCCCGCGGTAGAGAAGGGCGACAAGCGCGTCCTCCTCCTCGACGGCGAGGTGCTCGGCGCGATCAACCGCATCCCCCGGGGTGACGACTTCCGCTCCAACATCCACGTGGGCGGCAGCGTCGAGCCCTACGTCGTCACGCCCGAAGAGCGCGCAATGATCGCTGACATGGCGCCTCGCCTGAAGCAGGACGGCCTCGTCTTCGTCGGCCTCGACGTCATCGGCGGCAAGCTCACCGAGGTGAACGTGACGTCGCCGACGGGCATCCAGCAGCTGAGCCAGCACGAAGGTCGCGATGTCGCGGTCGACGTCATCAAGTGGGTCGAGCGAGCGGCGAACGACTATCGCCCGACGCTCAAGAGCATTCCGGCGACCTAGTGCCCGTCACCGTCGTGGTTCGAACGGCGAGCGGCGCAAGCGGCGGCGCAGAGCCGTCACTGACGTTCGACGGCTCGCGCGTCGTCATCGGGCGCGGCGGCAGTAGCGACGTGCGCCTGCCCGACCCGAGCGTGAGCACGAGGCATGCGACGATTCGCGCGACCGGAAACGACTACGCGATCGTCGACGAGGGAAGCACGAACGGCACCTGGGTCGGCGGAGTGCGGCTCCATCCTCAGTCGCCGCGCGCCGTAAAATCCGGGGACCTCGTGCGCGTCGGTCGCGTGTGGCTCGAGCTCGTGATCGGACAGAAGACCGCCACACCGGACCTCGGCCTCGCGACGCGCGACCTCGCGTTCGCGCTGGTCCAGCGCGCGATGGATGCGGTCGGCGACGACACGGTCGCGAAGGTGCGCGTCGCCGAAGGTCCGGACATCGGCGAGGAGATCCGCCTCTCCGAGGAAGGTCGCGCCTACGTCATCGGTCGCGCCGAGACCTGCGACCTGCCGCTGGCCGACGCTGACGCCTCGCGCGAGCACGCCGTCGTCGCGCGGCGGGGCGGCCAGATCCTCCTCCGCGACCTCGGCTCACGGAACGGCGTTTACCTCGGGGAATCCAAGCTCGCTCCCGATCGCGACATCGTGTGGCGCGCGCCGACGATGGCGCGCATCGGGATCACGGTCCTCGCGCTGGACGAGCCCGTCAGCGCCGCGCTGGCAGAGCTCGAGGCCGCCGCCGACGAGGCGATGAGGGAGGACGACATTCCGGCGAGGCCAAGTCGGGATCCGGCGCCTGCCGCCGAGCCCGTTGCGCCATCGGCGTCCGCGTCCGCGTCCACGCGCGGTCCGTCATCGACGCGCGGCCCCGCATCTGCGACACCCGGGTCGCTGGCGGGCACCGCGCCAATCGCGGAGGTCGCGGCGGATACCTCGCAAATGACGCGCGTGGCGCGCCCGAGGAAGGGATGGACGATGACCGACGTGCTCGTCGTCACGCTCGCGGTTGGAGTGATCGCGGCGAGCATCGCCGGCCTCGTGTGGGTCCTGCGCTGAGCGGACGAACGAGCTCGCCGACTACGACTACAGCTACGAGTACCCGGCGCTCACGAGCGTCGATTACGTCGTCTTCCTCAAGGTGCCGGCGGCTTCGGCGGCGGCTCGCTCGTGAGCGCCGGGATCGTCCCGGAGTCCTGGTGGATCGGCGGCACGGAGTGAGCGCGCTTCGGACGAGTGGCGTACGCCTGCGGCAGTCCATCCAGCGGGATGGCCGCGAGCATCGCCTCGAGCTCCTCGGCGCTCTTCGGACGGTCATTGATGCGCTTTTTTAGGCACTTCATGACGACCTGATCGAGCGCGTCCGGGATGTCGAGGTCGGCGCGACGCTGCCGCATCGGCACGGGGATCTGGCGCTGGTGGAGGTCGAGCAGCTCGCGGCGGCTCTGCGCGATGATGGGCAGCTCGCCGGTGAGCGCTTCGTACATGAGCACGCCGAATGCATAGAGATCCGTCTGGGCGACGACGTTCGCGCCGATGCACTGCTCGGGCGCCATGTACTCGGGCGTGCCCAGGGTGTAGCCCGCCTGCGTGAGCGACTCCGCACTCGTCAGCTTGCTCATTCCGAAGTCGAGGACCTTCGGAGGTGCGTCGTCGCAGAGGAACACGTTGCCGGGCTTGAGATCGCGGTGGACGACGCCCTTCTTGTGGGCGGCGGAGAGCGCGCGACAGACCCCGATGAACACGGGGATCGCGAACCCAGGAGCGATGATGTGCTCGCGCGACAGCTTGTCGGCGAGAGAGCGTCCGTGGAGGCGCTCCATGACCACGTACATCGAGCCGTCGGGCATCTGGTCGAGGTCGTGCACGCGCGCGACGTTCGGATGATCGATGTGAACCTGGATGTAGGCCTCGCGACGAAGGCGCGCGATCTCGCCGCCGTCCTTCGCCGCCGCGCCGCGGAGCACCTTCACGGCGACCTCGTGGCCGAGCGTGGTGTGCTCGGCCGCGTAGACGACACCGATGCCGCCCGAGCCGATCTTCTTCCCGATGCGGTACTTGCCGCCCAGGACCGTGCCGGTGAGCTCACCGGGGATCGCCGTGCTCGTGGCCTCGCCCTTCAAGTCGAGGCCACGCTCGAGCGCTGCGATGCGGTTCTTCTCGAAGGTCCGTGAGGCGCCGTCGCGCTTGCCCGTCTCCCACATGCGCGCGATGCCCGCGCCGAGCGCGCCCGCAAGCACGGCGCCGAGGACGCCGGCGATGGGTCCTCCGGGAATGCCGACCGCGACGCCGGTGACGAGCGCCGCGGACCCCGCCGCCATCGCCGTCATGCTCTTCGTTGCCGGGAGGTCCCACTCGACGAGGTAGGTGCAGGCTTCATCGCCCTTCGCGAGACAGGTCTCGTGCTTCACCCGTGCGTCGGGGAGACCCCAGATGCGCGGGAGGCCGGCAAGCTCGCCCTCGCGCGCCGCACAGAAGAGCACCTCGGTCGGGACGTCGACCTTCTCGGGCTCGTCGTAACCGTCGGTGCGCGGGCGGTACACGAGGCGAACGGCACGAACGCGCGCCTTCTCGGCCTTCGTTCGCTTCGAATTGCCGTCGATGTCGCGCGACGGCGGCGCGAGCAACGCGGGGCCGCTCTTGCCGCCGGACTCGGCGTCTTTCTTGTCGGGGGCGTCCTTGTCGTCGGGGGCCGGCTCGGTGAGCACCGCGAGCTCCCACGTGCCGACGCGCGTGACCTCGCGAGCGTTCTCGGCGAGGTACTCGTACGCGTCGATCGGCTCCTCCGCGGAGCGGAGCATGCGCACGAGCGCGCCGAGGGCTTCGGCGTTCGTGACCCACTCACCGCGCTGCCGAAGCGCATCCATCCCGAGGAGCTCGCCGATGCCGCGGAGCGCCTTCTTGGCCGCGAGGGTGCTGATCCAGCCCGTCTCGTTGTCGATCATCGCCGGGTCGATGCCCGCGCTGGCGAGGATGGTGCGCACCTCACGTTCGCCCTTCTCCGATCGGATACGGAGCAGGTAGGTCTTCAGCAGCGACGCACGCAGCTCCTCCTTGCCGCCCTGGCGCACCCCGCCCTTCGGCAGCTCGGAACCGCTTTCCATCGAACCAGAGGCTACCCGACGCCGCTACGGTCGAGAAGATGGAACGCCCGGCGGTGGCTAGACGTTTGTCAGGACCTCGATGCTCGGGGCGGCGAGCACGGCGCCCTCCGATGGGCTCGCTCCACTGGCGAGGGCGCGCATCTCCGCGAGCATCGAGTCGGGGCCGGCCGCGATGACCAGCGTGCCGTGGGAAATCTCGCCGGCCTGGAGAGCCTGGATGAGCGCGCTCTGGACGTATCCGGCGACTCGGCGCGCGCGCGGAACGACCTCGGGATGATGGTCGAGCTCACTGCGCGAGAGACAGAGCACGACACGCACCCCCTGCGCGGTCCAGCGTGTCACTTCGCTGACGATCGGCACGTCGGTCGGCGCGCGGACACCGAGAAAGAGATGGGTGCTCGTCGCTGCGCCGTCGCGAATGCGCCGGCCGAGGACGGGGCGTGCGACGCCGAGCGCACTCCCGACCACCGCGATCGCCACGTGCCGCGACTCCATGCGCGACGAAGAGAAGCCGGCGCCCAGCGGGCCGACGACATCGAGCGCGCTACCAAGCGGAAGCGTGACGAGAGCATCGGCCGCGTCGCCGGCGTTCTTCACCAGGAGCTGCCACGGCGCTTCCCCAACCTCGTTCGCGAGGACGAAGTAGCCCTTGCCCTTCGCGGTCTTCACCTCGATGTACTGCCCGGGCGTGGTGTAGGCGCGGGCGACGTCAGCGCCCACGTCGAGCGAGACGAGGAAGAGCTCCCCGCCCGCGGCGTGCCGCGCCGACAGGATCGCGGAGGGCATGACGGCGTCCCTCGCGGGAGGCCTTAGAAGGAACCGCCCAGAGACATCCCGGCGAAGCCGGGCGCGACCTGGGGGCTGAGCTTCGGGTTCAGGCTGCCCGTCTTCTCGACGGGGCCGGTCGGCTCGAGGAAGTGCCAGAGGAGACCGCCGACGACGAAGGCCGCGCCGATACCGATGATGACACCGCCGACCGTCGGTTGATTCTGCGACTTGCCGGCATCATCCTGCCGCTGCGCGAGGTTCGCCTTCTCTTCCGGCGTGTTCGCGGCGCACACCTTCGTCGCGGCGTCGCAGCCGTTGGGCAACGACGGGGTGATCGCGATGACGACCACGCCGGCGATCACGCCCAGACCGCCGAGCCCCACCACGACCCACGGCGGGATCGTGTGCTCGCGGACCTCGGGCGGCGGTGCCACGGCTCCGCCCGCCGGAGGCGGCGGCGGTTGCGCAGCGATCTGCTTCTTCAGCGAGTCGATGCCATTCCGGTGGGTCGTGAGGTCCGGCGAGCTCGGGACGCGGTCGACGAACATCTCGAGTGCCTTCAGCGCCTCGCCCTTGTCGCCCTTCAGCTCGTAGGCGCGCGAGATGATGATCAGCAGATCGTGCTTCGAGCAGTCGCGCTTGTACGCATCGCGGAACTGCACGATCGCGGCGTCGTAGTTCTTGTCGTCGTACTGAACCTTGCCGCCCTGGTAGATCGTGTGCGCGCGCTCGCTCTCGCTCTGGGGCACCGTGGCGGCGCTGCACGCAGCCGGATAGGCGGCACCGCCCGACTGCGCATGCGCCTCGCGGACAGGCACCGCCGCAAAGGCGAGAGCGACGAGACTGGAGGCGATGACAAGCTGGCGTGCGCGCATGTTCAATTCCGAAGGGGTCGGCGAGGCCGACACGGACGGCCGTAGCATACGGGAACGCCCGGCTACGTTGCCAGCTTCGTTGCCTTCTCGCCGAACAGGTGGACGGCGTTCAGCATCCACGTCAGCCCCTTCTCGTCTGCCGACACCGACACGGGAGCG
>JAYSXP010000185.1:0-16133 GCA_043717125.1 Polyangiaceae bacterium | reverse complement strand
ACGAGCGCGTTGTAGAGGAACGCGCCGCGCGGCAAGAAGAACGGCATCGCCGGGGCGACCGGATCGAAGATGAAGAGCTCGAGCTCCTTGCCGAGCTTGCGATGGTCGCGGGCCTTCGCCTCCTCGATGAGCTTGAGGTGCTCGTCGAGCGCCTCCTGCGTCGCGAACGCGGTGCCGTAGATGCGCTGGAGCATCGGGTTGCGCTCGTCGCCACGCCAGTACGCACCGGCGACGCTCGTGAGCTTCACCGCGCCGAGGTTGCTCGTGCGCGGCACGTGCGGGCCCTCGCAGACGTCGACCCAGTCCTTGTCGTAGTTCTGCGATTTTTCGTGGGTGCCGTGCTTGTAGAGGCTGATCTCCTCGCCTTCGGGGATCGACTTGATGATCTCGACCTTGAAGGTCTCGCCCATCTTCTCGAAGAGCGCGAGCGCTTGATCCCGTGTGACGACCTCGCGGCGGAATGGCGTGTTGCTCTTCACGATCTCCCGGATCGTCTTCTCGATCTTCGCGAGGTCCTCCTCAGTGAACCCCGAGCTCCCCGCCTTGTCGAAGTCGTAATAGAAGCCGTCCTCGATCGCGGGACCGATGGTCACCTTCGTGCCGGGAAAAAGCCTCTGGACCGCGTCCGCCATGACGTGCGCCGTCGAGTGGCGGATGACCTGGAGGCCGTCCTTGTCCGTCTTGCGCACGAGCTCGAACGTCGTCTGTGGGTCGACGAAGGAGTGAAGATCGATGACCTTGCCGTTCACCTTGATGGCGACGACGTCATCGGCGAGTTGGCCCTTCTGCTCGAGCAGACTGCGTACGTTGATTCGGTCCGACATGTGTGGAGTCCCTGGGCAGAAGGGCTACCACACTCGCGCGCTCTACTGGCAGACGCCTTCCTTCACGCCGCCGATGACCGGCGCGAGGGCACCCAACGCGTCCGTACACCTGAGCCCGATCGGAGTCGGCAGTCGCGTCGGTCTGCTTCGTGTCGTTGGTCGGGCTCGGCTTTTCGAGGACGGGGGGCTTCGTGGGCTGAGGTTCGCCGCTCACGAGCTCGTCCCGTACCGCGGGTGCATTCGAGGTGCACGCCATGAGCCCAGCGACGCACGCGCCCATCACCAAAGCAGAGCAGCGAATCAAGACCGAACCCCACGAGCAAAACGCAGCACCCGGCTCTTCGATTGACCACAATACCCAATGATTCAAGTTACCTATATGAACACTACGGGATCCGTCGGCCGGGCGGGCGGCGCGAGACGACGGAGCTCCGAGCAGTTCACGGAACGGCCGCGTCCGGCGCGTCCGTGCACGACGGGCCGCAACCCGCGCTCACGCCGCATTGGTAGATCGCAACGGCGAGGTTGATGGGTCGCTGCGAGAGCTCCGTCGGCGCGAGGCCCTGGTCGTTGTCCTTGAACGCGCAGAGACATTTCTGGACGCACGTGGGCGGACCGACGTCGTCGGATCCGGCCTCACGCGAACAGAGCTTCTGTCCGTCGGAGAGGGTGAGGCCGGAGACGGGAGCACCGTTCAGGACGCCGGGCGTGAGCGCATCGCTGAAGGTGCTCGCGCACTCCTTCACGATGCACTCGATCGTGAGCTTGCACGCACGGCTCGCGTAGCACGCGTTGAGCTGAGGACAACATGAGCTCGAGAAGCACGCATCGCAGTTCGCGCTGTGGATGAGCAGCGCAGCAGGATCGACACGGCAAACCGGCAATCCGCACTCGGCACCGCATTGATCCCGCATGCAGCGATAGGCGGTGTCGGCCTCTCGCTTGCCGGCGAGCGCCTCGTCCTCCGCGCATTTCGTCTCCACGCGCGCGCCGCCGAGCCCTGCGTGGATGACGCACGCATGCACGCTGGCGACCGACCGCGAGCAGTCGTCCTTGCGTTCGCAGACGCCCATCGCGTCGCAGCAGCGGTCCTCGAGACACCGGTTGCAGGTGGCGTCGCTGAGCGGCGTCATCAGCTCACCGCCGTGCTGCTTCGACGGGTCGCAGATGTCGACGGGAACGTCGAACGTCTTGCACGAGAAGGCGGCACCGAACGCGGCGAGCACGCCAGCGAAGACGAGGGGGGCGCGAGCGCCGGGCATCGTCAGAACGCCCCGACCAGGCCGGCCGAGCCTGGACTGACGTACGGCTTCACGCCGGCGGTGACCTTCTCGTTCACGGGCCGCGAGATGCTGAGGATGGCCACCGTGACGAACGCGAGCGTCGCCGCGCCGGCGATGGCGGTGACGGCGATCCACGTGCGCATCTCGGTGACGTCAGAATCACGAACGCGCTGCGGGCAGTAGTCGGAGCCGCAGCGATCGCGAGCACGACCTGCCGCGCTCACGGCGAGGACCGACGCGAGGCCGGTGATCGTGCCCGAGACCGACGCGGCCGTGAAGCCGAGGGAGACGAGCGGATTCGTCTGACGGAGATAGACGACCTGCCCGCCGGGCGGCGGCGTGGGAGGCGGCTTCGGGGCGACCCATTGCGGCGAGAGGTCGACGTCCTTCGTCTCTCCTTCGCCGATCTCGATCGTCACGCGCTCTTCGGGGCCGTCGCCGGCGCGCGCGACGATGACGTGCTTGCCCGGCTCGACGGCGCGGGGCGTGACGGCGCCCGTCATCGCGACGGGCTCATCATCGACGTGGACGACCGCGCTTGCCTCGGGGGGGAGCTTCGCGAGCTTGATACGCAGGGTCGGAATGCGAGGCTCGAGGTCGGCGGCGAGGCGGTTCGCCTCCTCGCGCGCCGTGGTGGAGCGCTGCGACTCCTCGAGCGCGGGAGGGAGGCGACCGATCTTGATGAAGAGCTCGTGTGCCTGGAGCACGTGGCCCATCAAGAGGTGAGTCTTGCCTAGCTCGAAGAGGGTGACCGGCGTGGCGACGAGATCGTGCGCCGTCGTCAGGCGACCGAGCGCGCCGACGAGATCGCCCTTCTCGCGAAGCGCGAGGCCTTCCCTCAGGGCGCTGCGCGCGGTCGCGAGATCCCCTGCGCTCGGTTCGGAGACGCCTGGAGCCGCATCCGCACGCGTAGACGCCGCCTGCGCGAGCAGGACGAGCGAGAGCGCGAGGTGAAGCGAGCGGAGGCGCATCAGGCAGGTCGGCTCATCGTCAAAAGAGAGGGTCGTCGTGAACCGTCGCGGAGGGGCGTGGCGCAACGGCCGTGCTCGGCGTGGGATTCGCGGAAGAGGCCGCCGCTGAGGGTCGGACGGAGACGATCGGCACGACCGGAAGCGCGCGAGGAGCGACCGAGGCGAACGTCGCCACGTGCGCCGAAGAAGATGCCGACGTGTCAGGGGTGATCGGAGGCGCGACGCCCGACGGCACGGCGGACGCGACGGGCGCGGGCGAGCTCGCCGCGTGGGTCGACGCAATCGGCCCGGGCTCGGTACGCTCCCTCGCCGTCCAGCCGGCCGCGAGAGCGAGAGCGACGACGACGAGCGCAACCACGGGCACGACGACCTTGCCTCTCGTCGCGCCGCGACCCGACGCTCGTGAGTCGCCCGTGCGATCGGCGGTTGCCGCCACGGAGCGACCTGGCTCACTGCGCGCGAGCGCCGACGGATCGCCCACGGGGTCGTCGGTCTGGACCGTCGATGCGAGGACGAACGACGGACGGTCACTGTCGTCGACCACGACGCCCGGCGACGGCTTCGTCGAACGCGACCCGGAGCTGACGGGGCGAGAATCGGACGTCGCTCCGCCCGAAGGTGCGGGTGGGAGCGAGACGACGCCATCGAAGGCGGCGCGCAGGCGATCGGCGAGCTCGCGCGCGCTCGCGAAGCGACCCGAAGGGTCACGTGCACACGCCTTCGCGAACCAGGCATCGACGCTCGGAGGGAGCGCAGGATTCGCGGCGGACGGCCTCGGCTGATCGCCCGTCGCGATCTTCACCGCGAGCGCGCCGAACGAGGGCCCGTCGTAGGGGCGATGACCGGTGAGCGCCTCGAATGCGACGATGCCGAGCGACCAGAGATCGCTTCGCGCATCGACGACCTTCTGCGCCGTGACCTGCTCGGGGCTCATGTAGAACGGCGTGCCGACGACCTGTCCAGTCTTCGTCTGTCCGTCGAGCTCGGGCTCGCCGGAGGCCGCGGGCGTCTTTGCGATGCCGAAGTCGAGGAGCTTCACGAAGAGCTCCTCCGCGGTCTCGCCGTGGCAGAGAAAGATGTTCGCGGGCTTGATGTCGCGATGGAGGAGTCCGGCGGCGTGGGCCTTCGTGAGCGCCTTCGCGACCTGGCCGACGATCGCAACGACGGTCGCGGGATCGAGCGTGCCGCGCGCGGCGAGCTCGACGCCGAGATCACGACCTTCGAGGTGCTCCATCACGATGAAGGGAACGCCTTCGGCGGTGACTCCGTAGTCGAAGGTCTGCACGACGTGCGGGCTCTTCACCTGCGATGCAGCCTCGGCCTCGCGCTTGAAGCGAGTGCGCGCGCTGGTGCTCGAGTCGAGACCGTCGAGCATGAACTTCACGACGACGCGCGTGTTCAGCCCCGTGTGGTCCGCAAGCCACACGGCGCCCATTCCGCCCTCGCCGATCGGGCTGACGAGGCGCACGCTGGGCGTGACCTCCATCCCGGCCGCGAGCGTGGCGCGCGGTTGATTCACGAGCGGAGTGTAGCCGAAACTGGCGAAAGCCCGTCGTCGTGCTTAGCTTCTCGTCGCATTGGCGCAGCGCAGCGAACGCTCGGCATCCAGCTTCCTGAGCGTGGCCTTCACCTTCAAGGCGTTCTGCATCGCGCTGATGGTGGGCGCGCCGCTCTTCGGGGTGTGGCTCGCTTCATCGCTTGCTGCATTCGCGAACCGAGCCACCTGGCTGCCCGTCGCGGCGGGACTCCTCCTCTTTCCGGGCCTACCGCTCGCATGGGAGGGCATCGGGCTCCTCCGCGCGCGGAGGGACAGGAAGGCGAAGGGGCGGCGGCGCTTCCTCACCTTCACGGATCGCCTTGTTCTCCGCACGCTCGCGCTGAACCTCCTCTTCCTGGTGGTGCTCCTCGCGGCGTATCCGTCGCGCGCATTCGTGGCGCTCTCGACGCGCGGCGACTGGATGCTCGACGGACATCACGGGCCGAAAGCGAAGACGACGCGCAAGGTCCTCCTCACGCTCGCGGGAACGCTCGAGTGGCTCTACACCGCCTCGCACGACAACCCGTACCGCGAGGGCCGCGAGGGTCAGGGCGACGGCGTCGACCCCACGCCCACTCCGACCTCGACGCCTGCGCCGAGCACCTCGGGCACCGGCACGTCCCCCGTCGCCTCCACCTCTACTTCCCCCGTGCCCGTGCCCGTGCCCGATCTCGATCCACCCCCGACCCCACGCCCTGTCCCCAGCCCAAGCACCTATCCTTTCCCCTCCAGCCTCCACCCCGCCGTCGCCTCGATGCCGCGCGAGGTCGAGGTCTCGATCCCCTCCGTCGCCAAATACATCCTCGCCCACGAGCCCGATCCGCTCCAGCGCGTGAAGGCTCTCCACGACTGGGTCGCCGATCGCATCGCGTACGACACGCCGAACTACGTCGCCCACAAGGTCCCCGACGCCGATCGCGACGCGCAGGCGGTCTTCCGCTCGCGCGTCGGCGTGTGCGCGGGCTACGCGAAGCTTCTCGCCGAGCTCGCGAAGGTGACGGGCGACGAGGTCCTCTACGTCGTCGGCGACGCCCGCTCCGAGGAAGCTCCGATGGAAGGCGAAGGCCACGCGTGGAACGCGGCGCACGTGAACGGCAGCTGGTACCTCATCGACCCGACGTGGGACTCCGGCTCGAACGACAACGGCACCTTCAAGAAGAGATACGGCACCGAGTACCTGTTCACGCCGCCGGACCAGTTCGCGATCACGCATTTTCCCGACGCACAGAAGTGGCAGCTCCTCGAGCACCCGCTCTCGCGCGCGGAGTTCTTCCGGCGTCCGGTCCTCGCGCCCGCGTTCTTCGCACACGGCCTCGAGCTCCGCACGCCGGATCGCTCACAGGTCTCGGTGGCGGGCTCGCTCGACGTCGCGCTGGGCAACCCGCGCAATGTTTTCGTCCTCGGTGACTTCACGCCGAAGCACGGCACGGTTCGGACGGAGTGCAAGGGTGACCAGCACACCGCGATGCGCTGCGATTTCCCTGCCGCGGGCACCTACGACGTCCGCCTCTACGCAAACGACGCGCGCTACGGGACGTACGCGTACGCCGGCTCCGTCGAGGTCAACGCGCGTCCCTGAACGCGCCCGCTCTGATCTACAATCGGACCATCGATGCCTGACGTTCGCGTGGTCACGTACAACGTTCGCTACTTCGGGCACGGCACGCGCGGCATCGCGAGCACGGCGAAGTCGATGGAGAGGATCGCCGGCGCGCTTGCGAGCCTAGCCCCGCTGGCCGACGTGATCTGCCTCCAAGAGGTGGAGACGACGTCGCTCCGCTCGAACCTCGCGCACCCGGCGCCGGACGGCGAGACGCAGCTCGAGCGCCTCATGGCCATGCTCCATCGTGCGCTGCACGCCGCTGGCAAGCGTGACACCTACGAGGCTTACTACTTCCCCGCGCACGCCTACAAGCTGAGCGTAGCGCCCATCTACACGACGGGCCTCGCGGTGATCGCCAAGCGCGACTTCCGCGTGTCGCATCACAACGCGCTCCAGCCGCACGACATCACGCACCGGCGCTCGCGCATCCACCCGGTGAAGAAGCTGAAGCAGACGCGCATCTGCGCGCACCTGCGCGTCGAGCACAAGTCGGGTCTCGACCTCGACATCTTCAACACGCACCTCAGTTTGCCGACGACGTTCTCGTCCGCGTTCTGGCTCGAGCCGAGGCGTATGGGTTGGGGCCCGAACCAGCTCGAGGAGGCGATGAACCTCGCGCGCTTCGTCGCGAAGGAGCGAAAGAGCGAGCGCTTCGTGGTCGTCGGCGACTTCAACGCCCTGCCCGGCTCGCCGGTCTATCGGGCGCTGCGCGACATCGGCTTCAAGGATCCGTTCGCCGACTTCTACCGCCTCGACGAGGAGGCGCTCGTGAAGTGGCCGACCGCGGGCTTCATGAACCTGCGCATGCACCTGGATCACATGTTCTGCGGCGGCGGGCTCAAGTGGCTCGACTTCGAGAGCACGCATCGCTTCGGACAGCGGAACGGAGCCTTCCGCGGGCTCTCCGATCACGTGCCGATCGTCGGGCGGTTCACGCTTCGGTGACCGTCGCGTAGCATCGCGGGCATGACCACTCGAATTGCCGCCGTCACCGGAGGCGCGGGCGCGCTCGGCAGCGCGCTCGCCGCTCACCTCGTCGGCAAGGGCTACCGCGTTGCGCTCTTCGACACCGTGCGCGCGAAGGACCGGCTCGCGCAGCTCGTCGGCGAGCTCGGCAAGGAGCACGCGCTCGGTCACGCGGGCGACTTCTCGCTCGCCACGACGTGGGACGGCGCGCTCGCGGCGACGAAGTCCTCGTTCGGCGCGCTCCCCACGCACGGCGTTCTCGTGGCGGGGGGCTGGGACGGCGGCGCGCCGCTCCACGCCGCGAAGGACGACTCGGGCTACGCGAAGATGATCGCGCTCAATGTCGACACCGCGTATCACGCGCTGCGAGCACTGTTGCCGTCGATGGTGGAAGCGAAGCACGGCAGCGTGGTGGTGGTCGGCTCGCGCGCGGTGGAGCGCCCGTGGACGAGCACGGGCTCGGCGGCCTACGCCGCGTCGAAGGCCGCGGTCGTCACGATGGCGCAGACCGTCGCGCAGGAGGTGCTCGAGCACGGCGTGCGCATCAACGCGATCCTCCCGAGCACGATGGACACGCCCGCGAACCGCTCGTCGATGCCGTCCGCCGACCCGACGAAGTGGGTCTCGCTCGACTCAGCCTCGTCGGTGATCGCGTTCCTTCTCTCCGAAGACTCGCGCGACGTGAGCGGCGCCGTGCTCCCGGTCTACGGGCGCGCGTAGCCGAGCTCGCTCGCTGCGACGACGCGCTCACAGAGCGCAACGTCGCGCCCGCATCCGTGAACGAGGCTCGATGTCAGCGGACGTGGGCTTCCACCCAATCGATTGCGGCGAGGAGCCTCTTGCGCGCGCGATCCGTCGTGACCAGCGCCATGTGGCCCGGGGCGCCGCGGCCGTCGTCGCTTCGCGCGACGTGGACGAGCTCGACCGGGCCCCCGCAGAGGCGCGCGAACGCGTCGGCCGACGCCGGATGACACATCATGCGGTCGCCTTCGCTCGACACCGCGCACACCGGAACGGCCACGCGCGCGAGTGACGTGAGGTAGTCGTCACGGCCATCGTCGCTCTTCCACGACTCCTCACGCATGAAGCGCAGCAGGTCTCGCACGTAGCGGCCGGAGGCGTCGTCGCTGCCGAACCGGAGCTGGCGCGCTGGCAGCTTCCCCACGCGCGTCACCGACTCGTGCATCACGCGCGCGAGCGCGAGCTTCGCGGCCCAACGCACGCGCGAGGTCTCGAGCTGGCGCAGCCACAGGTTCGTGGCGATCGCGACGATGCCGTCCGCCTTCATCCTTCCCGTGCCCTGAGCCGCGAGCGCGACGTGGCCGCCGAGCGAGTGGCCGACCACCACCACCGGCTTGCCCTCACTGCGCGCGCGCGCGCAGTCGACGACCGCCGGCAGATCGAGCCGCACGAGGTCGTCGTAGCCCCACTCGGGCGCGCCCTTCGGGAGCGTGCTCTCTCCGTGCCCGCGAAAATCGAAGGCGATCGTGCGCCAGCCGCTGGCCGCGCAGGCCTGCGCGAACCCCGCGCGCTCGCGGCGACCGAACTCCGTCTTCCGCGCGAACATCGCGTGCGCCATCACGCACGACCCGCGGAGCGGCACGCCTTCGGGCGGGTCGTCGACGATCGCGCGCAGCGCGACGCCGTCCTCGGTGCGGATCTCGAGCTCTTCGAATGAGGAGCGAGGCGCATGCACGTCGCGCCGCGGCTTCGCTCTCCGCGCGCGCTTCGCCGGCGCTCGCTCCGTCACTCGGCGTGAGCGGCTGCCCTCCGCCCCCCGGCGATCTCGAGCACGCCCTCGCGCGTTCGCCTCACGACGGCCAGCGCATGCGCGACCCGCACGTGCGCCGGCACCTTTGCACCCTCGCCCTCGGACGGAAAGAGTAGCTCGCAAAGCCCGTGGAACAGCCGGTTCACGGGCGGGTCCTCGGGCCATGCGGGGAACTCCTCGCGCATCACCTTCTGCATCTCCATCTGCTTGCGGAACCCGATCGCGAGGATGTCGCGCGGGTCGATGCCGATCGTCACGAGGTCCGGCTCCATTGCCTTCAGCGAGAACACCGACGCCGCGAGCAGCTCGAGCTGGAAGAGCGCGACGCCGATCGTCTCCGGAATCGACATCTTCGCCATCAGCGCCGGCACGAGCTGCGTGCCGAGGCCGACGTGCCGCGCCTCGTCGCGCTCGTAATAAGGAAGCAGCTCGACGAGCACGGGCTCGACGCCCAGCTCGCGCACGTGCTGGAACAGCGTCAGCGCGATCGTCTCGATCGTGAGCTGCATGCCGAGCAGCTTCTTCGTGAGGTTGTCCGTCTGGAGCGTCATCTCGACGACGCGACGCGACCAGAAGTCCATCGGCGGCGGCTTGTGCCCGAGGAGGTCGAGATAGTCGTGCATCACGTAGAAGTGGCGCGCCTCGTCGTGGACCTGGCTCGCCGCTGCGAGCTTGGGCTCGAGCTCCACGAGGCGATCGCTGAGCTGCGCGCTGATCTTCCACGCCGCGAGCTCGCCCCACATGATGATCGAGAAGATGCGCGAGAGCGCGCGCCGCTGCGCTTCGGGGAGCTGCGGCCTCCCGTGCTTCTGCACCAGCTTGGCGAGGACGTCGCGCCCGTCCCAGATCTTTGCCTGACCGTGGTGGTAGATGCTCTCGAGCCTCCGCGCGCGCCTGGCCTCGCGATCGGCGTGGCCCGCGGTGAGCTCGAACATGTCGAACGGGAGGCTTTCGTCCTCACGCTTCCGGAGACGCGCCCAGAGTTCCATCTCTCCAGCCTATCACTCGAGCGGCAGGACCCACGCGTCCGCGCCGACCTCGAGGCCGAGCGCGCGCGCGGCCTCCCCGCCGATCGCGCACGTATCCCCCGCCCTTTCCTCGAACGGAGCGAGCATGGCGCGGAAGAACGGCGGTCCGCCCGGCTCGACCGCCACGACCGCGCGCTTACGCTTTTCCGGCGGGATCGACGGGAGGTCCTGCTGGTCGAGCAGCGCGGCGATCCGGAAGCGACGCGAGCTCACGACAAGGCTAACCTCGTCCGTCATCGCCGTGAAGTGCGGCCCGCCGTCGAAGGGGTCGACGCGGTCGGCGTAGCGGAACCCGATGCGGCGGAGGAGCTTTTCGACGCCGCGCGTCTGCGCGCCAACCTTGCCGATCACACCCTGCGCGTCCTTTGGAAGAAGCGACGCGTAGATCGTCCCCTCGGGAAAGAGCCCGCGAATGAACTCCTTGTTCCGCCGCGAGAGCTTGTCGGCCTCGGCGTACGTCATGCCGGTGAAGTGGTGGCCGATCGCGTCCCAGAGGTGCGACGTGCCGTCCTTCTCGAGCGGCGGGAGGAGCTCGGCGAGCACCTCGTCGCGGAACCACTCGCGGTGCATCTTGATGAAGAGGAAGCGGACGTACGATAGAAACGTGCCGAGTCGCTCGGGCACGCGACGGTACGTCGGGTCGAGCACGAGGCCGCCGATCTCCGTCGGGCCGTTGTACGAGTAGCCGATCTTCAGGATCGTGTGCTCGAAGTGCCGGTCGAGCGTCTGCGAGTAACGCTCCTCGTCGATGACGTCCAGATAGATGTAGGGCGCATCCTTCCGCCCGAGCTGCGCGAAGACCATCGAGGTCCCGATGATCCGCTGCTGCGCGCGGTCGATGAGGACGAACACGAACTGACGGCGCTTCGGGTCCTTCGTCGCATGCGTGAAGCTCTTGTGCGAGGCCTCGAGGATCTGGCGGACGCCTTCCTCTTCCTCGGGAAGGTTGACTGTGTTGAGGTGCCGGGAGATCGCGAGGATCTGCGCCTCATCCTCGATGAGCGAGCCGCGGATCTCGTAGAGCGGCCCTTCCACCGCGCGTGCACCGGTCTCCATGAGGGGGCGCCCGTTGTATCACGAGCCCGAGCGCGCACGAACGAGGTCCCCGGTGCGAAGAGACGGACCTCGCGATACCTTGCGGTGCGTGCGCAGACTCGCCGTCGTTCTCCTCCCGTCTCTTCTCGTCGTTCTCCCTGGATGCTCGAAGGGATGCAGCGGCAGCACCGGCGGCAGCAGCGATCGTCTGAGCGTGACCGTCTCGATCTTCCCCGTCTACGATCTCGTCCGCCGCATCGCGGGCCCCGATGCCGACGTGGCGCTGCTCCTGCCGCCCGGGCGCAACGAGCACTCGTTCGACCCGACCCCCAAGGACATCGAGGCCGCGTCGAGATCCAGGGTCGGCGTCATGGTCGGGCTCGGCCTCGATTCGTGGATGGAGAAGCTCATGCACGACGCGGCACCGAAGGCCCGCGTCATCAAGATCGGCGACCGCGTCCCCACGCTCACGATCAAGGACGACCCCATCGGCGACGAGGAGGCTGACAAGGCGCGCGAGGCGGCGCAGAAGGCGGGCGCCAAAAATTCCGCTGAGGGGCACGGGGAGCACGCCTCCCCGAACGAGCACGAGCACGAGCACGAGAAAGGCGCGACCGACCCCCACGTGTGGCTCGACCCCGCGCGCGTGCGCCTCATCGTGCGCGCCGTCGCCGAGGAGCTCGGCAAGGCCGACTCTCCGCACGCGCTCGACTATCGCAAACGCGCCACCGAGATCGACGCTTCGCTCGCGGCCCTCGACACGGAGATCGAGACGCGCACGAAGGCGCTGACGACGCGCGGCTTCGTCACGTTCCACGGCTCGTTCCAGTACTTCACGGAGCGCTACAAGCTCGATATCCTCGCGGTAATCGAGCCGTATCCGGGCTCGCAGCCGTCCGGCGCGTACATCTCGAAGGTTCTCGAGGTGATCAAGACGAAGAAGGTCCCCGCGCTCTTCAGCGAGCCGCAGCTCGATCCGCGCCCCGCGAAGGTGCTCTCCGACGAGGCGAAGATCCCGCTCGGCGTCCTCGACCCCGTCGGCGGCGGCCCCGAGACCGACTCCTACGAGAAGATGATCCGCTTCGACATGGGGCAGCTCGAAAAGCACCTCAAATGAAGAGCGTAGCGCCTCCGTCGCGGGGCCTCGGGCCGGCATCGCGTGCGCCGAAGCGCCCCGCGAACGAGCCTTTTCGAGGAACGCTCCCGCCCGACGACGCGCCGCGCGTCCTCGAAGTCCTGAACGTCACGAAGAAGTTCGGCGACAAGCTCGTACTCGACGACGTGACCTTCCACGTTCCCGTCGGCGAGTTCCTCTGCCTCTGCGGTCCCAACGGGGCCGGAAAGAGCACGCTGCTCAAGGTGATCCTCGGGCTCGTCATGCCGGACAAGGGCTCGGTCCGCATCGCTGGACTGTCGGCGCGCGAGGGGCGCTCGAAGATCGGGTACGTGCCGCAGCGGAAGGCGTTCGACCGCGATTTTCCGGCTTCACCCCTCGAGGTGATCGTCGCGAACCTGCGCGGGCGCTGGCCGCTCCGGATCACGAACGCCGAGCGAGAGCTCGCGATGGCCATGCTCGAGAAGACGGGCGCGAGCGCCCTCGCGAACGCGCAGATGAGGAATCTCTCCGGCGGAGAGACGCAGCGCGTGTTCCTCGCACGCGCGCTCGCGACGAACCCCGATCTCCTCATCCTCGACGAGCCGACGGCGGGCGTGGACGTCGGCGGTCGCGCGGCGATCGTCGATCTGATGGCGGAGATGAGCGGCAGCGCCTCGATCGCGGCGATCCTCGTCACGCACAATTTGCAGGCTGTCGCGCGGTGCGCGGAGCGCGTCGTGTACCTGGAGCGCACCGTGAGAGCGTGGGGTCTGTGGTCGGAGCTCAGCGGCGATCAGGACCTCAGCGCGATCCAGATCGCCTCGGGTGACCATCGCGCGCTCGCCATGGACGGCGACTGATCGTCGTCTGCGACAAGCACGCACCCCGCTTCGTCGAAGCTGTGCCGTGGAAAACCCAACGATCCCACGAGATCTTTCGCAGGCACACAGATTGGTCTGACCCGGTGCGGATGCTAGCTTGAGGAGTCTGGACGGCGCTCCGCGGAGGCCGCATCCTTGCAGCCTCACCCACCATGGCGTCACGCGGCCCCGAGATTCCTATCGTCCTCTGGATTTGCGCGGCCGTTTGCGCGCATTTCATGATGGGCGGAGGGACCGAGGAGGTCTCGAAGCAGCTCCGAAAGTACTCCGACGACCGGCAGTACCTCTCGTTGCTCGGGGCGCAGGCACGCGAGCGCACGCGCGCGAGCGAGCAGTCGTTTGACATCGCCGTCGTCGACCTGGGCGCAAAGCCGAAGGAAGACGAGCCCGAGGAGCCGCCCGCGCCGCCGCCCGTCGCAAAAAAGGATGAGCCGAAGCCCGAGCCGCCGAAGAAGCCCGACGAGCAGAAGAAGGTCGAGCCGCCGAAGCAAGAGGTGAAGATCGTCGTCAAGCCGGACGACCCACTGAAGAAGCTCGACGAGCAGCCGCTGAAGGCCGATCAGCGCATCGCGGTGAAGCAGCACGCGCCACCGAAGCAGGAAGACAACCCGAACGCCCGCTTCATCGCCGACGAGGCGAACAAGGTCGAAGAAGAGAAGGTCGCGACCCAGACGGCGCACGATCAAGACGACGAGAACCCGACCCCCGGCGCCAACAAGACGGCAGGTCCGAAGGACCACACCGGCGACAGCGAGCGCACGAAGATCGCAGACAGCGACGAGCACAAAGGCAACAAGGACAACGCGCCTGGCGAGAAGGGCACCGAGTTCGACGTCCAGCGCGACAACAAGCCGATCGAGAAGCCGATGACGGCGGCGGCGGTCACCGCTCCTCCCGCTTCGAGCATCCCGAAGTCCGGTGGTGATGGCCGCACGCCGAGCCCCACGACGCAGAAGGAGACCCCGCCGCAGCTCGCGCCAGGCGCGCAGCCTTCGCCGTCACCGGAGCTCGTAGAGTCGCCGAACGGCGCCGCGTGGTTCACGCCTGTCAAGCCCGGCGCCCAGGCCGCCCAGGATCCGATCGCCGGCACGACGAACCTCCAGCGCAAGCCTGTCGTCCCGAACGCCCAGCAGCCGACCAAGTGGCTCGGCCTCGGCGGAAGCCCCGGCCCCGGCCAGGTGAACCTCAACCTCTCGACCAAGGGCGTCGTCGCGGTCGTCGGCTCGGAGCAGCTTCGTAAGGAGCGCGATGCCGACGGCGAGCGCCGCAAGAGCGAGCATCGCGGGTCGTGGACGGCTTCGAACTTCGAGCGCTGGAAGAACGCGATCGAGAACTACGTGTCGAGCGTGAAGCCCGGCAACCAGACGGCGCTCAACACCGCCGCCGTTCCGTTCGCCTCGTACCTCAACACGATCCACAACCGCATCCACCCGCTCTTCGCCGACAGCTTCCTCGGCTCGCTCGACAACCTCCCGAAGACCCACCCGCTCAACTCGCCGAAGCTGATCGCGCGGATCGAGATCGTCGTGAGCCCCAAGGAGGGCCGCATCGTGAAGCTCGGCGTCGTGAAGACCAGCGGGATCACGGCGTTCGACATCGCGGCGCTCGACGCCGTGCATCGCGCGCAGCCCTTTGGCCCCGCGCCCGGCGCGATCGTCTCGCCCGACGGCAACGTGTACCTCCACTGGGAGTTCCATCGCGACGAGGTCTTCGCGTGCTCGACCATGCACGCGCGTCCCTTCCTCCTCAACACGCCGGCCAAGAGCCCCGTCGAGGAGCCGCAGCCGCCCGGTCCGGGACCGAAGGCGCCACAGGAGCGCGGCGCGCCGCCTCCGGTGAATCTACATGAGCTCCGCGAAGGCGCGGCCCCGCCGTCCCTTCGCGACCCGCGGGCTCTTCCCGCTGCAGGCTGAAGCGCCGGCCCCGCGCGCGCACCGAAAGGCGTGGTAGGCTCCTCCCTCGCCCCCGTGATGGACGCGTCGAACCCGTCAGAACCCTCGCGCTCATCCGCCGGAGCCAGCGCAGGACCGACCGCTAGCATCGCGTGGGCCGGCGGCGCGCTCGTGCTGACCGCCGTGGTCGGAGCGCTGGCGAAGGTCTTCGGTGTGCTGATCGTGCCCGGGATGCGCGGCATCGCCTCGCAGCGCTCGATGGAGATCACCGAGGGCCTTTCGGCGACCTTCAGTTACACGTTCGCGGCGCTCCTGATCGCGCTCGTCTGCGCGGGCTCTTTCGAGCTCGCACGGGTCCGAAAGATCGGCGTCGGATCGCGTAGTGGCGTGGTCGCCATCTCCGGCCTCGTCGTCGCGCTTGCCTCCCCCGCCGTCATGCATCGGATCCATACGATGGCAGCGCTCGCGCTCGCGCTCGTGGCCAGCGTGCTCGCGATGATCGCGAGCGCGAGCACGGTTCGCGTCGCCCACACGCGAGCGGTGGGTGCGCTCCTCGCTCTGGTCGCCCTCTCGGGTCTGCTCCGGCCGATCGCGTGGGAGCTGACGGCGCTCGCCGGCGAGCGCGCGAGCCTCGGTCTCTACCACGCGGGCCGAGGCGTCGCGACGCTCACCATCGCCATCCAGGCGTTCGCCACGCTGCTCGCTGCCGCATGGCTCGGGACGCGCTCACGCTGGCGCGGTCGCATGCTCGCGAACGCCGCTATCGTGGTGGCTTTCGCGATCACCTACCTCGCGGCGCGCGAGAGCGGCGACACGCCGTCGACCGTCGAGGCGGTGCTCCACGGCTCGCTCTCGCAGAGCTCGGGTCTTCCCGTCCCCTACGCGCTCACCAGCATCGCGGCGTTCCTCGTGCCCGCGACCATCTTGCTCGCGCTCGTGGCCCTCGTGCAGCGCGCTCAACCACTCGCCGTCCTCGCCGCGATCGGCCTCGCGCTCCTCTCCCATGGCGCGTTCGACGTGCCGCTCCAGGCGCTCGCGATCGCCGCCGCGAGCCAGTGGGCGATGCTCGCGATGGTCGACGACCGTTCGCTCTGGACCGCGATGGTCCAGCAGCGCGTGCAACAGGGCACGGCCACTGCGCCGCGGCCCGCTGCGTGATTGTTCAAGCTGACGTTCAGCGACCCGGGGTCCAGCAGCCGATGTCGGCGTTGTCGCCGAAGCTGTAGAGGCCGATGCAGTAGTTGGC
>JAYSXP010000184.1:0-5648 GCA_043717125.1 Polyangiaceae bacterium | reverse complement strand
CGCGGTTGCTCGGAGATCGACACCTGCGTCTCTGCGGTCTTCGGCTCGCTCGGCGGCGCTGAGACCACGACCACCACCCCCACCACCGGCGGCAGCTGCTCCGGGAAGTTCACCGACCTCGGCTCGTGCACCACGTGCGCGCAGACCTCCTGCTGCAGCGAGGCCACGGCCTGCTACGGCGACTCGCAGTGCGCGAGCATCGTGCATGCGTGCTCCACGCAAGGCACCAGCTCGTCGGCGTGCTCGGAGGCCTACTCGGCGGCAAGCTCGTCGTCGCAGTCGAGGGCGTCGACGTTCTTCAGCTGCTCGTCGTCGAAGTGCGCGAGCACCTGTCAGCTCGGCAACTGAACGGAGGACCTGCTAGCAGCCGCAGATCGAGGCGCAGGCGCCGCCGCCGCCACACTCCGACAGGCACGCCTTATCGCAGCTCGAACCGCTCGATGAGGTCGAGCTGCCGGCCGCGGGGACCCCTGCGCTGCACCGCTGCTCGGCGACCTGCGTGCACACCTGCTGCTCGGTCTGCGACGTGAGGAGCTTCGCGGCCTGCGCGCAGGTCGTGAACGCGCCCATCGAGCAGATCTGATCGCCGCACGCACAGACGAGCTCGGACGAGCTGCCCTTGATGCGGAAGCCGCAGTGCGGGAGCGTCGTCGTGTCGACCACGACCTGCGGACAGAGGCTCGTCGCCACGCAGAGCTGCGTGCGCGACCCGCTCTCGATGCCACAGCCGCCTCCGACGATCCCGGAGTCGCCGGCCGCGTCGCTGCCCCCGTCGGCGGCCGTGCTGGCCGACTTGTCGCTGCCACCGCCGCCCTGCGAGAGCTGTTCGATACCGCAGCCCACGATGACGCAGGCCGCGAACGCGAAGAGAGCGATGATTCGCATGCTTACCCGACCCTGAACGACCGGGCCCGTCGGGGCCAACTTCCCTGCGCAACGAGCTGGGACTAGAGTGCATTTCCATGACGATGGACGCGTACGCCCCGACCCCCGACCCGAAGACAAGCGCGCTCGGTCGGCTCGTCGGTACGCTCGCCGAGGACGCGATGTTCGGCCTTTCGGCCGGCGGGGGGACCGACGTGCTGGAGGGCCTCGGCAGGCGTCGCGCCGAGGCCTACTCGGCGGTCCTCGCGGGGCACCGGCTCAACACCATGTCTGGCGAGCTCGACAACTGGATCGTCGAGATGACCCGCGCGGTCGCGCCGATCTGCCCGCCGTCGTGGATGCCGATGTCGGAGGTGATCCGCGAAAAGGTGACCCTCGAGGTCGGCGCGCGCGGCCTCCGCTCCCTCTTCTCCTCGAAGCCGAGCGACAAGGACATCCAGCGCGTGAAGCGCCTCGGAACGCTCGCGGTGCGCGTGCTCCGGGCGGTGTTCGTCGCGGACGGCCCTCTCGACGCCGAGGAGACGCGCACGCTCGCAGGCCTCATCGCGTCGCTCGGCCTCCCCGACCCCGACGCGCAGGCCCTCTTCGGCGAGGCCCCGGTGCCTGTCGAGCAGCTCGACGTGTACGGCGATATCGAGCCCGCGGTCGCCAAGGCGGTGCTTCGCGGCGGCTGGCTCGGCGCCGCGTGGGATCAGATCGACCCGCGTGAAGAGCACGTTGTCCGCGTCCTCGCGAACAAGCTCGCGTTCGCCGCGACGGACCTCGAGGTGCTCCGCAACGAGGCCGTGCAGCGCATCGACGCGCGGCGGCTCGCCGGGCTCGCGACCGTCGACGGCATTCGCTTCGTGCTCTCCGACCGCATGCCCGGCCATGGCATCACGCTCGCCGTGAAGGCCTGCCACCTCATGGTGCCACGCCGCTATCGTGAGGAGGCGCTCGCGCAGATCGGCGCCGGCCAGAAGGTCGTGCTCTTGAAGCGGTATCCGCAGCTCGCGGCGGACGATCGGCAGGCCGTGCTCGGCCTGACGTGGGCCGCCGCGCTCTACGAGGACCCGTCGATCGCTCGACGCGCGCTGCTTCGCGCACGCCACGACCGCGTCGCCGCCGACCTCGGCGAGGACGGAAACAAGACACGACACGCGATCGAAGACTGGTTCGCCGAGGTGCTCGCACCCGCGGCCTACCCCATGGGCGCGGACTGAAACGATGATGAAGACGAAGACACTAGGGTTCATCGGCGCCGGCAACATGGCCACAGCTCTCGTGAAGGGCCTCCTCCACGCGCAGGTGGTGCCGCCGTCCGGCATCATCGTGAGCGACGTGAAGGCCGAACGCCTCGCCCACCTCGCCAGCGAGCATGGCATCCGCACCACCCACGACAACCACGAGCTGGTCGCCACGTCGGACGTGATCGTGCTGTCGGTGAAGCCCCAGGTCATCGACAAGGTGCTCGAGCTCATCGGCGGCGACATCAAGAGCGGACAGCTCGTCATCTCCGTCGCGGCGGGCGTCCCCGTCGCGGCGATCGAGGCGCGCTTGCCCCAGGGAACGCACGTCGTCCGCACGATGCCGAACACGCCCGCGACGGTCCAGGCCGGCGCGACCGCGATCGCGGCGGGAACGTACGCGATGGAGGAGGATCTCGACGTCGCGCGCGCGCTCTTCTCCGCGGTCGGTCGCGTCGTCACGCTCGACGAAAACCTCCTCGACGCGGTGACGGGCCTCTCGGGCAGCGGCCCGGCCTACGTGATGCTCATGATCGAGGCGCTGGCCGATGGCGGTGTGAAGGTCGGCCTGCATCGCGACACCGCCCTCCTCCTCGCCGCGCAGACCGTCTACGGCTCGGCAAAGCTACTGCTCGACACCGGCGAGCACCCCGGTCGTCTCAAGGACATGGTCACGAGCCCCGGAGGCACCGCGATAGCGGGGCTCCACACGCTCGAGTCGGGTGGCCTCCGCCGCACACTGATCGACGCCGTCGAGGTAGCGACGAATCGGTCGGCGCAGCTCGGCGAGATCATGGCTGCGAAGATGACGAAGAAGTAGAAGGCGCGACCCGGCGCCGAGCTCGCACGACGCCACGTCCGTTGACTGCGCCGTCTGCAGCGGCGTCGCGCGTGGGCCCGCGTGCCGCAGGCCGTGGTACGTTGAGCCGTAACCTCTTCCTCAGGGTGGGCTCTCCATGAACCTCGTTCGTCCTCTCTCCCTCGCCGTCGCGTCCCTCGGCGTCGTTGCTTGCACCGCGCTGCTCGGGGATTTCAGTGTGGGAGGAAACTCCGGCGTCACCAACGAGGGTGGAGGCGCCGACGGCCCTGCCGGCGACGGCGGCCCCATCACGCTGATGCCCGCGGAGTCGAAGATCGGCATCTTTCGCACGCAGGCGTTCACGGCGAACGAGGACGTCACGTGGAGTGTCCAAGAAGGAGACGTCGCGGGCGTGATCGACGACAAGGGCGTCTACTTCTCGAGCGGGACGCCCGGCACCTACCACGTCGTCGCGAAGGCCAAGGCCGACCCGACGCGCTCTGGGTCCGTGCCGATCGTCGTCGTGAATCTCGCGATCGTCGCGCTCGCCGGCGCGAATGGCGGAGCGGGGAACATCGACGGGAGCACGAAGGCGGCGCACTTCAACGCGCCGGAGGGGTCCACGGGGTACTACGACAACGCGCTCAACACGCAGCGCATCTGGGTCGCCGACACGGGCAACCACACGATCCGCTACTGGGACGAGAAGTCCGGCAAGGTCTCCACGATCGCAGGCGCCGCGGGCGTGACCGGAAAGGCCGACGGCACCGGCGGCGCGGCGCGCTTCAACAAGCCCACGCAGGTCGCGGTCGACCCCCCGAGCAAGAGCGTCTTCGTGCTCGACAACAACGGCACCTGCATCCGCCGCATCGCCATCGACACCAACATGGTGACGACGATCTCGGGCACCTGCGGAACGCCGGGAACCCAGAGCGGCCCGGGCACGACGTTCAGCAACGCGCGGTCGATGGTGCTGGCGCAAGAGTCCGGGAGCGGCACCAACGTGCCGGCGCTCTATGTCTGTGACGGCAACCTGCGTCGGGTCGAGCTGGCGAATGTGGGAACGAGGGGAAACGCCGCCGCGATGCTGCCGGTCGGCGAGTCCTGCCAGTACGCGACCATCGACGGGGGCTTCTCGACCACCAACTACGTCTTCTACGTCTCGAACCAGGACGTCAAGAGGTTCAACCCACCGGTAACTTACCCTGTTTTGGCGCTGAACATCAAAAAGGTGTCGTCGATGTCGCTCTCGTTCGACAGCATGGCGTTCGCGGGACAGGACCTCTTCTTCGGCTCGAGCTACGAAGGCGTCATCTATCGTCTCCAGAACGCTTCGAGCGGCGTTGGCATTCCGTCCCCGACGGCGCCGTACCTCGGGGTGTCGAAGGATACGCGCACCATCGACGGGACCGACCCGACGCTCATTCGCCTCGGCAGGCCCACCGGGCTCTCGTCGTTCCAGGGGTACGATCTCCTCTTCGGCGACACCGAGGGCCACGCGATCCGCCGCGTCTATCCGAACGGTTCCAACATCACCGTCGAGACGACGGTGGGCGCTGCGCAGCTGTCGGACCTCGTCGACGGGCCTCGTCAGAGCGCGCGCCTCACCGGCCCGTTTGCGGTCGCGGCCGATGACGCCGGCATCGTCTACTTCGCGGACATCGACTTCAACGGAAAGACGAAGAACAGCACGATCCGCAAGTACGACAGGACGACGGCTGTCGTCAGCTCGGTGGCCGGCGTTCCGAACCGGCCGCTCGACAACAGCATGCCCCCGATCGACGGTCCGCACGACCAGGCGCGCTTCTGGTTCCCGATCGACATGGCCTTCGCCAAGGGCAAGCTCTACGTCGTCGACAACTTCGCCCAGGCGATCCGCACGGTCGATGTCGCCACGGGCGATGTCGTGACCCTCGCGGGCGAGAAGACCATCTCGGGCAACAGCGACGGCGTCGGGATCGCGGCTCACTTCAACTTCGTGGCGTATGCGTCAGCCTCCGGCGGCGTGGGCTTTCTGTCGGGCGGCATCACCACGGACGGAACGAATCTCTACATCGCCGACACGCTGAACTACGCCATCCGGAAGACCGTCATCGCGACGGGAGAGACGACCACGATCGCAGGCGGCGTCCAGGGCACCGCGAACGGCACCGGCAAGGCAGCGCAGTTCACGTCGCCGATCGGACTCACGTACGACAACGGGTTCCTCTACATCGCCGATTACAGCGACCAGACGATCCGGCGTATGAACCTCGCGAGCGGCGTCGTCGACGGCTTCATCGGTCTCTCCGGCCAGGCCGGTGACAAGGACGGCGACGCGGCGACCGCGACCCTCAATTACCCGTTCCGCATCAAGGCCGACGGACTCGGAAACCTCTACATCTCCGAGCTGCCGCTGACTTCGGAAGGGCAGCCTTCGGGCATCGTCCGGCGCATCAACCTGAAGGACCGGAAGATCTCCCCGTTCGCCGGAACCCCTGGCGCGGTCGGGCTCCAGCCAGGCCCGATCCCGTCGACACTGAACTGCCCCACCTCGCTCACGATCATGCCGGGGCACGACCTCGCGTTCGGCGATTTCTGCGAAGCCACCATCGGAATCTTCCAGCCGCTCTGAGCGACCCCGGTCACCATGCGCCTCCCGCGAGGGAGGCGTCGAGGATGCCACATGCAGCGGCGGGGAGACGGTGCTGCTCGCCCGGATCCGCGGCGAGGTCGTAACAGTCGCGCCCGCCCCCGCG
>JAYSXP010000183.1:0-16143 GCA_043717125.1 Polyangiaceae bacterium | reverse complement strand
GCAGCGTCTGAGGGAACGTCGCGTCGGCCGTGCACGCGAAGCCCGGCTTCGCCGCGTCGCCGTCTCCGTCGACGGACGCGTCCGCAGGAGCACTAGAGGGGAGCGCATCGGCAGCGGCGTCGGCGCGGGAGGGGCCTGCGTCCGCGACCGCGGGATCGGTTGCGCACGCGCTCGCCACGAGCGTGCTGAAGAAGAGGAAGAGGAGGAGGGAGGAGGGAACCCTGAGCTCGTCGAGGTGCGCGGATCGGGGTGCACGCGCTTTGCGGCCTGAAATCATTGAGGTTTGTCGTGCGGCTTGAGGTGGGTGCACATGCTACACCCTGGTCGTGCCAAAGACGTCGCTTCTGCTCGTCCTCGGTGTTGGAGAAGACCAGATCTGTCACCCTCGAGACCAGCGACGTTCGCGGTTACGACATCTTCGCCACCGCCTACGAGGCCGGCACGAAGGTCGTCGCCCGGTTCAGGAGCGGTCGCTTCGCGTTCGTCGCGCGCGATCTGCCCGGCATCGCCGCCGTTCGGGTCGGGTCGCTCGGCGCACGGCGATGTGAGGCACCTTCGCGCGAGGGCGGCCCGACCGGGACGCAATGACGCGACCAAGGGTGACAGCGGAGGCGAGATCGCTGCGCGAACGCACGGGAACGCTCCTTGCCTTGGCTGTCACGCGCCGCTCGAACGCGTGCCGCTTTCACACCTCCACGAGGCCACGTCCATGTCGAATCTCCTCCTGATCATCATCGTCCTGGTTCTCCTCTTCGGCTGGGGAGGCGGAATGGCGTTGAACGTCGGCGGCGGTCTCATCCACCTGCTCCTCGTCATCGCCGTGATCGTCGTGCTCGTTCGGGTCATCTCGGGGCGCCGGGCGCTCTGACGCGCACCCACTCACCGTCCGTACCCGCACCGGCCGTCGCCGACGGCCTTGCGGAGCTGATCGATCTCCGCAGAGTGGAGATTATTGCCGACTGGGAGGAGTTCGCGCGGTCGCTCGTGCCCAAAGGCGAGATGACCGCGCTGGCCCTGCGCGATCACGTCGATAAGATCCTGACGGAGGTCATCCGAGACATGCGGTCGAGGCAGACCACGTCCGAGCAGGCCGAGAAATCAAAGGGACGCGGCGTCGCTAACCGTCTCGAACCGATTGGCCGTATCCACGCGGCGCTGAGGATCGAGGATGGCTTCCAGCTCGGTCAGCTGGTGGCGGAGTATCGAGCGCTTCGCGCCAGTGTCCTCCGTCTCTGGCAGGACAAGGGCTCCGATCCGGCCGGCGTGACGCGCTTCAACGAAGCCATCGACGAGGCCTTGACGGAGGCTGTCGCCTGTCACGTGAGGACCACCGAGCATTTTCGCGATCAGTCGCTCGGCATTCTCGGTCACGATCTCCGCAATCCGCTCTCCGCGATCATCATGGGCGCGACGCTGCTCGTCGGCTCGGAGCATCTGGACGACAAGAGCGTCCGCGTAGCCGCTCGGATGTTGAGCAGCAGCAACCGCATGAACCGGATGATCGGAGACCTGCTCGACCTGACGAGGACGCGCTCCGGCGACCGGATCCCGATCGTCCGCCGGCCCATCGATCTCGCGCCGCTCTGCGACCAGGTGGTGGCCGAGCTCGATGGCCTGCTCCCGGCGGGCACCCTGCGGTTCATCCCGCAGGGCGACCTCAAAGGAGAGTGGGACGGCGACCGCATCGCTCAGGTGCTCTCGAACCTCGTCCGCAACGCCATACAGCACGGTCCCGAGGGCGGAGCGATCCTCCTCAGCGCGCGCGACGAGGGCGAGATGGTCGCGCTGTCGGTCCACAGCGGAGGCCCGCCGATCGACCCCCGGCTCTTGAGCTGCATCTTCGAGCCGATGGTTCGACGCGCCGGCCAGCATGGTGCGCAATCCGGGCTGGGGCTCGGCCTCTACATCGCCTTGCAGATCGTCCTTGCGCACGCCGGAACGCTCGACGTCACCTCGACAGACGCCGGAACCGCGTTTACCGCGCGCCTGCCGCGTCGAGATCCTCGGGCCGACCGCGCCGTCGGCAGTCCTGCGTAAGTGTGGCGCTCGTGAACACCAAGATAAGGACCACGAGGCCTTAATGGCCGAGTTTTCCGCGCGGCTCAGCTCGTGCATGTCAGTGGAGTGTCCGGACCCTCCCGGCAAGGAAATTCAATGACCAAGCAAACCATCGTGGCCGCGCTCTCCCTGTCCCTCGTCGGGGTGGTCGCTGCAGGGGCTGTGGCCTGCTCGTCGCCGTCCGCGGAGCCGGAAGGCCCTGCGCACGCGGCTTCGGAGCTGTCGGCGCCCTCGCTCGGGACGGTCGGTAGCTTTGCGGTGCTCGGCGGCTCGACGGTGACGAACACGGGCGCGACCACGATCCATGGAAGCCTCGGCGTCAGCCCAGGCCTCGCGATCACGGGCTTCCCACCCGGCCTCGTCAGCGGCGGAACGACCCACGCGGGCGACGCGACCGCGCTCCAGGCCCAGATCGACACGGCCACCGCCTACAATGCGCTCGCCGCGCAGGCGTGCACCGTCGATCTTTCCGGAAAAGATCTCGGCGGAATGACGCTGACCCCGGGGGTCTATTGCTTTGGCTCTTCCGCGCAGCTCACCGGCGCTCTCGTGCTCGACGCGGGAGGCAAGGCCGATGCGGTCTTCATCTTCAAGACGCAGAGCACGCTGACGACGGCGAGCAATGCGTCGGTCCAGGTGATCCACGGCGGAAACGACTGCGGCGTCTTCTGGCAAATCGGAAGCTCGGCCACCCTCGGCACGGGAACGGTCTTCAGCGGCAGCGTCCTTGCGCTCGCGAGCATCACGTTGACCACGGGCGCGAAGCTGTCCGGAAGAGCCCTCGCCCGCACGGCTGCCGTCACGATGGACGACAACGCCATCGCCCTGCCGATTTGCGCGGGCCCGGCCGTTGACGCAGGCGCGCCCGACGCGGCCCCCCCCGTGGACGGAGGCGGCGTCGACGCCGCGAAGCCCGATGGCAGCGTGCCTCCGGTCGACGCCGGGAGTCCTCCGGCCGATGCCGGCTCGAGCGATGCCTCGTCGAGCGATGCCGGCGCGGACGGGAGCACCTGACAGTACGGCGATTTGCCCCAGCTGTGGCCGGACAGTGGCGCTCCAGCACGAGACGGCCAGCGCAAGCGTGTCGTTACGGGCCATTGCCGATGGCACGAGTCCCGCACCAGGGTTCGGTCAATGACGAACACACGACTCCTCCTCGGTGCTGGGCTCTTCACGCTGGGGCTCTTCGCCTGCGCGGGTGATCCGAACAAGCAGGCGAACGACGCGCATGACAGCGAACTCAAGTCCGAGCGCAAGCAGCTCGAGAACACGGCGGACAACCGGAGCGCCACGCGCGTCTCCGCCGCCGAGGGGCAGCGGAACGAGAGCGAGGCGAACGCGAGTGGAACCCCGGCGTCGAAGAACCGGGTCGACGCCGACGCGAAGCTCACGGAGGCGCGCGACATCTACCGCGCAAAAGCCACGGCTCGCCTCGAGAAGCTAGACGCGCGCACCTCCGAGCTGAAGCAGCTAGTCGACCGCGCCGCGGGCAAGGCTACGACCGCGTCGCGTGACGCGCTCACGACCGTGGAGACCCAGCGTTCGCTCGTGACACGCGAGCTCGACCTCCTCCCGAAGCAGCCGAATGACGAGTGGGAACACGCGAAGACCAGCCTCGAGACGCAGCTAGACAACCTCGAAGGCCTCGTGAAGAAGGCGGCCAGCGAGGTGGGCAAGTTCAAGAAGTGAGCGAGCGCGAGGCGGCGCAGCTCGCTCAGGCCTCTGAGCATGCCGACACGATCGCTGCGCTCCGTGCGCGCAGCGAGAGCCAGCGCTCGCCTTCGCAGCGACGTGTGGAGGCGTTGACGGCCACCATCGGTCGGCCCTCCACGATCGGGGTCCTCCTCCTTCTGATCGGCGCATGGGTCGCGTGGAACGCCTATCAAGACCTTGCGTTCGGCAAGGCCTTCGACGCCCCGCCCTTCTTCTGGCTGCAAGGGGTGCTCGGGCTGTACGCCGCGCTCATCAGCACCTTCGTGCTCGCGACCCAGAATCGCGAAAAACACCACGCGGAGAGCCGCGCGTACCTCGAGCTGCAGGTCAACCTCCTCGCGGAGCAGAAGACGGCGAAGATCATCGGGCTGCTCGAGGAGCTCCGCCGCGACTTGCCGACGGTACGCGATCGCGTGGACCATCAGGCCGACGCGATGCAGATGCCGGTCGACACGAATGCGGTGCTGAACGTCCTCGAAGGCACATTGGACGAGCCCGCCGACAAGGAAATGAGAATCTCGTCGGACACCGACGCGCCCGCACGCTGACTCTCGACGCCGTCGGGGGATGAAGTCCTCTGTCGACGTCGGCGAGCCCGCCGCGGCGAGCTAGACCGGGGCGACCACCACGGGCACGACGATGGGCCGACCGAGGTCGCGCAGATGCGCGAGATGCGCGACCACGGCACCGAAGAGCGTGGGCTGACTTCGGTACCGCAGACCGTGCTTCGCCGCCAGGCGCTCGACGACGCGCGAGAGCGCCGGGTAGTGCACGTGCGACACCTTCGGGAAGAGATGGTGCTCGACCTGAAAGTTCAGGCCGCCGACGAACCAGGTGAGCACGGCGCTCGACCGCCCGAAGTCAACCGTGGTCGCGAGCTGATGGACGCTCCACTCGCCCATGCTCTGACCGGCCGTCGCGGCGGGGAACTCGGCGTCACGCGTGCAATGAGCGAGCTGGAAGACCGTGCCGAGCGTCGCGCCGAGCGCGAAGCACGCGACGAGGTGGAAGACGATCACTTGCCAGAGCGGATGAAACATCGCCGGGATGGCGATCGCCCACATCACGAAGAAGACCTTCCACCCTGCGAAGGCCACGAGCTTCGCGCGGCCCGGGGGCGTGAGCGCGTGGCCTCCGATGAAGCGACTTCGAAGAACGACGAAGTCGTCGTGGAAGACCCACTTCGGGAGGAGAAAGCCGTAGAAGAACCAGAGGTAGAGATGCTGCCAGCGATGCCAAGGCAGGCGCGGTTGCTCGGGCGAGAGGCGCGCGAGAATCCCGAAGTCGAGGTCGTGGTCGACGCCCTGGACGTTCGTGAACGTGTGGTGGCAGATGTTGTGCTTCTGGCGCCAGATGAACGAGCAGACGCCCATGAAGTCGAGCCCACACCCGAAGAGGCGGTTCACCCACGCGTGCTTCGAAGCGGCGCTGTGATTGCCGTCGTGCTGGACGCTCATGCCGATGCCCGCGACCGACAGCCCGAGGGAGAGCGCGCAGACCGTGGCCTCCACGCCGTTCCGCGCACCGAAGACGAGGAGCGTCCAGGAGCCTACGAACCAGGCCAGCATGACCACGCCCTTGAGGTACATTCGCGGCGAGTCGCGCCGCGCGCGACTGCTCCCCTCGAAGTACGCCGTCACCTCGGCGTCGAGCTCGCGGGTGAACGCACCGCGACCGGCGAAGCGGGGAGGGGCCGACGGAAGATCAGCGCGGGAGCTCAAGTCGCCAGGTTGTCACACCGCGGCCCGTTCCAGGGTCACAAGGCGAACAGGTTTCGATCGAAATCGACGCAAAACGCGGCAATTCGGCGCAAGTGAGGTGGTCTTTTCGCCATCCAGAGTCTCGACGGGGCCCGCGGGATTCGTCGCCGCTCTAACGACGCGAGAGATCGAAGCTGAACTGCGTGCCTTTGTCATCGGAGGAGCGAACGCTGATCTTCCCCCCGTGGGCGACGACGATCTGCTGCGCGATGAACAGCCCGAGACCCAGACCGTCTGCGCCACTTCTCGCACCCCCATGCCCCTGGCGGAAGGGGTCGAACAAGTTCGGCAGAAGCGCCGCCGAGATGGGGGGGCCGAGGTTGGAGACGAGGCACCGGACGACGGCGCCCGTGGCATCGACCTCCACGCGTACCGGTGTGTCCTGCCGGCCGTGTTTCAGTGCATTCCCGACGAGATTCGAGAACAGTCGTGCGAGTCCGTTGGCGTCCCACTCCCCGTGCGCATCGCCGCTGTACGCCGTCTCGATGATGCGCGCGGGATTCGCAGTCGCCAGCTCATCGAGCGCTTGCGCGCAGATCACGCGAAGGTCGGCCGGCTCTCGAAAAATCGAAATGCCGCCGCCCGCGCGCGCACGCGTGAAGTCGAGCACCTGCGCAATCATTCGCCCCATACGCCTGGCGCTCGCTCGGATGCGCTCCACCGTTCGAACCTGCGAGGGTGCAAGTCCTGGGTCAGTCGCGAGAAGCTCCGCCCCCATGCTGATGGCGTTCAGGGGGTTCCTCAGATCGTGACCGACGATCCCGATGAACAGCTCGCGAAAACGCTCGTTGTCGGCGCGCTCGATGCCGAGCGCGATTTGATTCGCGACCGAGGACAGCGTCGAGAGGCTATCCGCCGAGAGCTCTTCCTTCGCGAAGAGCGTTATGACGCCAAGGAGCCGATCGCCCACGAGCAGCGGGTAACCAGCGAAGGCCTCTATCCCCTCGCGCTTGGCCCACTCCTGCTCAGCCACGTCGAACTCCTCGATGACCGCGTTCGACACGAGCGGCGATCGGCTTCGCGCGATGCGGCCGACTCTAGCCGCATCGTGATCGACGCCGAGGTGCGCTCCGTCGGGATGCACGTGGAGCCCCGCGCTGGCCCGAATTTCGAGAACCTCGTCACTCGGGTTGTACGTCCAGATGCGCGCAAAGGCTGCGCCGAACTCCATCAACGCCGAGCAGCAGACCCCGAGCTGATCGGCGAGGAGACCCTCGGCAACCAAGGAGCGCCCGACGCGTGCAGTGAGCGCGATCAGCTTTCGAGCGACGGCCGCCGGCGTCACGTCGAAGGCGATGACCGACACGCCGTCGATGACTTGGTCCGCGTTTCGCGTCGGCGTATAAGAAAAATTGAAGTAGACGGTCTCGAGCTTGCCGTCGCGTATGAGCTTGCAGGGCATCTCTCTCGCAGCGATGAACGGCGTGCCCGTGCGCATGACGTCGAACAACAGATCGTCGAAGCCTTGACCGCGCAGCTCGGGCATGGCTTCGAGCAGAGGCTTGCCGATGACGTCGCTCGTCCGGCCCCACACCTTTAGAAGACCAGGATTTGCGAACTCGATGGTGAGGTCGGGCCCACGCAAGATGCCGACGGCGGCAGGTGAATCCATCAGCGAAGCGCGCGCCGAGTCTGCCTCCTGCTCGAGGCGCATGCTCGTCAGAACGAGGTGCTCGTTGGCCTCGCGCTGGCGTCGAAGCAGCTCGTCATGGGTCCACGGCATCGCGCTAGCGTGCTCCGGGACCTGAAGCTGTGGACCCATTTTGCCTCTCCCAGTACTTGGGAGCCCCCGTGAGAAGCCCTTCGTACGCCCGCAGCGGCTCGCCAATGACGAGTGTGGCCTTCGACGTGATCTCGTATTCGCAGAGATCCTTGCTGTGGTCGCTACCCCGCACCTTCACGACTGTGATCGCGCGTTTGAGTTGCCCGCGGATCTCCACGTAGCGCTGCATGATGATGGCGTCGCACAAGAACGCGATCCCGTGCGGACTGAACTGGAGGCTGGTGAACGAATCCGGCAGCTCGACCGTGGACATGACCGTGACGCCCATCCCCGTGAGCGCGCCCACCATACGGTAGAGCGACTCGCGAAAATCTTCCCGGAACGTCGGCGCGAGGGCCAGCTCCAACCCGGAGAGCGAGTCAATCACGGCCCGCTTCGCTCCGGTACGGACGACAGCTTCGCGAATCGCCGTCAGCGTCTCGTCGATCGAGAGATCGAGCGGGCGCACGTAGACGATCTCTATCTTCTTCTCCTTGGCGAGGCGGTCGAACACGTCGCCGTGCGGCGTGGTTTGCAGGTAATCGTTCGGACGTTTCTCGAAGACCGCGACGACTCCGTGCTCGCCCTTTCGGATCCCTTCGAGGATGAACTCGTTGGAGAGCACAGTCTTGCCCGAACCCGACGGGCCTGCGACCAGCACGGAATATCCTCTGGGGATCCCGCCGCTCATCATTGTGTCGAGCACCGGAATGCCGGTCGTGAGGCGATCCTCTAGCGGCTTGATCACGCCGACCCCCTCCTCCGGCTTGCTGATCCGAGGGAAGACCCTGATGCCGTCATCCGTGAGGTGCATCGTCTGCAAGCCGGGGATCTGCGCCTGCCCGCGCATCTTCTGGACTTGCAGCTTGCGAACGACCGAGTTTCGTTCGACGGCCTGGTGGAGCCAGACGATGCCGTCGGCCACCGTGAAGACCGCGTTGTCATGCTCGTCGTCACCGTACTCGCCCAGCAGAAACGTCGTCGCTTCGCAGCTCGTCAGGTGGAGCGCGAGGCGCTGCATGAAGTCCTGCACCTGCAGCTCGCCGGTCGACGTCGCGAGCGTGCTTCGCATCACGGCACGAAAGGAGTCCACCACCACGATGGCCGGGCTCGACGCGTCGACCTCCTTCATGATGCACTCCAGCACCTTCGCGAGCCCGCCTTCGTGCGCCTCCTGACCGAGATGGATGAAGCGGATCGACGTCCCCACCTTGGAGGCGTCGAAGAACGAAAACTGCTGCATGTAGCGGAGCATCTTGATAGGCGGCTCACCGATGACGGTGAAGAAGATCGCCGGTCGGTCCGGACTCGCGTTCGCGAACATGATCTGGTGACCAAGGGTGGTCTTGCCGGAGCCCGCACCGCCGACGATGAGGTTCAACGAGAGCTCGGGGATGCCTCCGCCGAGCACTTCGTCGAAGCCGGGCACCCCGGACGACAATGTGCGAATCGAAACCTTGTCGCTCATCTCTCGATCTCCTTCGAACCGGTAACAGCCTCAACCATCTCAGGGAACGCGGTCTTCACGACTTGCACGACGAGCCGCTCCCCGATCAACTTCGCCAAGAGACCGAGCCACGCGGCGTACAGCGCCGTTGCGACCTCCGCCACCGCCGCAGGCTCCAGCTGGCGCAGGCAGCTGGCCAGGGGCTGCGCGCCTTGCACGTTGCTTTCCGAAGGGGCGGCAGTCATCGGAATCTCTGTCAAACAGGGAAATTCGGCGCTGGCCAGCCTCACGCTCCTCGTAAAGAGCGCCCAGACGCCAGCCGCGCCGATGACGGGAGCGAGGGCTCGAAACAGTGTCTCGTAGACACGTACCGCCGCCGCCGCTCGCTCCTCCGTGGTGCCGCCGCTTCCACACTCTTGCGCGAGCATTCGCTCCGCGGCTCCGGCGTGCGCTTCGGGCGTTTTGACCATTCTGTTCCGGACGACGAAGCCCCCCACAGACTAGTCGCAGTTGCACATTACTCGTCACGGCGGACTTGTCGAGAGACGACGCCCTCCAGGTCCGTGACAACGTGCCGCGGCAAGGTCGCTGCTTGCACGCCGTGCTGTGGCGACGACGAAGGGTGCAGCTGGGGCATGCGGCGACGCAAAGTGATGGAGAAGCATGTGGAATGCACATATGTCGCGTGTCGCGGTGAAACCGCTGCCTCGTCCGAGGCTGTGACGACGAGCGGCGACGCTCTTCACCTCGCGATCATGCTTGCGGTCAACGCCGGGGAGTACGAACGCGCCGGCGCCCTCCTCGACGTGCCGAAGCGCACGACAGACTGCCGCGGCTCGTAAGCCTGGTGCGCGCTCTTGATGCTTCTCGCCCGACGTGCCGCCGCGGTACCTTCCCTTCGATGACGACGCTCGCGGGCTATGCCAAGCGCTTCGCACCTTCGTTCACGTGGCGTCCCGGCGCCCGCATCGACGCGCTGTTCGAGGCGCTTTAGCACCAGGGCACCTTGAAGCGTGCGGCCTACACACACATGCCGGCGCTCGTCGCGCGCGGCGAAGTGCGACGATCGAACGGCGAGCCGACGATCGTTCCGCGTCGTCGGATCATCGCGTTCGAGGTCGCGAGCGAGCTCAAACAGGCGCTCGAATCCAAGCGTCTGCGCCTGACGTGAGGCACACCGCTCGTGACGATTCACCGACGCGGCGGCCCTGCGGCGCTCTCGCGTGCAGCCCAAGCGCGCGACCCCGCGAGAAAATCTGGCTCCGACTGCAGGACTCGAACCTGCGACACGGCGGTTAACAGCCGCCTGCTCTACCAACTGAGCTAAGTCGGAAAACGGTCCGCCTTCGTACCTGATCGCATGGCGGCACGTCAAGGGCGGGTCTTGGACGACTCGAGAATCCGTGGGAATGAAGCGCGTCACGTGGCGGTCTCTCTCCCCGATGGCCGAGCTTTCCTCATCCCCGCAGCCCGCGTCGATGCGTCGCCTTCGCGTCGCGATCGTCCTCCTCACGCTCTCCCTCTTCGGGTGCGACCACGCCACCAAGCTCGCGGCGGAGACGAGCCTCTCCCACGGCGAATCCGTCAACGTCGTCACGGGCATCCTCGAGCTGCGCTACGCGCCGAACTACGACACCGCGTTCAGTCTCCTTCGCACCTTCGACATCGCGCGCCCGCCGAGCATCCTCCTCGCTGCCTCCGCCCTCGCGCTCGGTCTCGTCCTCGCCATGTGGATCGCGTCGCGCAAGCGAGCCTCGCGCGTCCAGCACGTCGGCTTCGCGCTCGTCGTCGCCGGTGCGTCAGGCAACGTCGTCGACCGCGCGATGCGTGGGTACGTCGTCGACTTCATCCACCTCACGCGATGGCCCATCTTCAACGTGGCCGACATCGCCGTCGTCGCCGGCGCCGTCCTGCTCGGCTACTGCGCGGTCTTCCGCCGCCACGACCTCGCGCCGTCCTGAGCGCTCACTTCTTGCGCGCGGCGCCGCCATCGCCCGCGCCCGCGTCCCACAGCGGGACGCCCGCCTCGGCATGGACGTCTCCGAGCATCAACACCGCCGCCGGCGGGGTCGCCGACGCGATGCGCTTCGTCGCGATCGCTTGCGTCGCTGGCTCGATCACCTTCAGCTTGGTCTCGAGCATCCCCTTCGCCCCAGGTCCCGCGCTCGCGAGACCGAGCCGCAGCGCGCGCTCCGTCTCGCGCCAGAGCGCGAGCGACCCTTCGAGCGCACGGAACGTCCCCGACCCGTAGCTCGACCCCGGACCTTCGCGGCGCGCAAGGTCGTGGACCACGCACGCCGCGTGATCCGCGGAGTGCTCTGCGGCGATCTTCGACGGATCCGTGCCCGAGCCGAGCAGCCAGTACGTGGCGCATGCGCCGGGGATCGCGCCGGCGACCGCCTTCATTGCCTCGAGCGCGTCCCTCTCCTCCTCGAGCTTCTTGCCGACGCGCGGCGCGGCCTCGGCCATCTTGCGCGCGACCGCCATGCGGAGCGCGTCGGGACCGGACCCCTTGCCGGTCTTGATCGAGCCGAGCCAGTCCTCGACGTGAGCGACCCAGTCGCCGCGTCCGTCGCGAAGCAGCACGATCGCGACCGTCGTTGCCGCCGCGTGGTCGGGCGGCCGTCCGACGAAGCCCTTCTTCGACCCGAGCGCGTTTGCGATCTCGGCAAAGCAGCCGGTGTCGCGCGGCGAGGGCTGCGTGGGGAGGAGCGCGACGGGCGACGCATCCGCGCAGGCGGGATAGCCCTCGGTCGCGCTCGCGATCGATGCGGCGTCGTCCCGCTCGAGCGACTCGCGGATTGCGTCGATCTTCGCCATCGGCCCCTTGCAGCCCGCCGCAAGCGAGGCCGAAGCGATGCCCACGACGCACACGAGCCGAGCGGCCACTCTTCGCATGCGCGCAACCATACCGTACCTTCGGGGTCTTCGCGGTCATCGCCGCGCTCTCCAGCTACAGCCCCGTGGCGACGAGCCCCGCGGCGACCTTGCGAACATTTGCATCTGGATCGTCCGCGGCGCGCGCGCTGACGAAGGCGATCGCGTCCGGGAGGTCGACGCGCATCGCGTAGATGTTCTCGAGGAGCGCAGCACGTAGCGACGCGTCGCCGTCGACTCGCGCGCGCGCCGACTGATTGGCCAGGCTTCGCGCGCTCGGCTCGCGGTAAGAGAGCGCACGCGCGACGCGTGCCCGCACCGTGAGGTCGTCCTCCGCCTCGAGCATCGCGAGCAGGGCAGTCTCAGCGTCGTCGGAGGCGACGAGGCGTAGCGCGAAGGCCGCTTGTGCCCGTACCGCCGGGACAGCCGACCGCGTCGAACGGAGTACGGTTGACACGACGCGCGGTGAGCCCGTGTTCCCGAGCGCCGAGAGGTCGATGATCAACCGCCGCTCGTCGTCCTCCCCCGTCGTCCTCGCGATCGCCTCGTCGACGATCACCTCGGCGCGCCTCGGCGCCACGCTTACGAGTGTCTTCGCCATGATTCCGAGGCCCAGCGCCGCCGTCGCCGAGAGGTCCGCATCGGTAGCCTCGCCGCGCACCTTCCGTAACGCTGCCTCGGAGGCCTCGGTCGGATGCGCGAGCATGCCCAGCGTGGCCACGATACGAACCTTCGTACCGAGCTTCGTGGCCGCGCCGAACAGGGCGCTCACGAGCGCAGCCTGCGCTTCGGCAGAGCCCGTCGACGAGAGTGCCTCGAGGATGACCGAGGCCTCGCCGCCGTTCGGAGCGAGCGGCGCCAGGAGCTCCGCGATGCGCATGCATGCCTCGGGGTGGAGGAAGGCGTAGGCGCTGAGCTGGAGGAACGACGTGAAGTGGCGGTCGGAGCTCGGCGTGCCCGGGTCGGCGTGGAGCGAGCGCAGGATCTCCGGTAACGTCGTCTTACCGAGCCAGCGCTCGCTCGCCTCCTTCTTCGCCGCGAGCTGAATGCGAGGATCGTGCGCATCGAGCGGCGTCGCCTCGCCGTCGCGGGTCGCCGCCGTCTCCGCAAGCAGTGCGGCCAGCGCGGGTGCGTCGAGCGTGCGCTGGTTCGTCAGCTCGGCCTCGAACGTGCTCCGCGTCGTGCCGAGCGTGAACGCGCCGAAGACCGTCTCGACCCACTCCTCTCCGGCGACCTCCTTTGCAGCGCCCAGCTCCCGGTCGAAATCGATCTCGGTCACGGAGCGGTAGCGCGTCGCGCCGCGCACCGCGGTGGGGAAGCCGGACTGATCTTCTGTCATCGCACCCGTCCGCTTCGTCTTGCGGAGGGAGCCACCTTCGCCGATGCGTGCGTAGCCGGCGACGTAGGCGCCATTCGTGTCCACCTCGTGCGCGCTCCACGTCCGAGCAAGCTCGCGCGGCAACGTAGTCTGCAGCCAGGACACCAGCGCGCGTCCGAACGAACGCGCGAGCGCCGAGGCCGACGGCGGGAAGTGCACGAGCATCACCTGCCCGGCAGGCGCGTGCTCGACGACGAGGCCGGCCGCGAGCGACGTCTCCACCTCGCGGCCCTCGGCCTCGGCGCTGGCGTCGTTCACGACGATCACGACGCGCGCGCCCACGAAGCGATACAGCACGAGCGGCCGGCCCTCCGCCGTGGCCCCGATCACCGTGCGCACCAGGCGGCCCTCGAGCCCCGAGGCGAGCGCCCCCGCGTCGCTACTCCCGACGCTGAGAGTGCCGTCGGAACGGTATTTCAGGGAGTAGGAGAGCTCGCGGCCAGCGACGAAGTCGTGGGCGAAACGTTGCGAGACCGCGGCCACGGGCGCGATGACGGCGGCAGGCGGGCGCGCGAGGACCGCCCACGCGACGGCACTCGCCACCGCGATGCCGCCCGCGAGGGCCAACCCACGCGCGCGCTTCAATGCGGAGGCGGCGGCAGCGTCCGTCGCATCGACGACGTCGGCGCGGGGGTCGGGGCCTTCGCCGCGGTCGCGGGCGGAGCGGGCGGCGGCGGCGCGAGCGCCTTGACCGATGCGAGGGGCGGCGGCGGCGGCGGGATCACCGGCGGGGGCATCACGGGGTACGTCACGCTGGTGTTGACGAGCTCGCTGTCGTCGCTGATGGCGGGAGGAGAGGAGATGTCGACCTCGAACGTCTTCGAGAAGGGGTCCCACCCCACCGTCGCAAACGCGCCGAGCGAGCCCGAGAGCGCGTCGAGGTGATCGCGCACGCCTGTGGTGACCACCAGCTTCGCGTTGCTGCCCGGCTCGGTGAGCTCGGCCTGGTCGCTCATGTCGAAGTACTGCTCGAACACGCGCAGCTTGCCGCGAACCCCGAGCTCGATGCCCGGGATCCCGATGCTGGCGCTGATGGCGACCCCGAGGGAGGTGGCCGGGATCAGATCGGCGCGAACGAAGTCGTAGACCACCTTGAAGCCGCTATCGACCTGGACGTGCGCCGCCTGCGTGACGGTGAACTCGATCTCGAAGGGGCCGACGGAGATGTTGACGCCCGGGAACTCGGGGCCCCAGGAGTGGATGAAGAGTGTCTTGCGGTCGACGAAGAGCTCGGGCTTGCCGCTTGCGCCGGTCAGGTGGGTCGGCGGGAAGGGCTCGAACCCGTAGATCGTGCAAGAGGCATCCGCGACGGCGCTCCCGGCGCCCGTCGGTCCGAACGATCCTGCCGTTGACGCGAGGGTGTCGAGCAGCTGGTAGTTCTTGAAGAAGATGGCTGCCTTCGCCTGGGCTGCAATGGCCACCGACTTGTGGAATTGCCCGCTGTCGACGCGCTCGCTCCCGCCGAACTCGGCGCCGAAGTGGTCGCCTCCGATCGCGAAGGGGTGCAGCGGGTACGACTGGTGGATGTCGAGCTCGCGGTCCGTGCGCACCATCGACCCCGGCCCGTGCACCGTAGGTGGCGGCGGCGCCGCTGCAGCGGCGTGGAGCACCGCCGCGTGCGTGGCGTGGATGTTCGAGTACTTCGTGATGTCGGCGGGCGTGGGAGCGAGGCGGCCCGAGGACTCGAAGGCCTTGAGCCCGTTCGATACGGGCTTCTTCACGGCGGCAAGCCGGGCGATGCGCGCGCTCACGAGCCCGTCGTCGGTATGCACGCGGTCCATCTTGGTCACGGGGGCCGCCGTGCGGTGCGAGAGCCCGCGATCGTTCAAGTACTTCTCGAACTTGTTCACGTTCGCCCAGTACTCGCCCGCGGATACGTGCTCACCCTTGGGTCCAGTGAGCATCTGCGCAGGAGAAACCGGCTTGTTCGTCTTGGGGTCGACGACGGGAAACGGTTGATGGGCGATCGGCGCGCTCGTCGATACCGCGACGAGCTTGGCGTGATCGAGCACGATCCGCTGCTTGGCGGTGGGCGGAAGCGGCGTTGGCGCAGCCGCGCTCGTAGCCGGCAGGACCGCCGCGAAACACACGGCGCTGGCGCAGAGCGCGCCACGAACAAGACTCGGTGCTCGTACCAAGGCGCGCTCCTTTGCTCGACTGGGTCCGAGACATCGGCAGCGCGCCGACCGACCCCTGCAGGCGGCGTACCATCTTCCCACGAGGACGCCCGGACTTTCGGCGTGAAGCTTCGGTCGGTGCGTCAGACGGCCGCGAAGCCCGCGTCGGGGATGTCGAGCGGCGACCTATCCTCTTCCGCGAGAAGCGCAGCTTTGTGCTCGACGCCGGGCAGCACGTTGCGTGCAAAGTACAACGCTGCCGCCACCTTGCCGGCGTAGAACGCGGCATCGGGGTGACCCGCCGCGACCTTCGCCTTCGCCTCGTCGGCGACGACGGCGCCCTCGAGCAGCTGCCAGCCGACGGTGAGCTCGCTCATCATCTCGCAGAAGCGATTGGCCGAGAGCGGCACGAGCCCGACGTTGCCGCTCTGGAACCACATGAGCAGGCGCATCGCCGTCCCTGCGACCGCTTCCTGCGCGGCGCCGAGCTTCTTCACGGCAGGGCCGAGCGTCGCGTGCGCGGAGTTCTTTGCGACGAACTTCGCGATGTCCGCGAGGTAGGCCTGGAGGTTGGCGCCGCCCGCCTGACCAAGCTTGCGACCGACGAGATCCATCGCCTGGATGTGGTTCGTGCCCTCGTAGATGCTGAAGATCTTGGCATCACGGCAGTACTGCTCGACCGGGTAGTCGCGCGTGTAGCCGGCGCCGCCGTAAGTCTGGATGGCGGTCTCGCAGACGCGGAAGCCCTGGTCGGAGCCGTACGCCTTCACGAGTGGCACGAGGAGGTCGACCTGACCCTGGTGGTAGGCGCACAGCGCCTCGTCCTTGCCGCGCAGCGCGTCGGCCTGGTCCTGGTGCATCGTCAGCTTGACGGCGAGACAACGGATGCCCTCGACCATCGACTTCATCGAGATGAGCATGCGCCTGACGTCGGCGTGCTCGATGATCGCGACGCGCGGCGCGGTCGCGTCCTTCCAGTGCGTGATGCTCGCGCCCTGCTTGCGATCCTTCGCGTAGTCGAGGGCGTTGAG
>JAYSXP010000182.1:0-16219 GCA_043717125.1 Polyangiaceae bacterium | reverse complement strand
CCGGTGAGCAGCTCATAGAGGATGACGCCCACGGAGTAGAGGTCGGAGCGCGCATCGACGTCGCGCGGGCTCCGGGCCTGCTCCGGCGACATGTAGAGCGGCGTTCCGAGGGCCGAGTTCGTCTGCGTGAGCGAGGCGCTCCCCGGCTGCTTGATCTTGCTGATTCCGAAGTCGAGGATCTTCACGAAGTCCTCTTCGCCGTCCTTGTTCACGGCGAAGCAGTTCGACGGCTTCATGTCGCGATGGATGATGCCGATCGCGTGCGCGGCCTGGAGCGCGCGGAGGACCTGCACCGTGAAGTGCACGGCGCGCTCGACGGGCAGCCCGCTCGGCCCGTCGCGGGCAATGAGGTCGGCGAGGTCGAGGCCCTCGAGACACTCCATCACCAGGTACGGGGTGCCCGTCGAGGTCTTGCCCGCCTTCATCACGGGGACGACGTGGTCACTCTTGATGAGCGCGGACGCCTTGCCCTCGTTGATGAACCTCTCCTCCGCACCAGGGAAGGTCAGGTACTGGGGGTTCATGAACTTGATCGCCACGGGCGTGTGGAGAATGAGATCCCACGCCCTCGCGACCGCGCCCATCCCGCCCTCGCCCATGATCTTCTCGATGCGCCAGGAATCTCCGATGATCTCCCCCGGAAGCGGGTAGGGACTCGGCAGCGAGGAGTTACTCATGGCCCAATTCGAGGATAGAAGGCCGGAGGTCGAGAAGCCAGACCGACGGCTGTCGCCCGGATGAGCGCCTGATCGGGGTGTCGCGGTGCCCCGGACATCCGTAGCTCGATCGGGTGACGTCCGCCGAGAGGAAGCCTATAAAGGCCCCGCGATGACCGTCCCCCGTTCCGCCCCGCCCGCTCCGGCTTCCCCATCCGCCAACTCGTCGGCTCCGCTCGCGCACATGAAGCGCCTGGACGACCTGAACGCGAAGGCGCTGCTCGGCGGCGGCGCAGACCGCATCAAGAAGCAACACGAGTCCGGCAAGCTCACGGCCCGCGAACGCGTCGACCTCCTGCTCGATCCCGGCTCGTTCGTGGAGATGGACCGCTTCGTCACCCATCGCTGCACCGAGTTCGGCATGGAGCAGCAGAAGTACCTCGGCGACGGCGTCATCACGGGGTACGGCCTCGTCGACGGTCGGAAGGTCTTCGTCTTCGCGCAGGACTTCACCGTCTTCGGCGGGTCGCTCTCCGGCGCGTACGCGCAGAAGATCTGCAAGGTGATGGACCTCGCGATGAAGGTCGGCGCGCCCGTCATCGGCCTCAACGACTCGGGTGGTGCGCGCATCCAGGAAGGCGTCGAGTCACTCGCGGGGTACGCCGACATCTTCCTCCGCAACACGCTCGCGAGCGGCGTCGTCCCGCAGATCAGCGCCATCATGGGCCCGTGCGCCGGCGGCGCCGTGTACTCGCCCGCCATCACGGACTTCATCCTGATGGTCGAAGGCACGAGCTACATGTTCATCACCGGTCCCGAGGTCATCAAGGCCGTGACCCACGAGGAGGTCACGAAGGAGGACCTCGGCGGCGCGAATACGCACGCGTCGAAGAGCGGCGTCTGTCATCTGACCTCGCCGGACGACCGCACGTGCATCGCGCAGGTCCGCGAAATGCTCTCTTTCATGCCCTCGAACAACCACGAGGACCCGCCGTTCAAGCCGACGCAGGACCCGCCGCTCCGCGAGGTCCCCGCGCTCGACACGATGATCCCGATCGAGTCGAACCGGCCCTACGACGTGAAGGACGTGATCCGCGCCGTCGTGGACGACGAGCACCTCTTCGAGATCGCCGAGCAGTTCGCCGGCAACATCGTCGTGGGCTTTGCGCGCGTCGGCGGTCGCGCTGTCGGTGTGGTCGCCAATCAGCCGCAGGTGCTCGCGGGCGTGCTCGACATCGACGCCTCGATGAAGGCCGCACGCTTCGTTCGCTTCTGCGATTGCTTCAACATCCCGCTCGTCACGTTCGTCGACGTGCCGGGCTTCCTCCCAGGGACCGACCAGGAGTACGGCGGCATCATCAAGCACGGCGCGAAGCTCCTCTTCGCGTTCGCCGAGGCGACGGTGCCGAAGGTGACGGTCATCCTGCGCAAGGCCTACGGCGGCGCGTACGACGTCATGGCGTCGAAGCACATCCGTGCCGACGTGAACCTCGCGTTCCCGACCGCCGAGATCGCCGTGATGGGGCCCGAAGGGGCGGTCAACATCATTCACAAGAACGAGATCGCGAAGGCGGCCGACCCCGTGGCTACGCGCGCCGCGTTCATCGCCGACTATCGCGAGCGTTTCGCGAACCCGTACAAGGCGGCGGAGCTCGGCTTCATCGACGAGGTCATCTATCCGCGTACACTTCGCGCGCGACTCCACCGTTCGCTCGAGATGCTCAAGGACAAGCGCGACACGAATCCGCCCAAGAAGCATACGAATATCCCGCTGTAAGGCAGCAGGTCGCACCCTGTAGGCCCGGCATCGATGTGTCGACCTGGCCACGTGGGCTGTAGACTTTCCTCGGGAGGAATGCGGACCGCCGGCGGATGAAAATCGATACCCACCACGAGCTGCACCCCATCCTCGTCGCGGATCTCAGCGAGGAGCGCCACATCGCGCGCCTCCACAAGATTGCCGGACGTCGTGGCGCCGTCTTCGTTCCGTTGCTCGCGGGCCCGGTTGATCGGCGGACGCACATCCTCGAGTGCTACGCCCCGGGCGCGACCAAGGCCGTGATGTTCCTCGCGGAGCCGGTCGGTCCGCCGACCGATCGTGGCTTTCCGCTGAAGCTCGCGCCCTACGAGACGAGCGCCGGGGGCGAGGAGGAGGTCGCGGTCGCCTCGGCGGAGCCGGCCGCCGAGACACCGCCCGCGAGCCTCGCCCAGACCCGGCCAAAGCGCTCGACGTCGCCGACGCTCTCCGCCAGGCACACGCGTGACCTGAAGCAGCCGGCGCCGCACGTCGCGAGCGAGGTCGACCCCTACATCGGAAGGCTCCTTGCGGGAGGCAAGTACAGCCTCGAGGCGCGCGTCGGGAGCGGCGGTATGGGAGCGGTCTACAGAGGCCGTCATCGCGATCTCGACAAGGAGGTCGCCCTCAAGGTCCTCCACAGAACCTTCCAGGCCGACGCCGAGTTCTCGAAGCGCTTCCACGCGGAGGCGCTCACGATGAGCAAGATCGACCACCCGAACGTCACGCGGATCCTCGACTTCGGTCAGGAGTCGGACGGCCTCCTCTACCTCGTGATGGAATTTCTCGACGGCACCGATCTCCAGACCGTCCTCGACCAGGAGGGCGCGCTGCCGCTCGAGCGCGCCATTCGGATCATCTCGAGCATCTGCGCCGGGCTCGGTCACGTGCACCGTCACGGGATCATCCATCGTGACATCAAGCCGTCGAACATCCTCATGTGCTCGGGTCTCGACGACGACGAGACACCGACCGAGATTCCGAAGGTCTGCGACTTCGGCGTTGCGCTCGCCTGGACCGGTGACACGCAGAGCAGTCGCGTAGCCGGGACGCCGGAGTACATGTCCCCCGAGCAGTGCCAGGGCTTCGTGCTCGATGCGCGGAGCGACGTCTACGCCCTTGGAATGCTCATGTACGAGCTCGCGACCGGGAAGCTGCCGTTCACCGGCGAGGACGCCGGGATCACGGCGCGGAGGCAGGTGACGGAAGCTCCAGCGCCGCCGTCGTCCTTCATGCCCGACATCGATCCGCTCCTCGAGAGCATCATCATGAAGGCGATCGCGAAGGACCCCGGCGCGCGCCAGCAGTCGATGCGCCACCTCCGCACCGAGCTCCGCGAGCTGCTCTCGCCGGTCGCCGTCTCGATGGAGTCGGCGCCGGAGTCTCAAGCGTGGCTCGAGCTGGAGCGCCCGACGTCGTCCGAGTCACTGCCGCGGCCGGAGGCAGGGAAAAACCCGGGTCGCGAGAGCTGGCTGGAGCTCCAGTCCGAGGGCATGACGTCGTTCCTCTTCGAGCACCAGAGCCAGCTCAACGAGGTCGCCGATCTCGGCGAGACCCTCGCGCGCGATCCCGAGCTCTGGCTCGCGCAGCTCGAGGCGACGCAGGACATCGTGAAGTTCGAGGCCGACCTCCAGCTCCTCGATCCGGTCATCCGCAAGCTCATGAAGTCGGCGGAGGCGTCGACGCTGTCCGTCGTCGTCCGGGCTCTCCGCGCCATCATCAAGGCGGAAGGTGCGGTGGGCCCGCGGGCGATCGCGGCGGGTGCGGCCCTTCGCTTGCTGCGTGACCCGGCCCGTCTCCAGCCCCTCGTCACGAAGGCATTGTCGGGAAGCGAGAATGCGCCCGCAGAGCTCCTGCACGTTCTCGTCGAGCCGCAGGTGGCAGGCGCGCAAGCTCTCCTCGAAGGTCGCGCCAAACATGCGTCTCCCATGGCGCGCGTCTGCTTCGTGCAGATCATGAGGGCGATTGGCCCGGCGTCACTCGCGCCGTTGACGGGCGCGCTACGCAGTTGCGTCGGCCGCGGCGAGCTCGAAGGGACGCTCGTCGAAGACCTCATCCGCGCCCTACCGTCGGGGCCGAGTGACGGTACCGGAAGCGTCGTCGCGGAGTTCCTCCGCAGCCCCAATCCCGAGACTTCGGCGACGGCGCTCTTCGCGCTGGCAGGGCTCTGGGGGGAGCGAGCTCGTCCGCTTCTCTTCGGTGCGCTCGGCCACGTCGCCCCGATCATCGTCGTGACGGCGATCACCGGCCTCCGCGCGCTCCGTTCGATCGACACGCATGCAGCCACGAAGCTCGAGACCATCATCACCGGCAGCGCCGCGATGATGGACGATGCGCGCCTCGCCGCTGTCGTCGCGCTCTGCGAGGCGTTGCCCGACGCCCGCGGCGCTGCCGGGGCGATCGTGGCGCGAGCCTTTGCTCCTCCGCGCACGACGCGGTGGTCGGTGCCTCCCCCCGGCACGGGCGGCGACCTCGTGCTCGCGCTCGCGCGATCCCTCTTCGTCCTGGGTGTGCCCAACGCGCAGGCACTGATCCGGGAGCGCGCGACGTCGAGCCCGGACGGTCTCCGCCGTCATCTGCTCGCGCTCCTCCCCCAGGGGTGAGCGCAGAAACTTGGCCCGACATCGCGCTTTTCCTTAGGACCAACGGAGGTTCGGAGGAGAATTTCATGAGCAACGCAACCGATCGCCGCGCGCCCAACGCATCACGGATCCCGTTCGATGGAATGGTCGAGGTCGGCGGCGCGCTCGGCCCCTCGTTCGAGGCGCAGGCCGTCAACCTCTCGGAAGAGGGCATGCACCTGCGCACGGCGTACCTGCCCGAGGTGGGGCAGCCCGTCACGTGTCGCTTCGACGCCGGCCAGGGCATGGTCGTCGTCGCCGCCGGTGAGGTCCTCTGGAAGGACGACATGGGCAATGGAGGCGAGTTCGGGATCAGGTTCACGAACCTCGACTCTGCGAGCACGGTGTCCCTCCAGCGCATCGTCGGCATGGTCGAGGAAGGCATGGCCATCCACCCGCCGCAGGGCCGCAAGGTCCGGCTTCACATCGAGGGGCTCGCCTCGCCGATGCGTGCTCGCGTGAAAGACTCGCAAGGCGCGATCGTCACGGCCTTCAGCGAGCTCGGTTTTCTCCAGGTCGGCAAGCAGCTCGACCTCGAGGACGCGACCAGCGGCAGCCGGCGCCCCGCGCTCATCGACCGCGTCGAGGTCGAGATCGAGCCAGACACGCGCATCCCTCAGCTCGTGGTCACGCTTCGCTACGACGACGAGGAGGCTCATGCCGCCGAGTGCGCCGCCATGGATCGCATGGAAGCCGTGCATGCAACCGGGCGAGACGGCTCGCTCGTTCCCCACTCGATGGATGACGAAATGGACGACATGAACGACGCGTCGCACCAGCACGAGATCGAAGCCTCCCACCACGAGGAGCACGGCTCGCGCGGCATGATCGCGAAGGCCTCCGTCGCACCTGACGAAGACCAGGACGAGGAGTCGAAGAAGCTGAAGAGCGGCTTCGCGCGCAGCATGGCGAAGGTCACACCCGCCCTCGAGAAGTGGGCGAAGCGCGCGAAGACGACGATGGCGCTGCTCGCGGCGCGCGCCAGCGCGAAGCGCAACGGCGTGGCAGACGACGTCGAGATCCCTCTGCGTCGCACGACGGCGCCAGCGCCGGGCGGCGGCCTGCACGCGGCCGGTCGCAAGGTGGTCCGCGGCGAGATCGACGAGCCGGTGGTCCTCGAGGAGGCCCTCGCGAAGCCGCGCTTCGCGATCACGAAGAAGCGCGCGATGGTCGGCGGTGCGATCGGCATCGCGAGCATCCTCTGCCTCGTTGCGCTGCGGAAGCCTGCACCGGCACCCGGGGCCTCCACTATGCCCGCGGACACCGCGACCGCGGTTGCCGCAAACCCCGTACCGTCACCCACAGCCGTCATGCCCGCCGCGAACGATCCGCTCGCGACGGCCGCGGCGACGCTCGGCGTCGACCCGACCATGGGCGGCAAGCCCGGCAAGGCCATTCCGTTCGGCAACGGTCCCGTCACGCACGGCAACGTCCTCAAGATCAAGATGGACGGCCCGGTCACGTTCATCCAGGGCGCGTCGCAGCCGTCGGGCTTCACGGTCGTCCTTCCGGGCCGCAAGTCTCTCGACGCCGCGGGACCGCTTGCGTCGAAGGACCCGCGCATCGCGGCGATTCGCATCTCGAACGAGACCGGCGGCGCCGAGCTCTCGGTCACGTTCAAGGACGGCGTCCCGAACTATCAGGTGAAGGCGCACGGCGACACCCTCGAGATGCACCTCGCCAAGCCTGGCCATGTCGGCAACGACAAGCCGGCCGAGGCGCACGCCGGCGGCCACAAGAAGAAGAAGCACCACTGAAAGCGTGATGTGGGCGAGGGTGGCGGGATCGCGAGAGCGAGTCCCGCCACATCGCGTTTTGTCGATCGGCTATTCGGCCGCGTTCCTCGCGATGCGGATTCGCAGGGTGTCTTCACGTCGTGGACGTGAGCCTCTCAGTGGGGAGGCGGTGCCGCGGCAGCAACGGGGGCGCTCAAGGCTTCGCTCGTGACGCTCTCGAAGGGGATCCTCGCGGCCTTGGCCTCGTCGTACATCCGCTGGAGGGCGGCTTCCAGCTGCGGGAGGTAGGTCGCCGCGGTCTCCTCGTGGAAGCCGACCGAGACGACGACGTTCTTGCTGCGGTCCGCGAGGTACACGGCCTTGTTCGCTTCGAAGGTGTCCATCATCTGCTGCGTGCTCACGTAGTCGGCGAGCGCGCCGTTGTCGGGGACCTCCGTGAGCGGCGCGGTCGTCGTCGCGATCGCGTACGGCTGCGAGACGTTGGTGGTGCCTTGCCAGAGCTCTTCGAGCCACGAATAGATGGGCGAAGTGCCGAGCTTCGGCTCGAGGAACGCCGTCGGTACCGCGGAGTGCTCGTACTTCAAGCCCTCGGCGGCGATCGCATCGCGCACGTTCGGCTTTGCCATCCAGCCGCCGCAACGGAAGCTCTTCGCGCGACCGAACCCGTGGCCCTCGAGCGTGTCGAGGCTGAATTTAACGACCTTACGGAGCTCCTCGCTCGTGTAGAGGCTGATCGGCACCTCGTGGCCGCAGTCGGTCTGGAGACAATCGCCCGCGTGCGGGTCGAGACTCGTGCCCCAGAACGTGGGCGACGCGCGGAACGTGAGGCCCGACGCCTCGAAGAGGCGCTTCCAGCCGTGGATGTGGAGTGCCTTCTCGTCGCCGGGAGCGATCGCGCGCTGGATGCGCGCGGTGACGTCCGACGGGCGAGCGCCCTGCTTCGTGTAGTAACCGGCGTTGAGGAAGTGGACGATCTTCACCGCTGGGAATCGCGCGTGGAGGTCCTGCATCGCGAGCAGGTTGTCCTCGCGGAGGTCGCGGCCTTCCCAGTCGACGGTGACGACCAGCTGGAGCTTTCCCTTCTTCCGCGTGTAGTCGTCCTCGGAGGTCGACCCGTCGTCGGTCTCACCGGCGCACGCCGGGGCCAGCGCGGCGAGCGAGCCGATGGCCAGGACGGCGAGGAGCGCACGGTAAGCCAGCATTGCCACACCTCTACGCACATGGTGTGCCGGGGAAGGATCACGCCTCGCCGCACGTTTCTTCGGCAGATCATGGCTTTGCGTCGCTCGCCGAGAACCGCGGTGGATCCCTCCCGATCCACTGCTGCCGACCCTCCCCTCCGAAATTCGTTGGCACGCTCACGAATTGCGCAAACCTGACCTGCCGATGCCCACAGTCCTTCTCATCGACGACGACGCCTCGCTGCTCGATGCGCTCTCGCTGGCGTTCGAGGACGCGGGCTACGAGGTGCTCACGGCCGCCGACGGTCAGCGCGGGCTCGAGGTCGTGAAGGCGAGCAAGCCGAACGCCGTGATCAGCGACGTGAACATGCCCGGCCTCGACGGCTTCTCGCTCTGTCGCAAGCTGCGCGAGAGCGGCAACGGCGTACCGCTCGTGCTGCTCACGTCACGCGACGACGAGATCGACGAAGCACTCGGGCTCGAGCTCGGCGCCGACGACTACGTCGCCAAGCCGTTCAGCACGCGTGTGCTCCTCGCGCGCGTTGCCGCCCTCCTCCGCCGTGAGGCCATGCGCGCGGCGCAGCAGACCGAGCGCGCCGTCGCGAAGGGTCTTCTCGAGCTCTTTCCCGAGCGTCTCGAGGTCCGCTACGCAAGCACCCCACTCACGGTCACCGTCACGGAGTTCCGGTTGCTCGAGGCCCTCGCGTCGCGCGCCGGCTTCGTTCTCTCGCGCGATCGGCTCCTCGAGATCGTTCGAGGCGACGAGTCCGTCGTCGCCGAGCGCATCATCGACACCTACGTGCGCAGGCTACGCCGCAAGCTCGAGGCCGTCGATCCGAGCTTCGATCGCATCGAGACTGTCATCGGGGCAGGGTACCGCTGGAAGGACGGCTGAGTGGCCACACGGCGCCGCGCTCTGCCATGGTCGTCGCTGCGGACCAACGCGGTGCTCATGGTGCTGGCGATGCTCGTGCTGCCGCAGGCCATCGTCGTCGGATGGAGCGCGATGGAGCGCGACATCGGCGGAAAGCTGCAATGGAGCGCACGCGAGGCCGCGCAGGACGCCGCCGACGCCCTGGGTGCAGCGCGCGCCGAGGGCCTCGACCCGGTGTCGACCGAGGCGAGGCTCGCGGAGGTCGCGGCGCACCACACGGCACGGATTCGCGTCGTTCGTAGCGACGGCACCGTGCGCTTCGACGTCGATCGCGATCAAGGCACCGACGTCGTGCATCAGGTGGGAACCCTGTTCTTCGGCCCCGACGGCGCTCCCACGCTTCGCGAGTTCGACGAGACGCTCGGCCCGCTCCAGCGCCGCCCCGAGATCATGAAGGTCACGCCCTGGCACGAGGAGGGCGCTCCCGTCGCGCCGCCGCCGCTCCCCGAGGGCACCGCGCACGACTACGGCTTCGGCGTGAAGCGGCAGAACCACGATCCCGGCGTCGCCGCGCCAGTATCGACGCTGTTCCGCTCGAGCGCGCCGCCGCCTGCGGCGACCGACGTCGAGACCGGATGCCGAACGTCACCGGCCTTCAAGCTGCTCGTGTGTCATGCGACGCGCGCGGTCGCGGTCGGCGACGGCATCGAGGCGATCTACGTGCAAGAGTCGTCGCGCCGTGCGGTTCGTGCGCTCTACGACCTGCGCTACCAGCTCCTGCGGCTGTCTCTCATCATGCTCCCGTTCGCGCTCGGCTTCTCGTGGTGGATGGGGCGTCGCATGGTCCACCCCATCGAGTGGCTGCGCGAGCGCGTCCTCGAAAAGGCCCGCCTCGCGAATCCGCGCGCAGATCTCGACCCGCCGCCCGGCGACGAGGTCGCGGATCTCGCGGACGCGTTCAACGGGCTGCTCGGCTCGCTCGACGAGCGGAGGCGCGCCAACGAGGAGTTCATCGCGGATCTCGTCCACGAGTTCAAGAACCCCGTTGCTGCGATCCGCACCTGCGCGGAGTCGCTCGACAGCGGAGGGGTCGACGAGAAGCGCGCCGCGCGCCTCTCGAAGATCCTCGCCGACTCGAGCACGCGTCTCGACGCGCTCGTCTCACAGTTCCTCGAGCTCGCGCGGGCCGAGGCGGGCATGCCCAACGAGCCGCGTGCGCCCGTCGATCTCGCGGCGCTAGCCCGTGGCGTCACGCACGCGATCGAGCAGAGTCACCCCGAGGTGCGCTTCGCGATCGATGCCGACGCGCCGGCCACGGTCGTGGGCGTCGAGCCGCGCCTCGACTCCGTCGTGAGGAACCTCGTCGACAACGCCGCGTCGTTCGCAGGTGCTGGCGGCGAGGTGCGTGTGAGCGTCAAGCCCGACCCGGAGGACGCGCGGCAGGTGGTCCTCGAGGTGTGCGACAGTGGCCCCGGGATCCCGCAAAAGGACCTGCCGCACATGTTCGAACGCTTCTTCACCACGCGCGCGGTGGCGGGGGGCGGCGCGGAGCCGTCGGCTCGAAAGCAGAAGGGAACCGGGCTCGGCTTGGCCCTCGTGAAGGCCGTCGCCGAGGCTCACGGTGGCCACGTGAGCGCTCGCTCGGCCGCTGGCCGCGGCACGACGTTTCGCGTCGTCCTTCCCCTCGGTTGACCCGGATTCAAGCCGTTTTCACATCGGTCGTGGCGTCGTTTCACGGTGTCACCCAGCCGTATCCACGCGCGCGCTGCATAACCATCTTCGGAGGCTCGAAGAGAAGATGGGAACCCTCGTCACGCTGATCGATATTGCCTGTGGACGCCCGATTCCGGCGGAGGACTCCGGCCGCTCGCGGCGGATGCAGCTGGTCGTCTTCGCGCTGCTCGCGTCGCTCGTCTTCGCGGCGGTCTGGGGGCTCGCGGCCGGAAGCCGCTCGGCCGCGCTCGCGCTTGCGAACGTCTACAAGGTGCCGATGGTGGTGCTCTTGTCCTGCGCCTTCGCGGCGCCTGCCGGCCTGCTCGCATGGCGCCTCTCCGGCACGCGCGTTCGAGGCAGTGACCTCGCCCTCGGCTTCTCGGGCGGGGTGTTCGGAGGAACGCTCGTCCTCGCGGTCTTCGCGCCGCTCGTGGCGCTCTACTACCACTCGAGCGCCTGGGCCGGTCCCGTGCTCGGCATCGGCTCCGTCGGCCTCGCCCTTCTCGCCGGCACGATCATGTTCGTCCGCGGCGTGGTCCGTCGCTTGGAGCCGGGAACGAGGATGCGTACGGTCCTCTTGCCTGTCGCGGTCACCCTCGGCATGCAGCTGCTGACGCTCGTGCAGCTCGCCTCGCTCGCGTCGCCCATTTTCCCTGAGCGCACCGTGTTCAGCGGCGGGATCGATCATCTCGCCCAGTCGAGCCACGCCCTCCCCGTCGCGCGGGTGGAGTGAAGCGATGTTACGGCCATGGTCTCCGCTACGGATCGTCCTGATCGTCCTCTGTATGACCGTCGAGCTCTCGAGCACGGCCCACGGAGCGCCTGCTACGACCGTGTCTCGGAAGCCTGCCGGCGTGGCTCACGTCGCGGGCGCGCTCTTCTCTCCGTCGCGCACCGACGACGGCATCACCTGGCACGCCCGCTGGGTGCTCACGCCTGAATCGGCGACGGAGATCGCCGAGGGCGCGTCACTCGAGCTCCGCTTCGCGGTTCCTCTCGCCGAAAGCGAGGTGGTGGAGACGACGCCGGGCGTCGCCGCACTCATCGAGAACGGGCACGTCACGGGGATCGTCGTCGACCGCTCCGCCGGCCCCGGACGCACGATGAGCGCGGTCGTTCGTCACTGCACGTCGCTCGACGGAAGCCAGCGCTATGGAGCGCCGGTCGCCGCAGGCAGCGCGCTCCAGATCATCGACGGAGATCTCGGCTCAGGCACCCGCTTCGAGGTCGAGACGGGCCGCATCCTCGAGCAAGGCGTCGGTCACGTGGCTCCGCCGGGAACCAGCCATGCGGCGCGCGAAGAAGCGCGTCGCCTCACCGGCTACACCGCGCGCGTGACCGGCGCGGCCGTCTACGTCCGCGGCGACGACGTGCGAGTTCAGGGCGGCCTCGCGGCGACCGTGGTCACCGCCCGCGCACGCGGTCATCGCGGCACGCTCGCGATCGGCGTCGTCTTCGGCGCCATCGTCCTCGCGCTCCTCGGCGCCGTTCGCAAGCTGAGAAACGCCGCGGCGGTCGAGCGCGCCGATGCGCTCCTCGCCTCCGAGCTGGACGCTCTCGACGGTGGACCTCGCTGACGTGGCCCTCCTCGAGAAGCTCCGCCTCGAAACCGGAGGGTCGACGAGCCCCCGCCCTCCCCGAGATTATGGAGGTAGCCTCGGGTTTCGATGTTGCCGTCGGCCCTGGCCACGCTCCTTCCCTCGGGTGAGCTCGAAGTCGTCGCGACGGCGATGGGCTCGGGGCTCGACGACGTGCTCTCGCATGCGTTCGCGGCGATCCGCGCGGTGTCGGCGCGCGAGAACGTCGCGCGGCTCGGCCGCGACATGGGCTATCGCATCGAGGACGCGGTCCGGGTCGAGGCGCACGGCCTCGACGCCGCCGACGTGGCCCGCGCCACGACGTGGCTCACGCGCCGTCTGCCTCCGCGCGCGTCGGTCTCGTGCTCGTGCGAGCCGCACGACGGTCCGGTGACACTTCGCGCACGGATCGCGCCGCGAGCGCCGGAGGAGACGCGCGCGTACGCGGTCGACACCGACGGCCGCGTCGCCGTGGAGTCCGTCGAGATCCATGTCGTCGAGCACTGCAATTTGCGATGTGCGCAGTGCTGCAACGTGTCTCCCTACCTCCCGAAGAGATCCATGTCGGTCGCGGAGGTGCGCGCGACCTGCGAGCGCCTACGCGAGGTCGTGCGGCCCGACGTCCTCAAGATCATGGGCGGCGAGCCGCTTCTCCACCCCGACGTGGGCGGCGTACTGCGTGCCGTACGCGAGAGCGGCGTGGCCGCGCGAATCCGGCTCTTCACGAACGGCCTCTTGCTGCGCACGCTCGACGACGCTGCGTTTTCAGCGCTCGACGAGCTCACGGTGTCGAGCTACGCGAGCGCGCCGCTCCGCCCCGACCTCGTCGCCGAGACCGAGGAGCGCGCCAGGCGCTTCGATGTCGTGCTCAACCTGAAGCCCGTCGACACGTTCAGTACCGTCCTCTCGCGCCTGGCCCGGAACACGCCCGAAGCCCAGGCCGCCTACGACGCGTGCTGGCTCCGCCATCGCTGCCTCGTCGTTCGCGAGGGGGTGTTCTACAAGTGCACGCGCGCGGCGTACCACGCCGACTATCACGCGTTCGTGGACGTCGAGGCGCGCGACGCGGATGCTGAAGCGACGCAGCGGGCGCAGGGCATCCGGCTCGACGCCGAGGACTTCGCAGTGCGTCTCGCGTCGTATCTCGGCAGCTCCGAAAAGCTCGAGTCGTGCACACACTGCCACGGCTCGAGCGGTCCGCTCGCGCGGCATGTCCAGCTCCGGAAGCGCGACGTCAAGGACGGGAGGCTCGCCCCATGACGCTCGATCCCTCCTGGTCGCGGCCGCGTGCGTATCCGTCCCTCGACGACGGAACGATCCCCACGCATTCGCTCGAGGTCCACGTCACCGATCACTGCAACCTGCGCTGCGCGGGCTGCTGCGTGCTCTCGCCGCTCGCGCCGCGTAAGTTCCTCGAGGTCTCCGTGCTCGAGCGCGATCTCGCGTGGGCGCGCAAGGTCCTCCGCCCGAGCGTCTTCAAGCTGTCCGGGGGCGAGCCTCTCCTCGCGCCGAACATCGTGGACCTTGCGCGTGTCGCGAAATTGAGTGGCATCGCGCCGAAGGTGTCGATGACGACCAACGGCGTGCTCCTCGCGCGTGCTCCGGACGCGCTCTTCGAGGAGCTCGATGCCATCACCGTTTCGATCTATCCGGGCGTCGGGATCGGCGCGCCGTCGCTCGCCGCGCTGCGTGAGCGGGCCGTGCGCTTCGGCGTCGTGCTGAACGAGAAGCGTCAAGACCAGTTCCAGTCGATGACGCGGCGCACGGTCGAGCCCGACAATGCGGTCACTCGCGAGGTCTTCGATACGTGCTGGCTCCGGCATCGTTGCCACACGCTCCGGGACGGCACTCTCTTCGCGTGCAGCCGCCCGATCGGCATCGATGCCCTCGCCGGCGCTGGCGGCTCGCTCGCGGCAAGCGACGGCATCTCGCTCGCGCCCCGCGCGGAGCTCGCGCGCGAGATCGTGAGCTATCTCGAGCGGAGCGAGCCGCTCGCGTCGTGCGCCCGATGCCTGGGTGGAGCCGGTGCGCTCATGCCGTTCCGGCAGCTCACGCGCTCCGAGGTCCGCGAGCGGAGGCCTGAATGACCGCCCGCCTCCGCGATCGTCTCGGCTCACGCCGCATCGTGTTCGACCCCGCGTCCGGCGCTCACGCGAGCCGTCTGGCTTCGCTCCTTGCGCGCGTCCCGGCGGCGCGCGGCTCCGGCCTCGACGTGCGGGGCGTCGAGGCAGCCTGGGGGCTCGCCGATGCCCCCGATCGCACCTGTCTGAGCGGCATTCGTGCCGTCCCGCCGGGAATGAGGCTCGTCGCGCGTGCCACGCTACGGGAGGTCGCGCAGTCCTCTCGTCCGCCCGCCGAGGCTCACCTCGACGCTATGCTGGTCGACGCCGCGACGCATGCGCTCGAGGGCGCGAGGCGCCCCGTGGTCGCGCTGGGCGGGGGCATCGACGCTCCGCTCGCAGTGCTCGCGGCTCGCCGCGCCGGAGTCGTGATTCGCGAGGCCGTTCACCTCGCGATCCCCGGCACATCCTACGACGAGTCGCAGGAGGCGCGCGCGGTCGCAGAGGCGCTCGGGCTCACGCTCCACGAGATCAAGCTCGACGCAGCGGAGCTCGCGCGGGAGCTCCCGCTCGCCGTGCGCCTCGCGGAGACGGCGCTCTACAACTTGCATCCGGTCAGCCGCGTCGTCGTCGCGCGCGTCGCGCGGGCGCGCGGGCATGACGTCCTCGTCACGGGCGACGGCGCCGATCAGGCGGCGCGAGGCGCCACCGAGACCGCCGACTACGTCCCGATCGTCGCGGCGATTACGCGCGGCTGCGGCCTCGGCCTCGCCGCCCCCTTTCTCGACGACGCGCTCGTCGATCTCCTCGCATCCGGCGGAGACCCCGAAAAAACATCCCTCCGCGAGCTCGCCGTCATGTGGGGCCTGCCGAGGGCGATCGCGGAACGAGCCAAGGCCCCGACCTTCGCGCCCCCGCTACCCCGCGTGGCATTTCCGTGCGCCCGTGCGCTCGCGTCTCTCGAACGCTCGCTCGGTCGCTCTCTCTCGTGGTCGGGGGACGATCGCGCCAATGTCGGTGTTGCCTCGCTCGCCGCGTTCGTCGCCGAGTACGGGGCCGGCTGATGTGCGGCATCGCAGGCATCGTCGACTTCGCGCGTCCCCTTGCAGCTCACGCGGAGCGCCTCGCCGCGATGCGCGCCCGCCTTCGCCACCGAGGACCGGACGGCGAGGGCGATTTTGCCAAGGGCCCCGTCTCGCTCACCCACACGCGTCTCTCGATCCTCGATCACGAGGGCGGCGCGCAGCCGATGGTGAGCCCGGACGGTCGGTACGTCCTCGTCTACAACGGTGAGCTCGCGAATGCCGACACGCTGAGGAGCGTGCTCGACTGGTCGTTCCGCACGCGCAGCGATACCGAGGTGGTGCTCGCGGCCTACGCACGGTGGGGAGTCGCCTGCGCCGCCCGCCTCTCGGGGATGTTTGCGTTCTTCGTATGGGACGCGACACTCGAGCGGGGCTTTGGCGCTCGGGACCGCCTCGGGGTCAAGCCCTTCCACCACGGACGCGAAGGAGGAGCGTTCGTCTTCGCCTCCGAGGCGCACGCCATCGCCAGGACCTCGCGCGAACGGCCGCGGGTCGACGTCGCCGGTGCCCTCGATGCGCTCGTCGCACCTTCCTTCAGCGGCGTAACGCACACGATGTTCGCCGGCGTGACCCCGCTCCCTCCTGCGCACTTCGTGCTCGTCGACCGTGAGGGAGCGCGCGTCGAGGAGTACTGGGACTGGCCGTGTGGCGATCGCGTGGTCGATCACGACGAACGTAGGGCTGTCGCCGACCTGCGCGAGGTGGTGCCGCGCGCGATCGAGCGAGCGCTCGTCGCCGACGTCCCCATCGGGCTCTTCTCGAGCGGAGGCCTCGACTCGGCGCTGGTGGCCGCCACAATGGCCGCTCGCGCCACGGAGCCCGTGCCTGCGTACACGGTCACCTTCGACGACCAGGCGCGCTTCGACTACGGGAGATCGAGCATCACGGGCTCCGACGACACCCCGTACGCGCGCGACGTCG
>JAYSXP010000181.1:0-5665 GCA_043717125.1 Polyangiaceae bacterium | reverse complement strand
CCGGATCGCGGAAGGGCTGGTCGGGCGCGGCGCCGGGCAGCGCCTTGTCGATGACGTACATGAGGAGCTTGTGCGCTCGCTTTGCGTACGCATCGCGCTCGGTGAGGGACGGGCTCACGAGCGAGTAGAACGCGAACAGCATCGCGAGCGACTCGGGCGGGCTGGCGAAGTAGCCGTTCGGACTGGCGGGGTCGTCCGTCATGGCGCCTCCCGCGTCCATCGTCTGCGCAGCCTGCTCGACGAGGGGCTTCAGGCCCTTGTCGAAGATCTCGTTGCCTGCGGTCGCCCAGCCTCTCAGGCGTGGGAGATCGCTTTCGCGGAGGAGCAGCCGCGGGTGACCGGTCGCCACGACCACGGGCCCCGTCTTGACGGCCGGGGTGCCGTCACTGTTCGGCTTCGCTACGTCGGTCGAAGCATCGGGGCCCTTCGAGCCGCTGCGGAGTGGGCAGCCGGGCAGGCCGACCACCCCGAGCGCGAAGAGCCCAGCGAGACCTGCGAGCTTCGAACTCATGGCTCGGGTGTATCACGCGCGACCCGCGCGAGTCCGTCGGTGCGCGTAGAGCTCGAGGTAGCGGTCGAGCATCCGCTCTTCCGCGAAGCGTCCCAGCGCATAGGCGCGGGCGGCCTCTCCCATCGCGGAGCGCGCTCTCGAGTCCTCGAGGAGGCGGTTGATCTCGGCGCGCAGCGCCTGCGGATCGCCGTGCGGCACGAGGACGCCGACCTGCGAGGGCACGATGTCGGGCACCCCGCCGACCGCGGTGGCGACGATCGGCAGCCGTGAGGCCATCGCCTCGGCGAGCGCGAGCGGGAGCCCCTCCGCCCGCGAGCTCGATGCGTAGACGTCGAAGGCGGAGAGCACGCGCGAGACGTCGCGGCGGGCGCCCGTGAGCGTCACGTGCTTGCGAGCCGAAGGTGGGAGCTCGGCGATCGACGCCTCGATCGCGGTGCGGACGATCCCCTCGCCGACGATGACGAGCCGCACCTGCTCGCCGAGGAGCGGGCCCATCGCGCGGACCAGGAGCGGGTAGTCCTTCTCCGCGACCAGCCGGCCGACGGAGCCGACGACGAGGGCGCCCTTCGGGATGCCAAGCTCCTCGCGGATCGCCCTGCGCGCGAGCTCGTCGGGCGCAAACTTTCCGAGCGGGATGCCGTTTTCGATCACCGCGAGGCGCTTCGGGCGAGGTCGTTCGTTCCGCTCGGCCGTCGCCCCGGTGTCCCTCGACACGGCGACGAAGTGGTCGACGAACCGCGTCGCCACGCGCGCGAGCTGGAGTGAGGACTTCGAGTAGGCGATGTGACCGTGTTTCGTGTGTACAATACATGGAACGCGCGCGAGGCGCGCCGCCGGCGCGGCGTACTCGAGCGGTACGGAGTTGTGCGTGTGGACGACGTCCGGCCGCAGCGAGCGGAACAGGCGCCAGAGGCGCGTGTAGAGGCCCGTGTCGAAGCCGGCGCGGCGGATCACGTCGTGGACCGGGAGCGTGCCGAGCTCGCCCCGGAGCGTGCCGCCGGGCGTGAGCGTGACGACGTGTACGTCGTGCCCGCGCTCGCGGAAGGCCTGCGCCATCCGGAGCACGAGCCGCTCCTGTCCGCCGATGTCGAGCGAGAGCACGACCTCCACGATTCGCATGGGCGGCTAACCTCGCGCGCGCCGGATGGCGGCTCGCATGACGTGGGCGAACTCGCCGGCGATGACGCGCCGGTCGAACTGCTCGATGCCCACGGGCGGCGACACCGACTCGGCCTTGCCGTCGCGAAAGGCGCGAAGCTTGCCGGCGAGCAGCGCGCAGATCGCCTCCTCGTCCCTCGGGGGCAGCCGGTCGCCGATCTGGTGGCGAAGGACCAGGCGCGTCAGCGCGCCCTCCGGCGCGAGCGTGAGGGAGGGCCGCCCGATGTACATCGCCTCGAAGATCTTGGCCGGATAGATGCGCTCGACGCCCGGGGTGTCGTCGAGGATGCAGAGCACGAGATGGCTCGCCGCGAGCGCACGCACGGCCTCGTCGTGATCCATGTAACCGATGCGCTGGACGCCGAGCGCATCCATTCCCTCGAACGCGGCGGCCTCGAGATCCACGGTGCGGCCGATGAACTTCACGTCCATCAGGCGCGCGAGCTCGGGCTCGGTCTGGTGGAGGCGCCGGATCGCGCCGAGGAGGCCGGTGGGGCTCGTGAGCTTGAACACCGTGCCGACGTGCGACACCACGAAGCGATCCGCCGGCGGCGACGGAAGGTCCGCCGGGAAGTCCTCCGGGTCGTAGCCGTTGGGGATCGCCACGACAGAGCTCGGGTCTAGGAAGGGGAATCGGGCGAGCAGGTTCTCGCGGAACTCCTCGGTGGCCGTCGTCACCATGTGCGCGCTGCGCAAGAGGACCGCCTCGAGCGGATCGCCGATGACGCGCGCCACGAAGCTCCGGGTCATCTCGTAGGCGCCGCGGATGAGGCTCCACTCGTCGCGGTAGTCGAGCACGACCGCGGAGCTTGTCCGGGCCAGCGGCGCGAGCAAGAACTGGGAGAAGGGCGGCCCGCTGATGAGCACCACGTCGGGAGGCTGGCGGAGCAACGTGCGCGCGAGCGCGAGCTGCGCGCCGGGCTGCCAGAGCAGCTGGATGTCCGGGTAGGCGAGCTGGCGCACGAGACCGCTGGCGAAGCGGACGAGGCGCTGCTTCTGGGACGGCTTCGCATCGGCGGCGGCCTCCCACGCGACCTTCTTTGCCGCGTAGCCGGGCTCGAGTGACCGAGCGCGGATCACGTCGAGGTCGGGCGGCAGATCGCGCACGAGCGACTCGTCGGTGAGCGGCACCGAGGGGTTTGCGACCGTGAGCACGTGCGGCGTGAAGCCATGCAGCGGGAGATACTTCGCGAGCTTCGACATGCGCTGCACGCCCGCCCCGCCGACCGGCGGGAACGCGTAGGCCACGAGGAGCGCGTCTTGCCGGGCATCCGACATGGCGGCATCGTACCCGGATTCATCGATGCCGCGTGATACCGTGAGGGACATGGCGAACGTGCCGTTCGTGACGATTGCCGTCCCGTGCTTCAACGAGGAACGCTACATCGAGGTCTTCCTCGACGACGTGTTCGAGCAGGACTATCCGGCGTCGTCGATCGAGGTGCTCATCGGCGACGGTATGAGCACCGATCGCACACGGGAGATCATCGCGCGCGTCGCCGAGAAGCGGCCCGGCGTCGTGCGCGTCATCGACAACCCGCGCCGGCTCCAGGCGCCCGGGCTCAACGCGATGATCGCCGCCGCCAAGGGCGACGTCATCGTGCGCCTCGACGTCCACGCACGTTACGCGAAGGACTTCGTGCGCCAGTGTGTCGAGGTCCTGGAGGAGACCGGCGCTCAGAACGTCGGCGGCCCCGCGCGGCCGGCCGCCGAGAACTGGTTCCAGAAGGCGGTGTGCGCCGCGCTCGAGAGCAAGCTCGGGGTAGGGAACTCGGCCTTCCGGACGCTCGACGCCGAAGGCTGGGTGGACACGGTCTTCCCGGGCGCCTTCCCGCGCGGCGTGTTCGACGTGGTCGGCGGCTTCGACCCGAACGCGATCACGAACGAGGACGCCGAGCTGAATCAGCGGATCCACGAGGCCGGTGGACGCGTTTATCTGAGCCAGCGCATCGTCGTTCACTATTTCCCGCGCGACTCGTACCGCGGGCTCGCGAAGCAGTATTTCAACTACGGCAAGGGGCGCGCGCGGACGGCCCTCAAGCACCGTGGTCTCCTCTCGCTGCGGCCGATGCTTCCATTCTTCATGGTGGTGGGGGGCGTGACGCTCCTCGTGACGTCGGCGTGGCACCCGCTCCTCCCGATCGCGCTCGGCCTCTACGGGATGGCGGCGGTCGTCGAGGGGATCCGCGTCTCGCGGAAGTACGGGCTCCATCTCGCGCCGGTCGTGGCATCGATCTTTCCGGTCCTCCATGTCTGTCACGGCGTCGGTTTTGGTGTGGGGCTGATCCACTATCTGCGGAAGCCCGATTGGCACGACGAGGAGCGCAAGCGCGGCTCGTTCTCCGAGGCCGGACCCCCGCGGGGGTACCCGGCTGGTATGCGATGACGAGCGCGTACGAAGCGCAGCTCAAGAAGCCGCTCGGGTGTGTCGACGTCGTCCAGCCGTGAGGCTAATTTGGAGCGAACGCCGACATGGGGAGACGCTCGATCCACCTCGCCGCTTCGGCCGTTCTCGCGTCGGTCGTCGCCGCTTGTCTCACGCGAGGTGGGGCGTCCGGGACAGCGCCGCGACTGTCGTTCGACCCCGACCTCGCCCTCGGTCGACCGACCGACGCGCTCGGCACGACCGTGCCGGCCCGCCAGCCCGCCGTGAAGCGCGGCGGCGGCTACGCAGGCTTCGTGGAGGAGTTCAATCGCCATTACACCGACCCTGGCTACGCGCCCGCGAGGGTCCTCTACGTGAGCCCGAGCGGCGGCGGGAGCGGGGCGAGTGCGCGCACACCGGCGTCGGTAGCCTCCGGGCTCTCGAGCGCGACGCCCGGCACGCGTGTCGTCTTCCAGAAGGGCATCTACGCGGGCTGCTTCGGCTACGACGGCGGCGGCGGTACGTACGACGCGCCCATTGTCCTCTACGGCGAGCGCAACGCCGACGGCACCCGCGGCGTGCGCATGCAGTGCTGCACCAGCGGGCGCATGAGCTGCTTCAACTTCGAGGCTGCGAGCTACGTCGCGGTCGACGGCTTCGAGCTCCGCGGCGGAAAATACGGGGTGCGCGCGGTCGGGGCGGACTACACCGCCACGCAGCACTCGCGCGGCATTGCCGTGATGAACAGCCTCATCGACGGACAGACCCACGACGGCGTCCTCACCGGAGCTGCCGACTGGGACGTGTTCGAGAACAACACCGTCAGCCACTCGGGAGACGCCGACGGGCACGGGGTCTACCTGTCGAACGGCAGCGACTACGACATCGTCCGCGGCAACGATCTCTTCGGCAACCAGGGCTCTACGTTCCAGGTCAACGCCGACCCGCTCTCGACGTGCGACTCGCCCGTCGCGACCGAAGCGTGCGACGGCATAGCAGGCACCGGCGAGGGCGGCCGCGGGGCGTCCGACTTCATGCTCATCGAGAACAACTACTTTCACCACGGGACCGCGCAGGGCTCCAACTTCACCTCGATGCGCTACAGCGTCGTGCGCAACAACGTGTTCGCGTCCTGGGGGAGACACGGCGTGAGCTTCTGGAGCGAGACGGCTGACCCGAGCGACAAGAACCTCTTCGACCCGAAGCTCGGGTCGCACCACAACCGCGTCCACCACAACCTGTTTGCGTCGACGAACGACAGCCAGATGCTCCAGTTCATCGCGAACTCGAACGCCTGCGACGTCCGCAACAACCTCTTCGTCGGCATGACGGTGAGCGGCACCACGGTGCGCGCGCGGCCGAGCGCCACGTGGCTGGAGACTGACGAGACGGTCATGAGCAACGTCTACGAGAACAACGTCTACCTCGCCGGCAAGTTCGACGGTCGCCCGGGCCCGGGCGCGAGCGAGACGGCACGTCAGGATCTCGACGCGGGGTGGTTCGCGAGGCTGCCGACAGGACTGCCGAGCACGGTCGCCGATTTCGCGCCCAGGGCCGGCGCGCCGTTCCTCGACCGCGCGCCGCGCCTTCCGTCGGTGGCGTTCGATCGGGACGGGAAGCCCCGCGCCGCG
>JAYSXP010000019.1:0-7433 GCA_043717125.1 Polyangiaceae bacterium | reverse complement strand
GCGACGGCAAGATTCGCCTCACGCGCCGCGAGCTCCTTCCCCTCCCCGAGGGCGAGGCCGGCGAGCAGGCGAAGGCGCGCATGCTGCAGGCCCGCGAGGCCGGCGGCGGACCGCCCTCTCGCGGTCGTGACGACCGCGGCGGCGGACGCGGCGGCGATCGCGGCGGACGTGGCGGCGGCGGTCGCGACCGTCGGTAATCCTCCAGGCGACGCTCCGCCTCTCACGCTTCGCGTGAGCCTGCCGTGATGTGACTTGCGCGGGGTGATTCGCCTTCGGCGAACGGGGCTTTGCCTCGCAAAGACACCCCTTCGAAGTCGAGAGGCGCGATTTGGATTTTCCGAATCGCGCCTTTCTGCGTTTCGAACGTCGCGGCGGGGCCGCGGTCGCGCCTCCGCTCGTTTGGGCCTAAGCTCGAGCGAGGGAGGGATCGATGAGCCGAGGTCGTCGGGCGGGTCGTGTGCTCATCGTGCTCGGAGGGCCTGCAACGGCGCTTGCCGTGGCGTTTGGGTTCGCGGGGTGTGAGGAGCCAGGCCGCGACGCCGGGCCCCGCTTCAACTTTCCGGTCGACGCGCCCGAGGAAGACTCGTTCGTCGCCGAGATCGACGCGTTCAGGCCGCCGCAGGACGCCTCGGTCGATACGCAGCTCGAAGCGGAAGCCGAGGCCGGGCTTCCGCTTCTCGTTCGAGCGATCGCGACAGGCTCCGGCGAGCACACGACCCCGGCCGTCGGTTACGGAGACCACACGTGTGTCATCGCGGGGCCGACGCGCAGCCTCTACTGCTGGGGCGCGAACGATCACGGCCAGCTCGGCAACGGCAAGACGGGCGCAGCGACGTTCGTCGAGGACGTCGCGACCGCGACGAAGGTGGCACTCGACGAGACGGGCCTACCGTTCGAAGGGCTCGAAGAGATCTCGCTCGCCGCGTGGCACTCGTGCGCCCGCAAGGCAGACGTTCTCTTCTGCTGGGGCCAGCGTTTCACGGGCGCTCAGGCCGAGCCCCCCGCGCCGGCCAACCTCGATCGCACTGCACCGCGCGCGATCGGCAACTTCGACGTCGCGCGCGTCGCGGCCGGCGGCCCTCACACGTGCGGGCTGAAGACCAACGGGACGATCGCCTGCTTCGGCCACTCGGCGTTCAACGAGCTCGGTCGTCCGAACGCGACCGACCCGCCCTGCACGGCGCCGATCTTCTACGACTACCACGCGAACGCGAGCCACCAGTGTGTCGGCACGTTGGTCGAGGTCATGTTCGGACCGCTTCCGAAGTCTGTGAGCGTCGTCACGGGCGAGGTGCACTCCTGCGCTCTCGCGGACGGCAAGGTCGAGTGCTGGGGCGCGAACGCAACAGGGCAGCTCGGTCGACCCGGAGCAGGTGCTGCGGAGCTCAACGCGCAGATCGTCGTCACCGATCCGGCGCTACTGACGCCCCTCGACGGCGTCTCCGCGCTCGCAAGTGACGGCGCGAAGCACACGTGCGCGCTCCGCGCGAACGGCGTCGTGTGCTGGGGAAAGAACGACCTGGGACAGCTCGGCGTCGACCCGGTCGGGCTCCCGTTCCGGAGCTTCGCGGGCTTGCCCATCACGGGAACCGCCGGCGCGGGCTCGATCGGCGTCGCGGAGCGCGTCAGCTGCGCGGTGAAGAGCGATGCTACGGTCGTCTGCTGGGGCGCCGATCTCGCGGCGCTCGGCGACGGCGGCACGGGCTCGTCGTTCACGCCGGTCGCCGTCAAGGGACCAGGCGGCGCCGGCCTCCTCGGCAACGTCCTCTCGGTCGCGCCTGGCTTCCGGCACGCATGCGCGCTCAAGAAAGACGGCACAGTGTGGTGCTGGGGCAAGAACGACCGCGGCCAGCTCGGCGACGGCACGAAGGTCGACTTCCCCTACCCCGTCAAGGTCACCAACCTCCCGTGAGCCACTCCGCTCACGGAACGTGCGGATTGATGCGGTAGTAGATCTTCACCGACACGGTGCTAGCCGTCGCCGGGCACGTGTGGTCCTGGAGTGACCCGTCGAACACCGCCGGGGTGAGCGGCAGCGCGCAGCCGCCGATGAAGTCGTTCGGGTCGAGCGTGTCGTAGTCCCAGATCTCGATCGACGTGTTGGCGAGGAGCTCGCTCGCCTTGACGCCCTTCACGGGAGTCTCCGCCCAGAACGGGTAGAGGGTGTCGTTCAGCACGGTCGTCGCACCCGAGTGCGTGCTCGCGCCTTCGCTCGTGAACACGTTGACGAACGGGTCGGGCAGACCCGCGAGCGCATCCCACGAATAGTTCGAGTGACTCTTCTCGGGCAGAACAGCGAACGAGATGTACACGTCCCAGAGCGACGTCCGATCGAGCTGACACGCCGCCGCCGTGCACGTGCGACCCACGCCGCAGTTGAGGCAAGCCTCGCCGCCGGATCCGCACGCGCTCGCGCTCGCGCCTGGCTGACAGCCGGTCGCCGAGCAGCAGCCGTTCGTGCACGTCGCCTGGCACGAACCGTCGATGCACGTGTGGTTCGAGCAGACGAACGCGCCGGCGCACTTGTCACACGCCTCGCCCTTGTCGCCGCACGTGTCCTTGGCGGTCCCGAGCTCGCAGGCGTCACCGTTGCAGCAACCCTTGCAGGTGTTCGGACCGCACGGCTCCTTGCAGACGCCCGCCGTACACTTGGAGGTCGCCGAGCAGGTCTCGCAACTCTTCGCGCCCACGCCACATGCGTCGGAGGTGTCGCCCTTCTCGCACTTGTCGTCGCGGCAACAGCCCTGGCAGTTCGCCGGCGTGCACGTGACCTCCTGAGGTCGACCGTCGGGCCCGACCGGCGCGGCCGTGCTGTCGCTGCCAAAGCCTTGCACGATGCAGTCAGCCGATGCCGGGTCGACCTTGTCCGCAAGCGTTCGCGCGATGACGCCCTGCGCGCAGGTCGTGAACTTCGCCTGGCAGCCGTCCTCGCCGGTGCATTCGTCGTCGACCGCCTTCGCGAACTCCTCGGAGTATGGAAGCACCGCGAGGCCGGCCGCCTTCGCGCCACGCTTGTAGAAGTTGGCGTTGCAGTCCTGCAGCGTCGGCGCGCAAAACATGCAGAAATCTTCGGCGAGCTTCTTGTGGGCGGCCGTCGCGGTCGAGCCCTTCTGCGCGCGTGACACGCACGAGGCGACGCCGCAGATCCCGGACTCGAGGCAGTCCTTCGCCGCCGAGACGGTCGACGTCGACAGCGCCTTGTCGAGCGAAGTGCAGTCCGAGGCGAGCTGCGTGTCGCATGCGACGGGGTCCTTGCACTTCGTGTTCGAGGACGCGGCGACACCGCAGAAATCCTTCGCCGCTTCGGGCGCCGGATCCGAGCTACAGCCCCCGATGCTCACGAGGGAGAGCGGCGAGAGGAAGAGAAGAATGGCGCCGAGCGGGCGCGCCACGTTCGCGAAGTTCACACCGATATTCGTAGCACGCCCTACTTTGTGACGCTCCCGGCGCTGTTGCCGGCCGGAGGATCCGAGCCGAAACCGCTCCCGAGCGAGTCGGAGGTGTTCTTGCTCGGTGTGGGCTTCTTGGCCGGCGCAGCGTGCGGCTTGCCGACGGGCGCCTGCATCGTGCTCGGCGCCTGCTCGCTCTTGGAGTCGGGGCTCGGTGTCGGCATCGTGGTCGGCGCCGGCGGCGTCGGCGGCGTCGGCGCGAACGACTCGGTCGACTGAGGCTTCGCTTTCGGCGACGGATCCTCTTTGCGCATCGTCTTCGTGAACGCCGAATCGATCGGCGAAGGAGCCGGCGACAGGTTGCTCGACGGGTTCGGGGGCGCCGTGGTGGGCACTGCCGAAGGAATGGGTGCGAGATCGGGCGGGCTGAGCGGCGCGCTCAGCGCCTTGCCCGCGGCCTGACGTGCCTGCTGTACGTCGGGGCGTGAATCGCCGGCCGGATCGAGGCGACGTGCCTCGTCGAGCCCCTCGACGCACGGCTTCCACTCGCCGGTCGCGCACTTCACGAGCGCGAGCCGACGCATCGGCTCGGCGCGCGGGTCTGTCACCTCGTGGGTGATGATCTCCGGGTCCTTCTTGTGGAGGACGAGGAACACGACGGCGCTGACGATCACGCCGAGCGCGGCAAGCATCGCCACCTCGCGCTGCCAGTTCTCCTTGAAATGGCGACGAAGGCGGCTGACGCGCTGGCGCACGCGCGGCGGCGGCAGCTTCTCCGAGGCGGCGATCGACTCGAGCTTCTCGCCCTCACCTTCGCGGAGCATCCAGTCGAGCGTCTTCTTGTTCTCGGCGCCCTCGGGGAGATTCTTCTCGGCCCAGCGAAGGAGGTCAGCCTCGACGTGGGGCGCAGGCGTGCCCTCGACGTCCGGCAGGTCGAAGCTCTCGCGGCCCGCGCGGCGGTGGTAGTCGACCACCTTGTTCTTTGCGACGCCGAAGATCCAGCGACGGAGCGACTCGCTGTCCGTCGGCGCGTGAGGAGATTCGATGGCCTCCGCGAGGGCCTGCTGGACGATATCCTCGACCTCGCTCTCGGGGACGCGCTTGCGCACCATCGCGACCAGCGCAGAGCGCAGGTCGGGATCGAACGGGCCGGAGGCCTGTGGCTTCGTGGCGGTGCTCATCGGGACGTGCACAGGGCGACATCGGCCGCCCGGTTCTGAGTGTGACACGGCACTCGTGAAAAATGGCATCACGCGCGCGGGGACACGTGACAACGCCTCAGCCACTCTACGGCACCCATCACCCGGATGTGCGTATGTTGTGGATAGAATTATCTTTATGCAGCGTCGGTACGCGGCCGCCAAACCACTGAGCCTGCGTCCGAGGGGACGCGCACCGAGCGACGGCGACCCTCAGAGGCTCACGCGCCGTTGCCGCCGTCGTCGTGGAACGGGAGGCCTTGCCAGCGGCGCATCTTCTTCTTCGACTCCTCGGGGTGACCACCCGAGCCCTCGAAGCCGACCAGGTACACGTGCCTGTCGTACCAGCCGGTGACGAGGGCGTGCTTGCCGTCCGGGCCGACGGCGACTCCCGAGCCGCGGTCCATGCCGGGGATCTTGAAGATGCGCGACGTCCAGTCGTGCGTGTCGACGACCGAGATGCTGCGGCTCTCGCCGTAATCTGCAGAATACACGTAACGCCCGTCCTTCGAGACGTCGATGCTCTTCGGCGCGTTGCCGATCTGGACCTTGTGCGTCACGGTCTCCGTCGCCACATCCATCGCGTGGAGCTGCGAGGCGGTGAGGCAGGAGACATAGAGCGTCTTGTCGTCCGGTGAGAGCGCGAGGTGGCGCGGGACCTTGCAGGTGGAGAGACGGTGCGTCTGGTCGAAGTTCTTGCCCTCGAAGACGTCGATCGAGTCGCCGAAGAAGTTTGCGACGAAGAGCTTGCCGCCCTTCGTGATCGCCATCCCGCGCGGCTGCTTGCCGACGTCGAGCACGCGCACGACCAAAGCGGTCGCGATGTCGATCTGGGACACGGACTTCGAGGCCCAGTTCGCCGCGAACAGGTTCTTGCCGTCGGGCGAGGCGACGAGGACCTTCGGGTGGGTCCCCGTCTTGATCTCGTGCGTCACCTTCTTCGACGCCAGGTCGACGAACATCACCGAGTTGCGGCGGAAGTTCGAGATGAAGAGCGTTTTTCCGTCCGCAGAGAGCGCGCTCTCGACGATCACCCCGGGCACGTCGATCTGGTCGAGCAGCGCGAGGCTGTGGGCGTCGTAAATGGTGACGTTTCGCTTGTCGAGCTGACCGAAGTTCGTGACGTAGAATTTCTTGCCATCGTGCGAGAGCATCGCGCCTTTCGGCATCGATCCAGTGTCCGCGACCTCCTGGACCTCCAACCGGGCCGGCTCGGCGGACGCCGGGGCCGCCGCCGCGAGCACGGAGGCCACGCCCCACAAGAAAACCGACATCTTCATGAACGCCATTGGAGAACGCTGGGCTCGGGACGGACAACAAACAGCCACAGGTGGGGCCACGGCGAGCGGTGCCACAGACGGCCCCGATTTCACGCCTGCACGACACAACCTCCCGAAGGTCGGTTAGCATCGCCCTCGCGACATGGTGAAGAAGAAGGTCTCCCTCGGGAGCAGCCCGGACCTCGAATCGGAGGCGCGAGGCGGTGCGGGCGACGCGGTGCTGCCGGCGCACCGCGCAGCCTCGATTGACGTCCTCGAGCTGTTCTTCAACACGGGCATCATCCTCCACGACGTGGCGATGCCGCGGGGTCTCCCCGACACGGTGTCGAGCTTCGTGGTGATGCAAGCCAACGCCGGCCCCGGTGGGCCCAGCGCGGGCAAGCCCGGCCCGGGCGGCCCGAGCACGTTCTCCGTGAGGCGAGCGAGCGCCGGCGAGGAGCCAGACGTCGAGATCTCCGCCCACGACCACCTCGCGGAGCTCTCGAACCGCTGGCTCCCCGTCCCCTACCAGCTCTCGTGCCCGTTCGCCGTGCAGGTCTACCTGGCCGAGACCGCCGGCGGCGGACTCCGCGCCGTGATGGCGGTCGACACGCTCGAGCAGGGAACGTCGCAAGGTCGCCACCTCGACGCCGCCTACGACGAGGGCCGGCCCTTCCGCGCCCTCGACAAGACGGAGGTCGCGCAGTTCTTCGACCACCCGGAGACGCGAGAGCTCGTCCGTCGCCTGGAGCGCGCCGGCATCGACAAGGCGCTGTTCAAGGTCGCGGCGCTGCTCGAGACGCTCGCTCCCCTCCTCCCGAAGATCCGGTTTTCGCGCATCGAGACCTGCCAGCCAATCTCCGTCTCGCTCGTCCTCGACGTCGGCAACTCGCGCTCGACGGCCCTCCTCGTCGAGGGCCGCGACTCCGGCGTGTTCGGCGTCCCGCTCGAGATGCGCAACCTCTCGAACCCCACCGAGACGAGCCAGGAAAGCTTCGACTCGCGCATCACGTTCCTGCCGAGCCCGTGGGACAAGGCGGTGTTCCCCACCGCGACCGGCGAATCGTTCCAGTGGCCGAGCATCGCGCGCATGGGCCGCGAGGCTCTCGACCGCGCGCTGGAGACCCCGCACCGCTACCAGTGCACGCTGTCCGGCCCCAAGCGCTACCTCTGGGACGAACACCAGACCGACGAGCGCTGGCACTTCGCGCAGAAGATCGGCCAGGTCTCGTCGGGGCCGCAAGGCGGCGGCGAGCATCGTCCGGTGTTCGGTCGCATCCTCAAGTATCTCCCCGAGGACTCGGGCGGCACGTTCCTCCGCGAGGACGGCCCGCAAACTCCCGCCGACCCGCGCTACGCGCCGCGCTCGATGATGCTGTTCGCGATCGTCGAGATTCTCTGCCAGGCCTTCGCGCAGATCAACGGCGCGCAGTACCGGATGTTCCAGGGCAAAGAGGCAAATCCTCGCGTCCTCAAGCACCTTGTCCTCACCTATCCGTCCGCGATGCGCACCGAGGAGCGCAACATCTACGAGGCGCTCGTCCGCAACGCGGTCATCCTGACCTCGCACGTCCTCAACATCCGCC
>JAYSXP010000180.1:0-43145 GCA_043717125.1 Polyangiaceae bacterium | reverse complement strand
ACACACCGACGTCCGCGCCGCGAAAGCCGTAAATGGACTGTTTTCGATCACCGACGACGAGAAGACCACCGCGACGAACGGCCGAGAGAGGCGGAACGTGTCCTCCCTCGCGTGTTTCCGGGCGTGCCCAGACAAGCTGGAGCAGATCGCGTTGCACGCGCGACGTATCTTGGAACTCGTCGACGAGGAGGGCATCGATCGCGCCGCCGACGTCTTCGGCGACGTCGGGCCGGTCGCGAAGAAGCTCGCGTGCTGCGCGAAGGATCTCACCGAAGCCGATCGCGGCGCGGGCTCGCCCGGCACGTTCGATTTCGACCTCGGCCGTACCGAGGACGTCACGAACGATGGTGGCGTGTTCCGAAAAGCGGTGCCGCATACGGAACGCTCGCGCAAGCCGCCGTCCCTTTTCCTCGTTCGTCGTGCCCCCGAGCGTCTTGCGAAAAACGGCAAAGGCCTCGAGTTCCGGTGTCTTCTTCCCGGTCGCGGCGATACCGCAAAGGGCTGCGGACGAAACCTCGATTGCGGCTTCGTCAGCTCGATTCCATGCCGAGACGAGATCGCGGGCGGCGGCCTCGAACTTGGGCATCGCCTGCAGCGACCGCGCGTGGTCGACGAGCGTGCGAACGGACCCTTCGAGCAACTCGGCATCGCGCGCCGGCAGTGCCAGGTCGCGGGCGGCGCGCCCATCCTCCTCGAGCTGAACGAGGATGCGCCGCAGCTGAACGACGAGCCGGTCGACTCCGCCTGACGCTTCCGCAAGACCGCGAACGACATCGGGAGAGGACTCGAAACGAGCCTCGAGGGCGCGCGCGATGGCGTCATCGGACCGGGCGCGCGTGTCCGCTTCCGTCGCCAGTTCGAAGCCTGGTCCGAGTCCGAGCTCGATCGCATGTGCGCGGACGATGCCTGTGGCGAAGCTGTGCAACGTGCCGAAACGGGCAGACGACAGTCGGGCGAGCGCTCGACGGGCGCGAACGCGAATTTCGCCATCGGAGAGGGTGAGCTCCGTCCTTGTGCGCTGAACGTTCTGGCGCAGACTTCCGACATAGGTCGATGTCCCCGGTGCGCTTGCTAGGCGCTCGAGCTCGTGAGTGACACGACTTCGAATCTCTGCGGCCGCCTTCCGACTGAACGTCGTCGCGACGACGCGCGACGGGTCGAGAGGTTCAGGGCGACCTCGCCCGCGCGGCGGGCGGTCGCGAATCAAGAGGTTGACGACGACGCCGACGAGCGCGTGCGTCTTGCCCGTCCCGGCGCTCGCGGCGAGCACCAGGTTGTTCGGCAGCGCATAGAGAGTTTCCGGGTCGACGAGCACGAGAGGCGGATATAGCACCGCGAGGCGTCAGGGCGTGTCCTGCACTCCTGCCGCGCCGTCGCGTTCTTCGTCCGCGTCCTCCGCCGGAGCCATCGCGAAACGGGGTTTGCGACAGCCGCCGCTCACGGCGCAGTAGCGGCACTCGGATTCGTGCTCGGGAAGTGGGACCAGCCCGCCGGAGCGGACGGCCTTCGCGATGCTCAAGGCTCGCTGCTCGATTTCGGAGAGCGCTACTCCGGGCGGGCGGACGAGCAGCGCGGTCATCCGTTCGCCTGTGCGTACGCTCGGCTTGCTCTCGGCGGCCACGTCACGCGCCTGCGTAGGAACATAGATGCCCGTGGCGGGTAGGTCGAGCTCGCGACTGGTCACGCATGCGTAGAGGGGAACCTGAAGCGCCGTCTGGCCGAGCGAGCTCGCGGCGTCTCGGACCGTGCTCTTGCTTCGCTTGTAGTCAACCACCCGCATGGCATGACCGTCATGAGCGCGGTCGACTCGATCGATGGAACCGCGGAGCGAGAGGCGAGCTCCGTCGTCGACATCGACGAGCTCGAGTGCGCTCCACGTGTTCTCAGTGCGCGCCCCAAAGGACTGCTCTGCAAGCACGAAGTCCCAGGTTTCGTCGGCAATCGCAACGGCGAGGACGGCGCGAACGGCATCGCGGACCCGGAGCCGAACGATCGCACGTAGGGGTGCGTGACCTTGCCACTTGTCGAGAACGAGGTCGGCCTCCGCGACCCCCCGCAGGAGGATGGCGTCTGCGGGACGCGGGCGTTGCGTCCAGAGCTCGCGCGTCGCCATGAACGCGGCCGCGAGGACCTCGTGCACGAGCGTTCCTTCCTCGCGCGCGTCGGGAAGCTCCTCCTTGAGCTCGGTTTCGCGCGTCGCCAGCACGACATGCGCGAAGCCCATGAAGGCACACCGAGCGAAGCGCTCGAGCCCGGTCACTGCAAGAGAACGTTCGGCCCCTCCCGTCTCACCGATGAGAAGCCGCGCTCCGCCCACGCCAGGCACGACGTCTCCCACCACGTCGGAGAGCGGACGGAGCGGATCGAGGAAGAAAGCCTCGCGTTCGCGCTCGCGCGCCGCGCGCAGCGTGATGTCGAGGCCTGAGCGGCGTACCGGCACCGCCTCCGCGTTGCGCACCAGGACTCCCGCCCGTTCGAGCGCGTCGACGACCGGCGAGGCGGCAAGCGGCCCGCCAGACGCGTCTTCGCGCGAGAACGCGAGCACGACACGTTTCGAGTCTGCAGCAGCAACCGCGAGCGCGCTCAGCTCCCTGGCGCGCACGCTGCCTGGAGCCGGAGGGACGAAGTCACCGCGGCTCGCGCGACCAATCGCCTCGGCGAGTGCCTCGGATACGAGCGCGTCACGCACGTCGTCGCGAGGCAGGATGCCTTCGTTGGCATCGACGACCACGAGCAGGTCGAGAGCATCCCCAGCCACGTCTGCGAGACGGGCGATTCGCACCGCCGCAGCTCGGCCGCCCCCAGGTTGTGACGACGCCGCGTCGAGCAACTCCACGAGCTCGAGCCGAAACATGTCGGCATCAAGGGGTTGATCGAGCGCGCCCACACGATGCGCCAACGCCTCGTGCAGATCGAGCGCGACAACGAGCGCCTCCCAAGCCCGAGCGTCGCGGGCGATCGCGAGTCTTTCGGCGAGCGCGACGCCGGTGGGGGCCGCGTCGCTCGTGAATGCGGCCAGTCCGCCGCGCCCCGCACGCGCACCGATGCCGAGCTCGGCCCAAAGAGCACGCGTCGCATGGACGTGCTCGATACGCGTTCTGCCCGAGCGCGACCGCGAGAGCAGCGCCGCGAGCGTCGTCGCCACCGCGAGATCGCGCTCGCGTTCCTCTTCCGCGTCCACCTCCCGCGGCCGCACCGGCCACTGTCGTCCAGACCTTGTCGTCGCGGTCCGGACGAGCCGCTCGACGGCGTCCGCCCCGGCGGCGGTGGCCGACGTCTCGAGCGCACGCGCGAGACGCGCGATGCACCGCTCGGCAGGTCGGCGCTCTTCTCCCGTCAGACGTGCGGCGTCGACCCACCCGGATCGCAACAGGCGGGCGACCACGTGCCGGTCGAGCGAGGTAGCCGCATCGACAGCGAGCAACGCGGCCGCGACGACTGGCGCAGCCGACGGCGGCGCTCCGCGGCCCTCGTGAAATACGATCCCATCCTCCTCGAAGGCGCGCCGGAGCGGAGCGAGAGTCCGCTCGTCCATCACCGGGAACGCGACGGCGATGCGCTCAACGGCCGCGCCGCCCGCAAGCGCCGCCGAGACCAGCGAGGCTACTGCCCTCGCCTGCGCGACCGCGTCGCTCGCTCCCACCAACTGCACGCGGCTCAGGTCGAGCGCAGCCCCCTCACCGGTCGACGGCGCACCGGTAAGGTCGCCGAGCACCGCCGCGATCGTCTCGCTCTCCGTCGGCGCGTCCAGCGCACCGGCCACTTCTTCTGCCAGCGCGTCGAGCGGATCTCGTTCTCGTGACCCCGCCAGCGGCCGGTCGAACGTCGGGAGCACGACCCGTGCCCCACCGCCATGGGGCGCAAGCTTGTCATCGAGCGCGCGCCACCAGGCCACATCGGACGGCTCCCAGGCGAGTAGCCAGCGAGCACGAAGCCGGCGGGTTCCCAGGATCGCGTCGAGCTGGTCTGCGGACGTCGCCGCGATGGCCTCGGCAACCAGGGCACCGGTCAAACGGCCATCATGAGCTTTTGCGCGCGCCAGCCTCCCATCGAGCGCGCGGGTCGCCACTGCGAGAGTCTTCGCGCGCGTCGCGAGAAAACCTTTCGTGCGGGCGACGCGGTCCAGGTCCTCTGCCGTCGCGCGACGGGCGCGGAGCAGCGCGATCGCGTCGTCCAGCGCGGCCACGAGCCGAGCCCAGGAGGCCCCGCCGCGCGTGTAGGCCGCCGCGAGGAGCGCGTCACCCGACCTGCCGGCCGGCGCTGCACGCGTGCCGACGTCGGGGACCGCGACGCCGAAGAGATCGAGCTGCGAGGCCACCCCGCCCACGCCTTCGAGGTCCGCGAGCGCCATGGCAAGCACCAGCCTGCACTCGCGAGGGTCGACGAATGCGGTGTCGGGAAGGAGCGCCGCAGCAAGCCGCGACCGAAGCGACGTGCGCGTCTCGGCGCGTTCGCCCTCGCGCACGAGTCTCTCCACATGGCGTTCGCCTGGGACGACGAAGAGGTCGCGTGAGGCCACTCGGCGACTCGTCAGCGCCCGAGGCGGAGCGGGAGCCCGAGGGGCTCCTTCAACGCGGTGGGGTCGTAGAGATACGCGTACGCCGCCTGGCTCGCGAGCACCCGCTTGATGTAGTTGCGCGTCTCGTCATATGGAACCGCCTCGACGAACAGGTCGAGCTCGTCGGAGATCCGTGCCGTCACCCAGCGCTCGACCGCGCCGCCGCCTCCGTTGTACGCACCGATCGCGAGCGCGGGATGCCCGTGCGTTGCCCGAAGCTTCGACAGCAAACGCGTTCCGAGCTCGATCGAGACCTCCGGCCGCTTCAGGGAGGCCTCGTCTGACGGAATGCCCGTGCCCGCCGACACCCACTTTGCCGTCGGCACGATCAGCTGCATGAGGCCAAACGCGTTCGCGTGACTCTTCACGTCAGCGACGAAGCTCGACTCCTCGCGCATGATCGCCCATGCAAGAGGCGTCGGTAGAGAGGCCTGCGAGCACGCCTTCACGACGATCCCCTCGAACGCTCGTGGATAGGCCACCTGCCACGGGGTCCGCCACTTGCCCTCCGGATAATGGGAGAGGAAGTCGGTGAGCTTTCCTCGCGAAAACGCGTGACCGAGCTCCGGCAAACCGGCCTGGTTGTAGAGCGCTCCCACCGCCCAGACGACCTCGCTGTCGACGCCGTCGGCAAGCGCGCCCGAGGCGGAGACCTCGCGACGGGCGGCCTCGACGTCACCGACCTCGAGCAGACGCACGGCCTGCAGCAGCGCCGCCGACGCGAGGATGGGGTGGACCTTCGAGGGGAACACCCCGTCGGAATCACGCTGCGCGGCATTCTTCAGGGTGCGTGCAGCAAGCGCGGGATCGTCCGCCGCGAGGCGCGCCTGCGCGAGCAGCATGTAGAACGCGAGGGGGTAACGCTCGACGATACGCACCAGCCGCGTGCGCGCGCCTTCCGCATCCCCCGTTGCGGAGGCCGCACGGGCGCGAAAATATTCGGCTCGTCCCGCCGTTGCCCAGTGGCGGTCGTCGGGAGCCAACTCGACGATCTTGTCGAGAAGCGATTTCGCGGAATCCCAATCGCCGTGCTGCATCTTGCCGAGGGCGAGGTGGAACAGCGCCTCCGTCCGCATGTCGCCGGACGGATAGCTGTCCGGGAGCGAGCGCAACATCTGCTCGGAGCGCTCCTCGTGCCCCTCGTCCGCGCTCTGCGCGACCAGGAGCGCGCCTCGATAACGTGCGTCATCCGCCAGGCGATGTGCTGGGAAGAGCTGTTCGACCTTCCCGAACCAGTCGATCGCAAGCTTCGGGTCCTTGCCGGCGTGGGCTTTTGCCCCCGAATAGAGCGCCGTCACGAGCTGTTCGTCCTTCTCGCACGCGGTGACCGCATCGGCCCAACCGTTCAGCTTGATACCGCGCGCCTTCACCGCCGCAGTTGCGCGTGTGAGCGCCGCCCGGCACGCCACTGGGCCCGTCTTCGTGGCGCCCAGGACGGCGGACGAGAGATCGAACGCCTTGTTCGGCTCGCCGCCGTCGAGCCACCCTTGTGCTTGTTTGGCGCGTTCGAGGTCGGAAAGGTTGTCGGTGATCGAGGGGTCGCGAGGCTTGAACGCCGCGGCGGCACGCGAACGTGCGGCGGTGGCGCCGCTCACGTCGGCGAGCTTGGGGGCCTCGACCACCACCTTTGTCGCGGCGTCGTACGCCTCACGAGCGTGGTTTTCGGCGGGCCCGTCGAGGCCGTCGAGGAGCGCGTTCGCAATCCGTACCGACGTATCGACCCAGCGATTCCCGTGTGGATTCGCCGCGAGCCACGCACGCCACAACGGCAACGCCCCGGCGCGGTCGTTCTTCGCCGAGAGTGCCTCGGCGATGACGAGCTTTGCCTCGTCACGTGCCGCCATGTCCTCGGGCACCAGCGCTGCGCGTGCGATGGCGTCATCGGCCCGGCCTGCGCGCGCGAGCGTCTGGGCGGACCTGAGCGCGGCGTACCCAGCCAGCGGGCACGCGGGTGCCTGCGCCTGCTCGAAGGCGACCTGCGCCTCCACCACCGCATTGGCCGCAAGCGCGAGCCGGCCCTCGAGATAGTCCCAGGCGCAGCGCTCGGGGGCCGTGAGAAGCGCGGGCCGCGCTTCGTGGACCGCGTGGAACGAACCCGTCGGATCCTTGGCACGCTCGAGCTCGCGCGCGCGGGCGAGCCGCGGGTCATCCATCAGCACGCGAACGACCGGCAAAACCATCGCGGGGTTCGGCAGCGGCCCCGGTTTTGCCTCGGCGTTGGGCGTAGGGGTGACGAGAGGAGGGGCCGCGTTCGAGCCACCGCGACACCCGAGCGCGAGCACGCCCGCGGCGAGCGCCACCGCGACCGAACGCCCCGCACCGCTCGCGCTCGTCACGCGCCTCAACTCTGCCTCCGACGCGCTGCGAACGCCTCGTCAGCCGCCTCTTCCTCACTCGCATCGCGGGCGCGTCGGGCGCCGGCATCGAAGCGGGCCTCGTCCTTCGCGACGACGTCCAGATCCGCCTTCTTCTGCGCGAGCTCCGTTCTCGCCGCGGCTTCGTGCTCGCGGGCGGCTCCGAGCTCACCGGAGGCGCGCGCGACCGCCTCATCGCGAGCGGCCAGCTCCGCACTCACGGCATGTTCCCAGGCGTGCGCACGCACGAGATCAGCCACGCGGAGCTCCCCGCTCGCCAAGCGACCAACCTCGTCATCGCGCACCGTTGCCGCACGGGCGACCGCCCCGGCACGCTCCTGCTCGGCGCGGTCTCTTGCTTCGTCGGAAGCTTCGCGCGCACGCACGGCCGCACCGAGTTCCGCCGTAGCGTGCTCGACCTTTCGGTCCCGGTGCTCGCGCAGGGGCTCGAGCGGGTACTTCGGATTCCGCGGCATTCGTGAGACGTTCGGTGGCGCCCGTAGGCGAAGGCAGTCTAGCCGATTCCTGGCCGGCCATCGGCTGCCCGCTCACACGACCGAACGCCGAGCCCAGGGTGGCGCATTCCGCGCGCTTCTTGGGTGCCGGCAGCCGGGACGAAACGATGGCGTTGCCAGGACCCCAGCGTCCCTTATCGTAGAACGGATGAGGGTTGCGTTCTCCGACCCCCAAGGCTCGCGCCCATGGCGGATGCTGCCGTACGCAGGGCCGGTTGCGCTGTTCGCTCTCGCACTCCTCGGTGGGTTCGTCGGCCCCGTCCCGGGGGCGACTGCCGCGTTCACCGCGACGCTTGCGGTAACGTTGTTCCAACTCGTCGGAATCCTGCCGCTTCGGCAGGGGCGAATGCGCACGGGGGAGCTCGAGACGGGTCCTGGCTACGTCGAGCTCACGAAGGTCGGCGCTCGTTCGCAGCGCATCGACGCTCGCTCGATCGTCGGTGGGACGACGGCGCGCACGAGCAAGGGAGTTCTCTTCACGCTGGCGCACGCGAAGCGCGACCAGCCGATCACGATAGAGGTCGAGTCCGACGCCGACGCGGAGAGGATCCGGCTCGCGCTCGGGATCGGGCACGGCGGATTCGGCTCCGTCGGCTGGCGGACCATTCCGTCGGCCTCGGCCAAGACCGGATTTTGGGGGCGTCTCCTCACGTTCCTCATGGGCACCACCATCTGTTCGCTCGGCTTCTTCGTGAGCCACGAGGTCGGAGCGATCGCGGCGCTCGCCCTCGGCCAGTTTGTCTTCCTCACGATGATCCTCAGTCTCGTCGGCTATCTCGGTCGCGCGGGCGTGCCGAATGTGGTCATGGCGGCCGAGGGTCTCCGCATCCAGAGCAAGCAGGGCTGGTTCACGGTGCCGTACGACCACGTCCTCGGAATCGAGGCGATCGGTGGCGTCCTGCGCTTCCGCGTTCCGCCGCCGTACCACTCCGTCGACGTCGAGACCGCGGGCAACCTGATCGGAGCAGGCCTCGGCCCCGACGACCAGGACGCGCTCATCAAGCAGATCATGTCGGCCTCAGCTCGTGCCCGGGGGCTCGGGGCCTCGAAGAACGACGTCACGGGTCGCATCGACGTGCTCCGGCGCAACGGCGAGCCCCCTCGTGACTGGCTCGCGCGCCTCGACATGGCGGGGCGCATGCTCGAGGCCTCCACGGCCGGCTACCGCGGACACACACTCGATACCGAGGACCTCTGGGCTGTCCTCGAGGATCCCGAGGCCGAGGCGGACCTCCGCGCCGCAGCTGCACGCGTGCTCCGTCACTCGCAGAAGCCGGAGACCCGAACGCGCATCGACGCCGCCGTCGCCGCGGTCCGGGACGAATCGACGAACCGGCGCCTTCGCATCGCGATCCGTGACGACGTCGACAATGCCAGTCAGGAGCTCGCGATGCTGGACGCGCAGGAAGCGCCGCCGCCCCAGCAGCGCACGATGCAGTACCGCTGAGCGCGCGACGTTCGGCGAGCTCGGGTCGTGTGATTCACACGACCTCATCGCAGCGCCGCTTACTCCGCGCCCCACTCCTGGAGCGAGCGGACGCGCACGCCGCCGTCACCACGGGCGACTTCGATCGCATCACAGGCCGCGAGCGCCGCCGCGATCGTCGTGAAATACGGGATGTTGGCGAGGAGCGTCTGCCGGCGCAGCGAGTAGCTGTCGCTCACCTCGCGTGCACCGAGCGTGGTGTTGACCACCATCGCGATCGTGCCGCCGCGGATTGCATCGACCACGTGAGGGCCGCCCTCGGCCACCTTGTTGATGATCTCGGCCGGAATGCGCGCACGCTGCAGCGCAGCCGCGGTGCCGCGCGTCGCGATGATCTCGTAGCCGGCGGCCCGCATCCGCCGCGCGATGATGCACGCGACCGGCTTGTCCGCATCCTTCACGCTGATGAAGACACGCGGCCGACTCGCTGGCTTATTGCCACCACCACTGTCAGGTAGCTTCACGTCGAGGCCTGCCGCGATCATGCTTTTGTAGAAAGCGCGCGCGAACGTGTCGGCGATCCCCATGACCTCGCCCGTCGAGCGCATCTCCGGCCCGAGGATCGTGTCGACGCCTGGGAACTTCGCGAACGGGAAGACGCTCTGCTTCACGGCAACGTGCCGCGGGACCTGGACGTCGGACGCGCCGAGCTCGTCGAGCGTCTTGCCGGCCATCACCTTCGCCGCGATCTTCGCGAGGGGTCGCCCTGTCGCCTTCGAGACGAACGGCACCGTGCGGCTCGCGCGCGGGTTCACCTCGAGGATGTAGACGGCGTTTCCCTTCACCGCGAACTGCACGTTCATGAGCCCGACCACGCCGAGCTCGAGCGCCAGCATGCGGGTCTGCTCCTCGATCGAGCCGACGATCTCCGGGCTCAGCGAGTGCGGAGGAAGCACGCTCGACGAGTCACCAGAATGAACTCCGGCCTCCTCGATGTGCTGCATCACACCGCCGATGATGGCGCGCTTGCCGTCGGCCACGCAGTCGACGTCGACCTCGATCGCGTCCTTCAAGAACTCGTCGATCAGGATGGATTGCGTGCCGGCATCGCGGGCGGCCTCGACGGCCAGCGCGACGTACGCCTCGAGCTCGCCGCGTGTGTACGCGATCGTCATCGCGCGACCGCCGAGCACGTAGCTCGGACGCACGAGCACCGGATACCCGATCTCCTCGGCGATCTTGTAGGCGCCGTCGAACCCCGTCGCGATGCCGCTGCGCGGACGCTTGAGCGAGAGCTTCGTCAGCACCTCGTCGAAGCGACCGCGGTCCTCGGCGCGATCGATGGCGTCCGCCGTCGTGCCGAGCAGCTTCACGCCCGCCTTCTCGAGCGGCACCGCGAGCTTCAGCGGCGTCTGGCCGCCGAACTGCACGATCACGCCGATCGGCTGCTCCTCGTCGCAGATCGCGAGCACGTCCTCGAGCGTCAGCGGCTCGAAATACAGGCGATCGGACGTGTCGTAGTCGGTCGAGACCGTCTCGGGGTTGCAGTTGACCATGACGGTCTCGAAGCCGAGCTCGCGAAGCGCCTGCACCGCGTGCACGCAGCAGTAGTCGAACTCGATGCCCTGACCGATCCGGTTCGGACCGCCGCCGAGGATGACGACCTTCTTCTTCGTCGCGTCTGCCTTGGCCTCGCTCTCCGACTCGTACGTCGAATAGAGGTAGGGCGTGTGCGCCACGAACTCGGCTGCGCACGTGTCGACACGCGCGTAGACCGGGACGACCTTCTCTTTCTTGCGGAGCGCGCGCACGTCGTCCTCGCAGGAGCCGGTGAGCTTGCCGATCTGCGCGTCTGAGAAGCCGAGCCGCTTGAACGCCCGCAACGCCGCGGGCCCCACGTCGCCCCGCACCATGCGCTCCTCGGCCTTCACGATGCGCGCGATCTGCCCGAGGAACCAGGGGTCGATCTTCGTGAGATCGTGGATCTCCTCGTTCGAGATCCCCGCGCGCATCGCGTCCGCGACGTAGAACAAGCGATCCGCGACCGGGATCGGGATGACCGCACGAAGCGCGCGCACGAGGTCTTCCGGGTTCGGCGGCGGCAGGCTCTTGGGCGCCTCGATCTCCGCGGCTTCCATGCCAAAATCACGCTTCTTCTTCGGCTCGGCGAGCACGCGGTAGTCGACGCGCGACACCAGGGACACGAGGCCGTCACGCGACGTCTCGAGCGAGCGCGCCGCCTTCTGCAAGGCCTCGCAAAACGTCCGACCGATGCTCATCACCTCGCCGACGCTCTTCATCTGCGTGCCGAGCGTGTGGTCGGCGCCCGGGAACTTCTCGAACGCGAAGCGCGGCCACTTCACCACGACGTAGTCGATGACGGGCTCGAACGCGGCACTCGTCCCGGTGATGTCGTTCTTGAGCTCGTCGAGCGTGTAGCCAACCGCGAGCTTTGCGGCGATCTTCGCGATCGGGTACCCGGTCGCCTTCGACGCGAGCGCGCTCGACCGCGACACGCGCGGGTTCATCTCGATCACGTGAACGGTGCCGTCGTAGGGGTTCACGGCGAACTGCACGTTCGAGCCGCCCGTCTCCACGCCGATCTCCGTCATGACGGCCTTCGCCGCGTCACGGAGGCGCTGGTACTCCTTGTCGGTCAGCGTCATCGCGGGTGCGACGGTGATCGAGTCGCCCGTGTGCACGCCCATCGGATCGATGTTCTCGATCGAGCAAACGACGATGAAGTTGTCGGCCTTGTCGCGAATGACCTCGAGCTCGAACTCCTTCCAGCCGAGGACGCTCTCCTCGATGAGCACCTCGCGGGTCGGAGACTGCGCGAGCGCCCAGGACACCTTCGCCTCGAACTCGCTCTCGTTCTGCGCGATGCCGCCGCCCGAGCCGCCCATCGTGAACGACGGCCGCAAGATTGCCGGGAAGCCAGTGTCCTTGACGATCGCCCAGGCCTCCTCGACGGAGTGCGCCGAGCCGGCCCTCGGGCAGGTGAGCCCGATCTTCTCCATCGCCGCCTTGAAGAGCGAGCGGTCCTCGGCCTTCGCGATCGACTCCGGGCGCGCCCCGAGCATCTCGACGCCGTACTTCGCGAGCACGCCGTTCTTGTCGAGGGCGAGCGCGAGGTTCAAGGCCGTCTGTCCGCCGAGCGTCGGCAGGATTGCGTCCGGCCGCTCGCGCTCGATGATGGCCTCGAGCGTCTTCGGCTCGAGCGGCTCCACGTACGTCCGGTACGCGAGGTCCGGGTCCGTCATGATGGTGGCCGGGTTCGAGTTGACCAGGATGACCTTGTAACCCTCCTGCCGGAGGGCCTTGGCTCCCTGGGTTCCCGAATAGTCGAACTCGCAGGCCTGACCGATCACGATTGGCCCCGCGCCGATGATGAGGATTTTTTCGAGATCGTCTCGGCGGGGCACGAGGCGCGGAGTAGCAGGGCGCGGCGCAGAGTGAAAGGGTGACCGGCCCAGCGCCTATTCGCCCACCTAGATCGGGTCCGAAACTTGGCCCGATCGACCCCCTCTCCTTATGCAAGGTGCCATGAGCGAAGCTGACCGCGCCGCCGCGATCGCCGACAAGGGCCAGGCCGCGGGTGACGCAGCCGGAGGATTCTCGTCCGCGGTCATGAGCATCCCGTTGCCGCGTATCTTCGGTCGGCTCCTCCTGCTGAAGCTCCTGGCGCGCGGCGGCATGGGCGACGTCTATCTCGCCGCCACGACCGGCATCGAGGGGGCCGAGCGCCCCATCGTCGTCAAGACGGTCCGCCGTGACCACATCCACGATGGCTCGTTCCTAGCGCGCTTTCTCGACGAGGCCCGCGTCCAGTCCCAGCTCAACCACCCGGGCGTCGCGCAGATCCTCGAGGCCTCGACCGACGAGAACGGCGAGCCGTACACCATCGTCGAGTACGTCGAAGGCCGCTCGCTCGCGGATGTCCGGCATCGCACGGTCCAGGTCGGCGCCCGCATCGGCTGGCCCGAGGCCTGTGCGCTCGCGATCGAGATGGGCATGGCCCTCGCGCACGTTCACGAGCGCTCCGGCGCCGACGGAACGCCCCTCGGCATCGTCCACCGTGACCTCTCCCCCCAGAACGTGATGGTCGGCCACGCCGGCGAGGTGAAGCTCATCGACTTCGGTACGGCGCGCGGCCACAACCGCCGCTGCCACACCGTCGCCGGTGTCGTCTTCGCGAAGCCGGGCTACGTCGCGCCGGAAGTCGCGCGCCAGCAGGTCGGCGACGGCCGCATCGACGTCTACGCGATCGGCGTCATGCTCTGGGAGCTCTGCGCCGGCAAGCGCCTGCTCACGGGCGACGCCCAGAAGCACCTCGAGGACGTCGCTGCGGGTCGCTTCGACATTCCGCGCCTCGCCTCGACGCGCGGCATCCCGGCCGAGCTCGACAAGATCATCCAGAAGCTCTGCGCGAACGACCCCGACGATCGCTACGCAAGCGCCTCGTACGCCGCGACCGACCTCGCACGCGTCCTCGCGCAGGCTCCGGCGGGCAAGAGCGGCGAGCGGAGCGTGCGTGCGCGCGTCGCCGTTCTCATGAAGACCCTCTGGCCGCACGAGCCCGCGCGCTCTCGCGCCGAGTTCGCCAAGCTCCTGAAGCAGGCCCGCGAGCTCCGCAAGGAGCCCGAGACACCGCCGGCGAGCGGCGTCATGGAGATCCACGCGGCGCACATGACGCAGGATCCCTCGATCCTCGCTGGCACGCCGTACCGCATGCTTCGCAAGATCGGCGAGGGCGCGAGTGGCGAGGTCTTCGAGGCTGAGCACGTCGAGCTGGGTCGCCGCTACGCCGTGAAGGTGCTCACGTCCGCCCACGCCGCGGCGCACGACGCCGTCGACCGTTTTCGCAAGGAGGCGCGCGCGGTCGCCAAGCTCTCCCATCCGAACCTCGTGCGCCTGCACGACTTCGGGAAATCGATCGACGGGCGCGTGTTCCTCGCCATGGAGCTGCTCGAAGGCCAGACACTCGACATCCACGCCGAGAAGGGCCTCGTCTGGCGTGAGTCCGTGAACCTGGCGATCCAGGCGACGCGCGCCCTCGAGGCGGCGCACGACGCTGGCGTCGTTCATCGCGATCTGAAGCCCCAGAACCTCTTTCTCACGACGGAAGGCGATCTCAAGCTGCTCGATTTTGGCGTCGCGATGGCGCTCGCCGACACCGGAGAGGGAGAGCGCAAGCAGAAGGGCTTCGCCGTCTTCGGCACGCCCGAGTACATGGCGCCCGAGCAGGTCGCCGGCGAGACCGTCGACGCGCGGTGTGACATCTACGCGCTCGGCTGTGTCCTCTACGAGCTCGTCACCGGCACGCGTCCCTTCGAGGGCTCTCCGGTCGTCGTCATGGGCAAGCAGCTCCGCGAGGAGGCCGAGCGCCCGCGCAGCCGCGCGCCGAACGCCGTCATCCCCGGCGAGCTCGAGGGCGCCATCATGAAGGCCCTCGCGAAGGCAAAGGAAGACCGCTTCCCGACGGCCCTCGCGTTCCGTGAGGCGCTCGAGGAGGCGCTCGCCGCTCCGGCCCGCCGCAAGTCACGCGCGCGCCTTCTCGTCGGCGCTGCAGTCGTCGCGTCGATGGCGATGATCGCCGTCGCCGGCCTCAAGGGTCACATCCACCGCGACCTCTTGTTCGGCGCCAAGGAGCCGGTGGCGTCCATCGCGACGCTGAACGTCGGCGAGCTGCCGAACATCCCCGCGACCGCGGCGCCCGAGGCCACGGTCCCCGCCGTCGCCACTGCCATTCCCTCCATCACCGACGCCCCTGCGGAAGCCTCTCCCGCTCCCGTCGCGATCGCCGAGGCTCCCAAGGCGCCGGTCCCGCGTGAGGCCCGCGCGGCCGCAGCCGACCGCAACGACCTGCTCCCGCAGCCCGAGGCCAAGAAGCCGAACAGCCTCCTCATGCGCGCCTCTGCACGCAGCCCCGAGATGGCCCAGGACGCGAAGACCCGCCTTGCCGACGCGCGCAGCGCCGCGCGCGAGCACCCGACCGACGGCCGGGCGCTCAAGGCCTGGGCGGCCGCGGCGATGCACGCCGGCGAGACGCGCGAGGCACGCCGGGCCGCCGAGAGCTGGGCCGTCCACGATGCGAGCGCCGAGCCCCGGCTCTTTCTCGCGAGCGCGCTCGAGGCGAGCGGCCGCAAGCGCGAGGCCCGCGCCGTCCTCGAAGAGTGGCTTGCGAACCATCCCGACTCGGCGGACGCCAAGCGCATGCTCTCACGCCTCGGCGCGGCCCCCGAGCCCGCGATCAAGCGCGGCGGACGCAGCCGCGGGCGCGGCGTCCAGCTTCACCCGCCGGATCCGGTCTCCGCCGACGAGTGAGCCGTGACGCTCAGTTCGGAGCGCACATGCCGGGCGGGTTCTTCCCGATCTGGTCGAGCTTCGCCTTGGCCTCGGCGCCGATCTTGTCCTTCGTGAAGCGCTTCTCGCACGCGTCGTAGGCGACCTTCGCGTTCGCGCAGTCGTGCATGAGCAGATACGCGTCGCCGATGCCGTAAAGCGTGCGGTCGAGCACGTTGGATCGAGGAAACAGCTTCAGGAGCCGGTTGAACTGTCCGAGCGCGCTGCTCGGGCGGCCGTCCTGAAGATCGGCGCTGCCAAGGAAGAAGAGGGCCTCGTCCGCCTTGTCGTCGCTCGGGTAGCGATTGACGTACTCGGGCCCGAGCACGCGGACAGTCGCCCAGTCCTTCTTGCCGAACGCGGCCTCCAGCTGCTTGTAGTGTCCGTCCTTGTCGGCGGGCACCGCCAGCGGCACCGGCGCCGCGGGCGGAGGCGGCTGGATCCGCTTGAGCTCGTCGAGCCGCGCATAGAGCTCGGAACGCGAGGCCCCGACGTCGCGGCGAAGGTCGTCGATCCCGTGGTTCGCCTCGTCCACCTTGCCCGCGAGCTCGTTCAGCCGCTGCTTCGAGGCGATGAAATCGCCGCTCGAATCGGCGTTGGCGCGAAGCGCGTTGTCGAGACGCGCGCGCGTAGCCTCGAGGTCGACGCGCAGCGCGATCACGTTGGCGTTGGCCTGAGCTGCGTCCTTCTCTACCTGAGCCGTACGCGCGACGAGCGCCTCGTGGTCGCGCTGACTCGCGCAGCCGACGTTGAACGACGTCAAAGCGAGCCACGCCGCATTGATCACGATCTTTCGCATCGGGTCGTTCTCCTCGAAGGACTGGGTAAACTGCGGCACGAGCACCAGAAGAGTCGCTCAGGGCCGGGAACCGTCGCGTTAAACCGCATTGCGCCGCCATTTCCCAGCTAATTTCACACGCATTCCACATCCGATTGCTTGCCAAGCCGCAGCTTGTCGCTTAGTCAGAGAGCCCTCGATGGCCACAGCCACGGCCGACGTTAACCTCGAGCTCATCTCGGGACCCCCGTATCGCACGATCCTGCGACTCGCGATGCCCACGGTCATCGCGATGCTCTCGCAGAGCCTCGTGAACGAGATCGACGTCGTCTTTTTCTCGCATCTCCCCCACCCGGAGGATTCGAACGCACAGGCTGCGCTCCTCCCCTCGCTGCTCCTGGTGTGGCTGTTCGGAGGCTCGCTGAGCGCGATCAGCGTCGGAACCCAGGCCTACACGGCGCGCCGCTACGCCGAACGCCGGTACGAGGCCGCCGGAGCCGTGCTCGCGAACGCCGCCTTCTTCTGCATCGCCGGCGGCATCGTTCTGAGCATCATCGGCTTTCTGACGATCGACAGCTTGCTCAACATCATGCTGCCGGTCCCCGAGGCGCACGACATCGCGCTCTCGTACTCGCACTGGCGCCTGCTCGGCGTCGTGTCGATGGGCATGACGATGGCGGTGAAGGCGTTCTTCGACGGCATCGGCAAGACGTGGGTGCACCTCGTCTCCGCGCTGGTGATGAACGTCTTCAACGTCCTCTTCTGCTGGCTGTTCATCTTCGGCAACAGCGCGCTCGGCATCAAGGCGATGGGCGCACCGGGCGCGGGCGCCGCGGCCTTCATGGCGACGTGGATCGGCCTCGTCATCATGCTGTTCTACGCCGCGCGCGAGCGGACGAAGTACCAGCCGGTCCGCTGGTCGAACATCTCCAAGAGTCTGACCTGGGACATTCTCAAGCTCTCGATCCCCGCCGCGCTCGCGACGATCGTGATGATGGTGGGCTTCGGGCTCTTCACGAAGGTCGCCGGCAAGCTCGACGCGGCCGCGGCCCTCCTGTCCGTCACGGGAGAAAGAGAAGCGGTGAACGGCGCTGCCACGACCGACATCGTCGCGCTCCTCAAGCTCACGTTCACGGCCTGTCTCGCGTTCGGTACCGCGACGGCGACGCTCGTAGCCCAGTCCCTTGCCGCCAAGCGCCCCGAGGACGCCGCTCGCTTCGGCTGGGCAAGTGTGCGTCTCGGGCTCGTCCTGTTCGGCTTCGTCGGCCTCCTCGAAGGCGTCATCTTTCCGCGGCAGATCGTCCACTTCATCTCCGACTCCGATTCGGTCCGCAACGCCGCGCTCATGCCCATGAAGATGATGGCGTGGGTGACGCCAATCATCGCCGTCGCGATGATCCTCAGCGAGGCGCTCTTCGGCGCCGGCAACACCAAGTTCGTCGCGGCCGCGCAGTTCTGCCTCGTGTTCTTCCTGCTCGTCCCGCTCGCGTGGGTGCTGGGCGTCACGACCAACAACGGCCTCACCGGGATGTGGATCGGCGCGGTGGCCTACGCGATCGGTGCGTGCATCGTGATGACTGCGAAGTTCAAGGGCGGGGGCTGGAAGTCGATCAAGCTCTGAGTCCGTTTCTTGAAACGCGCGACCTCGTCAATGCCGCGCGTCGCTGGGATCCTCTCCAGGTAAGCCGAGCTGCGCGCGCGTCAGGTTGAGCAGCGCGTCGACCTGTTCGGGCGTGGCGTGGAGCGAGGCCTTCAGCTTCGTGGCGTCCGCGCGGAGCGTGAGATTCCCGAGCAGGTTCTTCGTCACGATCCGCACCATGAGCGAGTTTTGCTTCTGCACGAGCTCGTCGAGCGTAGTCGCGGTCGCCTTGCACGACGCGGCATCGGGACAGTCCGCCTCCGCGCTCAGATCGAGACCTCCGTCGGAGGCAGGCTTCACGATCACCGTGGCGCGCACGACGTCGGCGGGCAACCATCGCACGACCTTCGCGGGCTCGGCGAGGGAGATGCGCACGAGCTCGCCGGGCTTGGTGCCGGGATCGATCGCCCTGGAGAGAGCGACACCGAGATCGGCTGCGCGGTCCCGAGGCACCAGCGCGAGCACCGAAGCCTGCGGTCTCAGCAGCACGTCGCGAACCCCGTAGATCTCGGCATGAACGGCGCCCGGGCCCGCATCGGAAGCGCCCGTGCCGGCGTCGACGTTCGCACGCGTGAGCTCCGCTTCGGAGCGCAGGTGCTTCACGACGTTCGCGTTCGCACCGGGAATACTGACGCTCGAGCCGTAGACGAGCAGCCACTCGCCGTCCGCAAACGGATCTACGCCGGTCTTCGCGCGCGCGTCGATCACCTCGGGCACGACGGAGAGCAGCTTGAGGATCTTCGCGCCACTGCCGGTCGCTCGCATCGAGCGAAACGAAGCCGCGAGACGGAATGCATGCGCGTCACCGGGCATCAAAGGCTCCGTGGCGCCGAACATCGGCGCGGGCAGAGCGGGCTTCGGCGCGGGCGCAGCCGCAGGGGCATCCTCGCGTGTCGCGACCGGCTCGCGCACGGGCTCGGGCCGCGCAGCGGGACGCACCGTGATCGGAGGCACGACGGGCGGGCGCGACTCCTCGACTCCGCAGCCGAACGCCACGAGCGCCGCGGACACGAGCGCGCCCGCAACCGCGTGCCCGAGCGGACTCACCCGCCGTCCCTGGTCTTGCTCTGGAGGATGCGGTCGAGCTCTTCGTCGGTCTCGTGGCCCGTGAGCGGCTTGTGGCTCGGGGCGAGAGGCGCGTCCGCGTCCTTCTTGCCCTTGCCCGCGAGGAGCGCATCCATCTCGTCGTCGGTGAGCTCGCCCGCGGGCTTGGGCGGAGCCGCGCCCGCGTCCATCTTGCCCTTGCCGGCGAGGAGCGCGTCGAGCGCGTCCTCTTCGGACATCGCCGTGCCTGCGTCGGGCGCTGCGACGACGGCCTTCTCGGGCATGCGGCCGTTCGGATACTTCTTCTTGTCCGCCTCGGAGCATGGCAGCGGATTCGAGTTGTCGTGCTGCACGCACTCGAGCTTCCACGCCTCGCGCGGCGTTCGGTCCTCTTTTTCGGCCTTGTGACGCCACTCCTGGATGTCGTCCGTGACGAGCACGTCCGAGATGTGAGGGACGTACGTGATGATCAGGAGCGCCAGCGCGAGTAGCCCCACGAAGGGCATCGCCAGCTTGTAGAGGCTGACGACGGGCCGGTTGAACCGGAAGCTCGCGATGAACAGGTTGAGGCCGAGCGGCGGGCACGAGAACGCGAGCTCGAGGTTCAGCACGAACATGATCGCGACGTGGAACGGCCCGAGCCCGAAGTGTGCCGCGAACGGGAGGATGAGCGGGATGGCGACGAGGATCGCGCTGAAGCCGTCCATGATCATGCCGAGCACGAGCAAAAAGACGTTCATCACGATCAGGAACTGCCAGGTCTTGTCGAGACCGAGGTGAAGCATGGCCTCGATGAGGCGCAACGGGATCTTCTTGTCGACGACCCAGTACGTGAGCGAGTTCGCCATCGCGAGGATCAGGATGACGGCGCCGGCGAGGGCCATCGACCCCTTCGCGATCCGGACGAGGTCCCGCTTGATCGTGAGGTCCTTGTAGATCAAGACTTCGATTCCGAGCGTGTAGAGCGCGACGAGACCGGCGGCCTCGTCGATGTCCGTCATCGTCGTCTTGATGCCGACGACGAGCAGCACGAAGACGCCGAGCTCCCACTTGAAGGCCCACGTCGCCGAGAGCGCTTCTTTCAGGTCGAAAGGCGTGCGCGGGATCTTCTCCTTCACGCCGATGTACGCGGAGTAGGCGACGAAGAGGGCGAGCACGAGCCCGCCCGGCGCGAGGACCGCCTTGTTGACGAGCTGGAAATCGAGCCCGGTCACCATGGCGTAGACGAGGAGCGGGAGCGCGTACGGCAAGAGGAGGCCGAGTGACCCGCCGGTGGTCACGAGCCCGAGCGCGAACTTCTCCGAGTAGCCCCTCTGCCGGAGCGCCGGCAGGAGGAGACCGCCGACGGCGATGATCGTGACACCGCTGCCGCCGGTGAAGAGCGTGAAGACCGCGCTCGCGAGCACGCACACGATCGCGAGGCCGCCGGGAAGCCAGCCGACCCACGACGTCGCGGCGCGCACGAGGCGCTCGGGCGTCTTCGACTCGGCCATCGTGTAGCCGACGAACGTGAAGAGCGGAATCGTCGTCAGGATGGGAGAGCCCGCGAACCTCGAGCCGAAGACCTCCGGCGCGAGGCGGCGAAGAAATTGCTGCGTCGAGTCCGGGTCCATCAGCCAGGCGAGCTCGGTCGCTCCGCCCATGACGGCGAAGAGCGGCGTGCCAAGCAGCGCGAGGAGCGCGACGAGACCGACGAGGACGCCGCCGAGGGCCGTCAGCACGGCGACGGTGACGCCGATGAACCCGAACGTGATCCGGGCGGTCCGCGGGTCGGGAGAATCGCTGGCGAGGGGGGTGCTCATCGCGTCGACTCTTGCTGCGCAGCTTCGACCGCCATCGCCTCGGCGCCGGAGTCATGCGCATGCGCCAGCTCCTCGTCGCCGTGCGCCGCTCCTGGGTCCACCTTCACCCATCCGGCGACCGCGAGAAGCGACCGGAGCACGAAGCGAATCGACATCACCAGGAGCCCGAACGCGAAGACGAAATTGCACTCGCGCACGAGCAGCTGGTAGACGCGATCGTTGGAGCCCGGGATCGCCGTCACCGCCGGCGTGCGGAACGTGTCCGGCGCGTCGTCCATGTCCATCCCCTTGACCTGCTCGGCGGAGAAATGACCCTCCCATCCGCCCTCGTGGACCCATTCGTTCCACGCTTTGGGGGTGAGCCATTTGCCGTACGGCGTGCCTCCAAGCACCTTCGGGAGCGCCTTCAGGTCCATCGAGACCTGGCGGCCCGCGAGGAAGAAATCGCGCGAGGTTCCCTTCACGACCGTGTCGATCTTCGAGCTGGGCGGGGCGGGACACGTCTTTTCCGCCTCACCGGGGCACGAAACGGTCAGCTTCGCTCCGTAGTCGACGACGGCGACGTGATCGAAGAAGCCCCAGACGGCGACGAAGCACACGGCGGCCGCGACGAGCCAGCCGAGGACGGCCACGGGGACGCGCGCCCGCGGAGTGAGGAAGCGCATCACCACGTCGACGTTGATGTGCTTGCCCTGCCCGGTCGCGACCGAAGCGCCGAGGAGCGCCAGCCAGAGGGTGAGGCGCTTGGCGATGTCACTCGCGCCGCCGAAGAAGACCAAGAAGGATGCATTCTGCAACCATCCGAGGAGGTTGCCGAAGTAATCGACCCCGAACTCGCCCATCCGGCTGCCGACGAGGAAGCCGAGCGCGACGCCGCCGGCGGTGATCGCCTCGTGGCGCTCGGTTCGCTTGCGCGTGAGCAGGTGCGTGACGAGGCCGAAGACGAGCGCGCTGGCGAGCATGCGGAAGACGCGGCCGGAGCCGCTGTTGCCGGTCTGCGCGAGCGCCTTCAGCGACACCCACGCGACGAGCGTAACCGCGTCGGCGATGAGCACTGCAGCGCAGAGCCGCGCGTCGAGCTTCGTCCAGGCGCGGTCGAGACGGTCGATGGGCGCTCCCCATGCCGCCTTGCCCGAGATCGCCGCAACGCCAGCCGCGGGCGCCGAGGCCGCCTCCTTGGGCGCCTCGGATTTGCGCGCGCTCGGCCATGGCGACGACGGGAGCTTGGAGGAGGCGTCCGGCGCGGCGGCGTCCTCTTTTGCAGGCTTGTCGCCGGGCGGGGTGGGCTCCTTCGCCGGGTCCTTTTCCTCTTCGCTCATCGGCGCCGAGGGTACCTCAGTCGTGCGTTCTCGCAGGCACAAACGCGATGTCCCCGCGGGCGCCCGATGGGGGCGTGCGCGGGGACCGGCCAGTCACGGGAGACGGCGCGCGGGAGTCGTGCGCCGACCCGTCAGCGGATCACTTCGCGGCGTTCGTAACCGCTGTCCAGGCGGTACCATCGATCTTGTTCTCGGACTTCATCCGGTTCCGGACCTCGGCGAACTTCGCCTGCCAGGTTGTCGTCTCGGCGGCGGTGAGGGTCACGACCGTCTTCGTCTTCTTGAGCCCTTCCCACGCCTCGGAGTCCACGCCGCGGATGGTCTGGGTGAGCACCTCGCTCGCAGCCCTGCCACTCTCGGCGAACTTCCCCCTGCAGGCCTCCGGAATCGCCCTGTAGGCCGCGTTGGCCATGACGAGGCCGCCGATGCCGAAGCCGACCGGCATGTCGACGACATGCGTGACGTGCGCCGACCACTGGAGCTGCTCCGCGGCGATCGCAGGCGTCGTGATGACATCGACGGAGTCCGCGCTGCGCCCCTGGATGTTCAGGAGGATGTTCGGGACGGTCAGCTTCTTCGCCGACGAGTGGCCGACGGTGCTCAGGAAGATCGAGCCCATGTCGTCGCCGTCGATGTAGAACGGGTGGTACTGCTTGAGCTGCTCGGGCGTCCGGATGTCCGGCTTGCCCTCGCCCTTGCGGAACATGACGTGGCCGATGCCGACGTCACCCCAGCCGAGGATCTTGTAACCCGCGTCGTCGAACGCCTTGTCGAAGGTTCCCTTCGTCGCGTTGCGAACGTTGTCGAGCTGCGCCCAGGTCTGCACCAGGCCGGGCATCTGCAGAGCCACCACGCCGCCGTAGATCTTCGAGAGGCCGGTCGCGGTGAGCGCTCCGCCGTGGAGGGTCCCGGACTTCATGTCCGTGATCATGGACCCCTCGTCCTTGCCGTAGGACCAGTCGATCTCGCACTTGCCTTCGGTGTCCTTCTTGACCGTCCGCTTCCAGGACTCGAAGACCTTGCCCCAGCTCGACTGCTTCGGCGCGAGGGTGCCGAGCTTGATCTGGTACGCGGTAGATTCCCCTTCGGCGGCGGCCGGCCTGGTCGCGGCAGGAGAGACGAGCGAAGCGATGGCGACGAGCCCCGTGATTGCGACCTTACGGATCATGAACCGAAACCTCCTGGCAACTGCGGACTAAGGGTAGGCGTCGACTGGGGCGACGCAAAGCGAACCGTACGATTCGACGTTGGAATGCCCATTCGATTCAAATGGACGACAAAACGCGCCGTTACGAGCGACGCGTTCCGCAACACCCCTCAGGGCTTCGGCGCGGCGGGTGCCGGCGCGGGCACGGAGCTGGGCTTGGCGGCGGGCGTCGAGGGGCCCTTGAAGCCGCAATCCTCCATCGCCGGCTTCGTGAGGGCGCGGGCGGCGCGGCGCTTCGCGATCGTGTTCTGCAGGCGGAGGTTGGGCTCAGGGTCCTCGACGGTGACGATCTCGTTCAGCATCTTCTCGTAGAGCGAGCGATCGCCCTTCGAGCAGGCGTACTTCGCGTAATTCAGCTGGATGCCCAGCGCCTTCCGCTGGGTCTTCTCGAGCGCGAGGTCGAGGAGCTTCTTCGCTTCGTCGAGCTCGGCCATGCCCGTGCGTGCGTGGTACGCGCCGAGCGTGGAGGTCGCGCCCCACGACATGTACTCGGGATTGAGCTCCCGGCTCCGCTCGAGCAGGGCTACGCCGACAAACAGCTTCGCGACGTACTCGCGGTGGTCCTTCAGGATGTTCACGCGCGCGAGCCAGGCCGAGCCGAGCCAGAAGATGTTCTCGCCGTCCTCCTTCTCGGTGAAGCTCTTCTTCAGCCACGCGTGCATCGTGTCGGAGTCCTTGCTCGATGCGGCCTCGAAGCCGTCGACCTTCTTGCCGATCAGCTCGAGCCCGTAGGCGATGCTCCGATCGAGGGCGAGCTTCGCGCGCTTCTGATGGTACTCGGCAGCGGCATCGTCCTCGGCGAGGACGGCGGCGTCGTAGTCGTCCATGGCGAACGCGTAGCCGTAGCCGGCCCAGCCCTTCATCAGCATGAAGAGCGCGTCCTCGTTGTCCGGCGCGAGGCGGTGCATGCCCTCGAACTGCAGCATGCCGGCCGACGCCGCGCCGCGCGCGAGCTCGTAGTCGCCGATCGTATCGGCCGCGCCCGAGCCGATCCGCGTCGACGCGATCGTACTGTTGAGGATCATCTTCTTCACGCAACCGACGTTGCCGAGGGCGAGGGCGCCCGTGAGAAGCATCGGAGCAAAGGAAGTGAGAAGCTTGGTACGCATCGAGGTGAGTCCTACAGGCCTCGAATACGCCGTGTCAACGCCGGCTGGCGACGAGCATCGTGCATGCGGCGCGGGTCCGGACGCTCGCGTCCGGGTCGGCCAGGAGCATGACCGCCCGGGCGGGCCTGCCGAGCGCCGCGAGGGCCGAAGCAGCCCCGAGACGGCGGTTCGGCTCCGCGGCCGTGAGGTCTTGCTCGATCCAGGCCTGGATCCGGAGATCGCCTGCGTGGGCGAGCGCCAGCCGGGCCCGCGCTGCGGCCTCCCGGACCCGCCCGTCCTCGGCCGGCGGCCCCGCCTTCGTCGTGACCCCCTGCCCCGCGAGCGCCTCGAGATCCTTGAGCGCGGCGTCGTGGTCCGGCTTCGACTCGAGGAGGCTCGCGAGCGCGGAGACCCGCACCTCGAGGTCGTCGTCCTTGGCGGCCTTGCGGATCGCCTCGAGCTCCGCCCCCGCGGGGCGAGCGATCGCCAGCGCGTGGAGCCGATCGCGACGAGAGCCCTCGGCGATCGTTCGGGAGAGGAGTGCGCTCGCCGCCCCAACGAGCTCCGCGTCCTTCGACATCGAGCGCATGACGACGCCGGCCGCCGCGAGCGCGCCAGGGCCCTTGCCGGAGGCGAGCTCGACGCGCAGCGCCTCGCGACCGCCGTTCTCGAACACGGGCGAGAGCGCCCAGGCGATGGCGACGTCCTCGCGGACCGCGTCGTCACCGCCATTCCAGAGATCGCGCAGCCGATTCACGTGCTCGGCCGCGCGAGGCTTAGCGGCGTCGGAGCGGAGGATCTGACTCATCGCGCGGAGCGCTTCGTTGCGGAGCAGGAGCTCCGGATCGACGCGTGCCGTCTCGAAGAGAATGTCGAGATCGGCAACGTCCCTCGCCTGCCCGGCGGCGCGGATCGCGCTCCTGCGCACGCGCGGGCTCGGATCGAGGATCGCCGCCTGGCGGCGCTTCCGGTCGTCGTCACGATGAAGCGTGCGGGTGCCGACGGCACGCCAGCGGTCGTCGGCGTCGGAGAGGAAATCGCGGGCGGCGCCGTCCTCGAGTCGGCCGTCCTCGAGGCGTGCGAGCGCGGCTTCGGCGCCGGCGCCGTCGTGCTTCTTCGAGCGCTCCTCGAGCGCGTCGTCGAGCTCGGCGGCGCACGCGCGCGATTCGCGCACTCGCGACGTGGCCGCCGCGTCGTCCTTCGCGGTCACCAGCTCGCGCGTCGCGACCGCCTTCGCGAGGCACGCCGCCTCCGCGTTCGACAGCTTTCCGCGATCGTGCTTGCCCACGATCTCGGCTCGGAGCCGCACCGAGTCCCCGCTCTCGGCCGCGCGATAGGCGGAATTCGCGCATGAAAGCGATGCCACCGAGGTGACGAGGACCAGCAAGCCGAACGAGCACCGATGCCTCATGCCTCTTGAGGTAGCTCGTTTTCCGACCGCAGGGAATGTCGGCGTGGTAGCTGCAGCGAGGAGCATGGAAGCCAGCACGGCAGCGCGGACGCGCGGCGTCGTCGTCGTCGTGAACCGACGCGCACGAAGGCTGGAGGCCGTCGCGGGCGTACACGCGCTGCTCGACGTGCTGCGCGAGCGGCGGCCTGGCGTCCGCGTGATCGAGACGCACTCGATGGCCGAGCTCGACGCCGCGGCTGAAGGTCTCGCGCGCGAGGTGCCCGACGCCGTCGTGCTCGCCGGCGGCGACGGCTCGTACATGGCGGGGATCACCGCGCTCGCACGCGCGTTCGCCGCCGCCGGCAGGAGCGAGGATGCGCTGCCGCCCATCGCGCTTGCTCCCGGCGGCACCGTCAGCACGGTCGCGCGGAACTGGGGCTTTCGTGGCGGCGGCATCTTCTCGCGTGGCGAGCGGGAGGCGGCGACGTACGCCGCGCGCCTCCTCGACGCCGTCTCGCGCGGGCGAGCGCATGGAACTCTTCGTCCCACGCTGCGCGCGAAGGACGACAACGCCGAGCGCGTCGGCTTCATCTTCGGCGCGGGCCTCGTGTCGCGATTCTTCGAGGTCTACGAGGAGGAAGGCGCACGCGGGTATCGCGGCGCCGCGAGCATCGTCGCGCGCATCTTCGCCAGCTCGTTCTCACGCGGCTCGCTTGCCACGCGTGTGCTCACGCCCGTGCCGTGCGTCCTCGAGATCGACGGCGTCCGCGCGACGGAAGACAAGGCGAGCCTCGTCTGCGCGAGCGTCGTGCGCGATCTCGGGATCGGCATGCGCCTGCTCTACCGCGCCGCCGAGGAGCACGACCGGTTCCACGTCGTCGCGACGCCGCTCGGCCCCGCGAAGCTCGGACCGCAGCTCCCGCTGGTCCTCGCCGGCCGGCCACTACTCGGCGTCGGGAACGTCGACACGCTCGCGCGCCGGCTCGAGCTGCGCTTCGAGGGCGGCGGCGCCTACGTCCTCGATGGAGAGCTCCTTCGAACCGAGGGTGTCGTCGTCACGGCGGGTCCCGTACTGCGCATCCTCTCCGTTTGACGCGGACGAGAGCCGGACGACGACGTCCGCGATCGCCAGCGGCTCGGGACGGTGGGTGACGATGACGACGGTGCGCTTGCCGCGCAGCCCCGCGATGGCCGCGAGCATCCGCTTCTGCGCGACGCCGTCGAGAGAGCTCGTGGGCTCGTCGAGCAGGAGGACCGGCAAGCGTGTGGCGAGCGCGCGACCGACCGCGATCCATTGGCGTTCGCCGCCCGACACGGGGCGTTCGGTGACGAGCACAGCATCGCCGACGGAGCGGGCGAGACCTTCCGCGCCGAGATCGTCGAGAACGCGCGCCGCGAGAGCTTCGTCGTCTTGCTCGTGCTCCGCGCGCGCGCCGAGCACGACGTTCGCGACGAGCGTGTCGCCGAGCACCGGTGCATCCTGCGGGACCCAGGCGAACGGCCGCTCCTTCGGCCCGACGAGGCGAAGCGAGAGATCCTCGTCGCCCCACGCCACCGAGCCTTCGCGTGGCGCCTCGAGACCGAGCAGCGCGCGGAGGAGCGACGTCTTGCCGATCCCCGTCGGGCCGACGATGGCCGCAACCTTCCCGGGAGGCAGGACGAAGGAGAGCGGCTCGTGCGTGCCATGCCTCCCGACAAGCCCCTTCACGGTGAGCGTCCCGAGGGGCCACGTGCGCGCGGCGACGGGCTCACGACCATCGCCGCGCGCACGCGGTTCGGTCGACCGTTCGCGCATCGAAGCGAGAGCGTCCTCGGCGCGAGCGCGCACGAGCCTGCCGTCGACGAGGTCGCGGAGCGGCTTGTACGCCATGAAGAACGCAATCGCGAACGGCACGATCGCCCCGCGGTCGACGCCTCCGATCGCGCCGGCTCCCATCAGCGCGAGCGTGAGCACCAGCGCGAGCGCTCCGAGCACCTCGCTCGTGTGCGAGACGAGCGCGGAGCGCGCCCGCAAACGTGACGACGTCGTAAGAATCGTTCGACCGAGGCGGGCGACGTGCGCACGGATGCGCCCTTCGGCTCCGTAGGTCGCCCAGAGGTCAGCGTGCCGCACCGCCTCGTCGGCGGCCTCGAGGAGGGCCTCGGTCTCTCGAGCCGCGTTGGCGTGGTTTTGCTTCAGCGCGCGGCGCGCATAGAGGATGAGGAGGGTGAACCCGCCGAGCGCGAGCGCTGCGCTTCCGGCGAGCCTGGGCGCGAGGACGACGAGGAGCACGACGAGCGGCGCGAGCTGGAGCACGGCACGAAGCTCGGCGAACACGCCTAGGGCAACTCCCTTCTCGACATCGCTCACATGGGTGGTGAGCGACGCGAGCTTCGTGATCGTCGCACCTGGGCGACCTTCGGGAGCGCGTGCCGTGTGAGTCACACGGCCTGGGCGACCTTCGGGAGCGCGGCCTGGGTGTGCGTCACCATGATCGCGCTGTCGTGGCGCCCGCAAGGAGGTCGAGCCGTGAATGCCGTCGAGGACTTCGAGCCGGAGCTCGGCGCCGACCTCACCCGCGATACGCGCCTCGGCCCACCCCGCCGTCACTCCGCCGACCAGCTTGGCGAGCGCCGCGATCAGGCCTCCGATCGCGAGCCCGAGCATGGGGTCGCCGCGTCCGAGATCCTGAAGCACCCGGATGGATCGAGCGTCCATCGGGCCCGCGCCCCCGGCGAGCGAACGCGCGAGCACTCCGCCCGCGCCCGCCAGAAGCGCATGGCCGGAAGCGTGCATCACAGAGCCAGCAACGATGGCGAACCCAACTGAAGGACGCGCCAGAACCGCGCGCCCCGTACGCCCGTACAAGGATGGGGTCCTCACGCAGAGGTGCGTACATCTGGTTCCAGCCGGAACGCAAATTGCAAAGTTTTTCAGACACACGCGGGCGCGCGGAACTCGGTACTCTGGTCGTCCGCCTCACCTCACGCGGGTCACGTGGGTCGCGTTACTTGGTTCGACCGAAGCCGCCCCACAAGACTCGAGCACCGCCTGCCCCCCACGGTTTGACGCCGAAATCCCGCGTTGTCAAACCGCCTCCTCCCTTCCCTTCCGCATTCCTCTCGCACCGCGCCCGTCTGAAGAGCGCCTCCGATCATGGCCCGCCGCACGTCCACGAAAACCGACAAGAGTGAGGCTCTCATGAGCAAGAAGAGCAGCGCCGCGCTGGCAGCCCATGAGACGCGCCCTGCCGCCGAGGGCAGCCAGTCGCGCGCACGCGCCGCACGCGCCGCGAAGCCCGCGGACGAAGAGGTCGCGCGCGCGCCCGACACCGAGGAGAACGAGGAGGAGGAGGCCGCGCCGGCAAGCACCGTCGCCGAGGGCGAGCTCGTCGTCCTCGAAGAGGAGTTCGAGTTCGAGGACGCTGCCGCCGAGGTCGAGGAGAGCGACGAGACCGCCGCTCCGGTGAAGAAGAAGGTCGCCAGCGAAGAGGGCGGCGGCGACACCATGCTCGCGCGCTACTTCCGCGAGATGGCAACGCACCCGGTGATGGGTCAGGAAGAGGAGCTCGGCACCGCCGTCGACGTCGAGAGCGCCGAGGTAGAGCAGTGGTGCGCGATCCTCAGCTACCTCCCCGCCGCGGAGTACGCGCTCGACGCGCTCGAGAAGGATCTACCGAAAGAGGAAGAGACCATCGACCTCCCGCAGCTCCCCGAGCTCCGCAAGCACTGCAAGCTCTACAAAAAGCAGCGCAACAAGCTCACCAAGGATCAGGAGAAGAAGTACCGCGCGCTCTGCGAGAGCCTCGCGCGCGCGATTCGCCTCGCGGACTCCGATCGCCTCTGGATCGCGAACGCCGAGGCCGTTGTCCGCAAGCTCGGTGAGGCGATCACCGCCGAGGACCTCGAGGAGGAAGGCATCGCGGTTCAGGCGCCCACGGCGCCGCTCCTCGCCGACGCGTCCCTCGCAAAGACGCCCGGCTACACGAAGTACCTCGATCGCATCGGGGAGATGAACCGCACGGCGAAGCGCGTGAAGAACAAGTTCGTGAAAGCGAACCTGCGCCTCGTCGTGTCGATCGCGCGCCGCTACAACCGCGGTCGCCTCCCGCTCATCGATCTGATTCAGGAAGGCAACATCGGCCTGATGAAGGCCGTCGAGCGCTTCGATCACGCACGCGGCTACCGCTTCTCGACGTACGCGTCGTGGTGGATTCGCCACGCGATCAGCCGCGCGCTCGCCGACAAGGGGCGTGCGGTGCGCATCCCCGTCCACATGCTCGACACGCACAACCGTGTGCAGCGCGCGACGCAGGCCGTGATCGCACGCACCGGTCGCGATCCGACGCTCGACGAGCTCGAGAAGGAAACGGGCATCCCGCAGGAGAAGCTCGACAAGGTGAAGGGCTCGTGGGCAGAGACGCCCTTTTCGCTCGATCGCCCCGTCGGCGACGAGGACGGCCGTAAGTTCATCGATTTCCTGCAGGACGACAACATGCAGTCGCCCTACGAGACGCTCGTGTCCGCGAAGTGGGGCGAGGAAGTGCGGCGGCTGCTCGGGCATCTCACGCCGATCGAGTCGCGCATCATTCGCTGGCGCTTCGGCCTGGACGACGAAGACGAGCTCACGCTGAAGGAGATCGGCGACAAGTACAACCTCTCGCGCGAGCGCATTCGCCAGCTGCAAGAACAGGCGCTCGGCAAGATTCGCAAGCACATGCGCGACTGAGCGACCGTGTGCGTTGCACACGACCTAGCGTATGCGGAGAGGCGGCGCCGGCGGGCCCGCTTCGGCCAGCACGTGTGGTCAGGAGCCCGGGATGGGGGTCGCGGAGTCGTCGCGTCCGCCGTCGAAGGCCTCGGCGGCTTCGCGGGACTCGTCGAGCCGATCGCGAGGCACCATCACGCGGACGCCTTCGACGCCCGGAAGGACGCCGGCAGCGAAGGCGCCTTCGACGCTCGCCTGAATGCCCGAGTTGGCGAGGAACTCGCCGAGGAGCTCCGCCTGCGAGCGATCAGCAAAGGAACGGAGGAGAGCCCACTCGATGTCTGCCACGGGCGGAGCCTACCACACGCGGGAATGAGGGCGGGTCGACGGCGATTGGCGGTGTGATGGCCTCCAAGCGACGCGCGTTCTTCCGCACCGTTCTGCAGCTCGGCTCCGCCGCGGCGGTGGCGTTCACCGCACGCGCATCCCTTGCGGACCACCACCGCGCCTCGTTCGCTACTCCGCGCCGGCGCGGCGAGACGTCGTGGTCAGCTTCAGCAGGACCGAACCGAGCACGTCGGCGTCGGCGGCGTGCTTCGACTCGTCGTCAGGCGGCGGCCCGGACCTCGCTCCCGTACGCGTCGATCGCGAACGGGTCCTGGGACGCGCGGTCGGCGTCTTCGCACGCGACGGGCGGCTCTCGCTGCTTTCGCTCTGACGGGCTCAGGGCGCCGGAGCGACCGAGCCGCGGAGCGCGAGGACCCAGGCCTCCGGAAGCTCGCTGCGCTCGAGGCCGAGCACGAGGACGATCTCGTTGAGGCGCGTACGCTCGACGTCGGAGATGACGCCGTCGGCCATCGTGATCTTCCACGTCGTCTGTACGAAGTCCGCGACGACCTCCTTGACCTCCTCCTTCGTGAGGACGCCCGACGAGAGGAACGACTCGAGCTCGGCGCGCTCGGCCGCTTCGGCGGTAGCGTCGGAGAAGATGCGGGCGAGCATGCCCTTCAGCTTGCGCTTTTGGTCCATCGTCCGCCGACAGTACCAAACCTGGCGGCCGAGTCACACGACGGAGTCAAACGACCTTGCCCAAGTCGCGGGCGATCAGGCACGATTCCGAGGGTCATGCGTTTCGGGCTCATCGGTGACGTTCACGCGGAGGACGAGCGGCTGCACGTCGCCATCGCCGCCCTGACGGCCGCGAAGGTGGACGGGATCCTGTGCTGCGGCGATCTTGTCGACGGGCACGGCGACGTCGACCGCGTGTGCAGTACGCTCGCTCTGCACAACGTGATCACCGTACGCGGGAATCACGATCGCTGGATCCGTTCCGACGACATGCGGACGCTCCCGAACGCGCATCGCATGACCTCGCTGACACCACTGACGATCGAGATACTGAAGACGCTCCCGAAGACCGTCAGCCTCGACGTGCCGGACGGCAAGCTCTTGCTGTGCCATGGCGTGGGCGACAACGACATGATTCAGCTGAACGCCGACGACACCGGCTACGCGATCTCGTCGAACGAGGATCTGCTGAAGGTACTCTTCGACGCGACGATCCGGGTGATGGTCTGCGGCCACACGCATCGACCGATGGTGCGTCGCTTCGAGCGCGGCGCCGGACAGCCCGCGCTCGTCGTGGTGAACGCCGGGACGCTCGCGCGCGAGGACGAGCCAGGTTTCGCGATCCTCGACGTGGCCGCGCGGCGGGTGGAGTTTCATGGGATCGGCGAGGACATGACGACCTCGACGACGTCGCACGCGGTGTTCTGAGCGCGCGGCTGAGGCTCGGGCTCTGCGGCGCCGCGCCCGAGTCGGCGGAGGAGGTGGGAGCGGTGCTCAGGCAGCCCTTGTTCACGGAGTTGTCGTCGATGCGCTGCAAACGAGGCGGCGGTGGCGGAATCGAGCGCGTCAGCGGCTGCGATCCTGCGCGCCGAACGCGTCGGGAGTCGCCGAAGACGCTCCTGGCACGGGAAAGTCGCTCACGTTGCGGCTCTTTCACGGTCCCCGTTCGACACGCGTAAGATGCCGGCGTGAAGCTCGCGCGCATGTTCGCCGTCGCCGTCCCGATCGCCGCTTGCGCGGCATCGAGCCTGACGATGCCTTCGCTCGCTCGCGCCCAGAATGCTCCCGTCGTGGCTGCGAGTCCCGATCTTCGCCTCACCGGGGTCGAGACGCTGAGGCGCGCTCGTGCCGGCGCTCCAGAGCTTCGCGTATCGCGCGACCGGCAAGGCATCGCGCGCGCCGACCTCGGCGTGGCCGGTGTGCTTCCGAACCCGGTCGTCATCGCGGGCACGTCGACGCAAGGCGCGCGCCTGTCGCTCGGCGCCTCGCTCGCTCTCCCCGTGCTCGGACAGCGCGGCGCCACCATCGCCGCGAGCCGCGCCGAGCTCGACACCGTCCGCGTCGAGAGCGAGATCACCTGGAACGACGTGCGCGCAGGCGCCGCACGAGCGTACGTCCAGCTGTGGCTCGCCCAGGAGCGCGCGGTCGCGCGGAGGGAGGGAGCGCTCATCGCCACACGCATCGACGATGCCGTTGCCGCTCGCGTCGAGCTCGGCGCAGCGCCCGACGTCGACGGCCTACGCACGCGCGCCGAGCGGCTTCGCGCGGAGGCCGATGCGCGCGAGGCCGACGAGCTCGTCGAGGCGGCCGCGAGCCAGCTCGGTTTCTACCTCGGTACCACCGACGCCGTGCGTGCAGACGGAGAGTACGTGGTGCCCGCGGACGCTCCGGCGCTCGCCTCGCTGGCGACCAGGATCGACGTCAATCCCCTGGTTCGTCGTGAGACCAGCGACGCCCGTGCAGCGGACGCGCGCGTCGATCGCGAGAAGGCCCTCGCGAGGCCAACGCCCGTTCTCGAGCTCGGTACCGATATCGGCGATCCCACGCAGCCGGCGAACAACTACCGCGCGACCATAGCCATCGATGTCCCCCTCCTCTCCATGCGCGGGGCGCAGATCGATCGCGAGCGCGCCTTTGCCGCCACCGCTCGCTCGCGCGCGGCAGTGGAGGTGGCACGCGGCCGGGCCGGGCTCGCGAGCGCCTATCACACGTTCGTTGCGGCCGATGCGCGCGCGAAGACGCTCCGCACCGGCGTGCTCGTCGCGGCCGAGGCCGCGGCACGCGCCATCGAGGAGTCGTATGCGCTCGGCCGCGCGCAGCTCGTTGCCGTGCTCGATGCCTCGCGCACACGGCTCGACACACGAATCACCCTCGCCGATGCCGTCGCGACCCGAGCACAAGCGTGGATCGACATCGAGCACCTCCTGGGGACGCCATGACCTCGTCGGCCGTATTCACGCCGCCGGTATTCGCGATGGCCCTCGTCGTTGCCGGGCTTCTCTCCTGCAAAGGCCACAACGCGACCGAGGCCGACAAGACCGACGCGCGCGCCGTCACGGTCCACTGCGCGAAGCCAGCGAAGGAGACCATCGAGGAGACCGTGTCTCTCCGCGGGCGCGTCGAGCCTCCCCCGGGGGGCAACCTCTCGGTTGCATCGCAGGTCGCGGGGCGCGTGATGTCGGTCGCGGTCAAGGAAGGTGATCGCGTCGGCCCGGGTGACATCATCGCCGTCATGGAGGACGCGCCGACGCGCGACGCCGCACGGCAGACCGACGCACAGCTCGCGCAAGCTCGCGCCGCCGACGTGAACGCCACCGCCACCCTCGAACGCACGAAGGCGCTCGTCGCGCGCGGTATTGCCGCACGACAGGAGCTCGATGACGCCACGGCGAAGGCCGCCGCCGCGCGCGAGGCCGTGGCGGGTGCTGCTGCCGCAAGCGATCTCGGTCGACGGACGCTGGGGCGCGTCCAGGTGCGTTCAGGTCTCGGCGGTCTCGTCATCAAGGTCTTCCGGGGTGCGGGCGCGCTCGTCGACGGCACCGCTGCGACGCCGATCGTTCAGCTCGCGGCGACGGGCGGAGCCGAGCTCGTCGCCGACGTGACCCAGCGCGAGCTCATGCTCCTCGCGGAGGGCCAGGTCGCGACTGGCGCGCTCGCAGGCGAAGGAGGCGCCGCAATCAGCGGCACGGTCCGCGCGCGCCCGCGATCGATCGATGCCGCCACTGGGCTCGGCACCGTTCGCATCGCCATCACCTCGCCCGGAGCGAACGAGCTTCCGGTCGGGGCGTTCGCGCGCGTGGTGGTGACCACCGGCCGCCACGAGGGCGCCTTGGTGGTCCCCGAGACTGCGCTGCGCGGCGCGCGCTCCGATGGCGCCGAGCTGTGCGTGTGTGCCGGCGACAAGGCGGCACTCAAGCTCGTGAAGATTGGCTACCGCGACGACAAACGCGTCGAGATCCTCGCAGGCATCGGGCCCGAGGACGTCGTCGCGATCGACCACGTCCTCGCGCTCGAGGACGACACGCCCATCAAGCGCGCGCCATGACGAGCCTGTTCGCGTTCTTTCGCCGTCACGCGAGCGTGGTCTGGCTCGCGACCGCGCTGCTCGTCGTGCTCGGAGTCCTCGCTGCACTTCAAATGCCGAGCGGCATCTACCCCGAGGTGGAGTTCCCGCGGGTGGTCGTGGTGGCGCGTAGCGGCGGCTCACCGCCCGACGTCTTCCTCACCACCGTCACGCGTCCGCTCGAGCAGAGCCTCTCCACCGTGCTCGGCGTGCAGCGGATCCGGAGCAAGACGATCCGCGGCGCCACGGAAATCTCGCTGCAGTTCGCGCCCGACACCGACATGTGGCGCGCCTTTCAGCTCGTCGAGTCACGCGCCGCCGAGGCCCGTGCCGGTCTGCCGCCCGACATCGAGCTCGTGACGGAGAAGGTGACGACGGGCTCGTTCCCGGTCCTGACGTTCAACGTCTCCGGGGCGATCGACCCGCGTAAGCTCCGCGAGACCGCGGATCTCGTCGTGCGCCCCGCCCTCTCGCACGTCCCCGGCATCGGGCGCATCGAGGTCCTCGGCGGAGACGTGCGCGAGGTGGAGGTGATCCTCGATCCGGACCTCGCCGCCGCCCTCCATCTCACGGCTGCCGACGTCGCGGACAAGCTTCGAACGGGGATGGGCCTCGGCGCAGTGGGGCGTGTCGACCGCGATCGCCAGCTCGTCACCGTGCTCGCCGACGCACAGCCGAAGACGCTCGAGGACATCCGCGACATGCCCGTCGCGATGGGGCCACACGGTAGCGCCGTTCCGCTCCACGCGATCGCAGAGGTCGTGGAGGGCGCCGAGGATCGCCTGGTACGAATCGGTGGTCCACGCGGACCCACCGTCGGGATCAGCATCGCGCGCTTGCCCGGCGCGAGTACACCGGATGTCGTCGCGCGCGCGATCGAGGCTGCCAACGCGCTCCGACCTTCGCTGCCGCCCGGAGTCGTGATCGAGCCCGTCTACGATCAAGCGAGCCTCGTGACAGACTCGATGGCTGGCGTGCGCGACGCGATCCTCCTCGGGATCGCGCTCTGTGCGATCGTGATCGCCCTGTTCTTGCGAGATATTCGCGCCGGTCTGATGGCGGGAGTGACGGTGCCCATCACGCTCGCGATCGTCTTCGTCGCAATGCGCGTCGCCGGGCAGACGCTCAATCTCATGTCGCTCGGCGGAATGGCGGTAGCGATCGGCCTCGTCGTCGACGACGCAATCGTGATGATCGAGGCGATCGCGCTGCAGCGGGACGAAGGCGCGAGCGCAGCGGACGCTGCGGTGAAGGGCGCCGCCGAGCTCGCGCCGGCCGTGATCGGAACCACGCTCACGACTGTCGTGGTGTTCGTGCCGCTCGCGTTTCTCCACGGGATCATCGGTGACTTCTTTCGCGCGCTGGCCTTCACGGTCACGGCGGCGGTGGTGGTGTCCCTCGTCGTCGCGCTGGTGCTGGTCCCGCTCGCGGCCGGCTTCGCGCTGTCGAGCGGACGGCGCGCAGAGTCGAGTCGCGTGGCGGCCTCCTACGGTCGCGCCGCTGCGTCTCTCGGGCGCCATCCGTGGCGCGTCGCGGGCGCCGTCGTGTTCGTCGTTGCCGCCGGCGCGGCGCTCGTCCCGTTCGTGGGGCGCGGGTTCCTGCCGACGATGGACGAGGGCGCGTTCGTCCTCGACTACTTCCTGCCCGCCGGCACCGGCCTGCGCACCACCGAGGAGAGCGCGCGCGGCCTGGAAAAGGAGCTCGCGAAGACCCCCGAGGTCGCGACGTTCTCGCGACGCACCGGCGCCGAGCTCGGGCCCGCCACGGCCACGCTCCTCAGCCGCGGCGACATCATGGTGCGCCTCGTGCCCTCCTCCGCGCGTCACCGTTCGTCCCAGGAGGTGATCGCCGATCTCCGCGGCCGGATCGGCGGCGCGTACCCCGAGGTCCGTATCGAGTTCGTGCAGGTTCTCCAGGATGTCCTCAACGACCTCGCCGGGAACCCGCGCCCGATCGAGGTGAAGTTGCTCGGGCCCGACTACGACAAGCTCCACGAGCTCGCGGCCACCCTCGCTCCCGAGCTCGCCAAGATCGACGGCCTCGTCGACTTCTACGCCGGCCGTGAGCGTGACGCGCCGGAGCTTCGCTTCACGGTCCGTCGCGACGATGCGGCGCGCCTCGGCGTCACGCCGGACGACGTCCAGACGCAGCTCGGCGCCGCGCTGCTCGGAACGCGCGTGGGACAGGTGCGGCGATTCGATCGTCTGATCGGCGTGCGGCTTCGTTATCCCGATCCCATCCGCTTCCACTCCGCGAGCGTTCTCGATCTACCGCTCGTCGCGCGCGGCGGGACGACGAGCTTCGCTGCGGTCAGCGACATCGTAGCCAGCTCCGCGCCATCGACGCTGCTCCACGAAGGCCTCCAGCCTCTCGTCGACATGACCGCCGACCACGAGCGTGCCGACCTCGGTGCGATCGCCACGAAGGTCGACGAGGTCGTCGCGAGGGCGAAGCTGCCCGAGGGCTACCGCATCGTGCTCGGCGGTCAGATCGAGAGCGAGCGGGCGACGATCCGTCAGATCGCCGGCGTCGGCACGATCGCGCTGCTCCTCGTTCTCACGGTGCTCGCCGGACAATTCCGCCGCTTTCGACTTGCTGTCGTGGTCTTGGCCTCGGTGCCCGTCGCGATCGTCGGCGCGATCGCGGCGCTCCTCGTGACCGGTACGCCCCTCAATGCCTCGTCGCTCATGGGGTGCGTGCTCCTCGTCGGGCTCGTGGTGAAGAACGGCGTGCTCTTGCTCGAGGAGGCGGAAAAGGGCCGCGATCGTGGCCTGGAAGCACTCGATGCCGTCGTGCATGCGAGCGTGCGTCGATTCCGTCCCGTCGTGATGACGACCGTCGCCACGCTCGCGGGTCTCATGCCCCTTGCCTTCGGCATCGGCGCGGGCGCTGAGCTGCAGCGGCCGCTCGCGATCGCAGTCATCGGAGGCCTCGTGACGTCCACGCTCGCGACCCTCGGCCTCGTGCCCGCGCTGGGAACCGCGGCGCTGCGCCGAGCTCGCGCGCTGCCGCGGACCGACGCGTAGCACGGCGCCGGCCCGCCGCTCACTTCCACTGCGATTCGTGGATCCTCTCCACGAGCTTGTCGGCGGCGGCGCGCGCAGCGCCGCCCTTCCCCGAGACCTTGTTGAACAGGATGGCGAAGCCGATCGTGTTCTTTCCCGAAGGCGCGAGCACGTAGCCGGAGAGAGCGATGGCGTCGTCGAGGGTGCCGGTCTTCGCGCGGACCGCGCGGTGGTTGCGCAGGTCCCGGAAGCGCTTGTGCAGCGTCCCGTCGACGCCGCCAATCGCGAGCTGCGAGACGAACTCGCCGCGCAGCCCCGGGTCCTGCCAGACGAAGCGAAGAAGCTTCGACATGCTGTGTGCCGTCGTGCGGTTCGCGTCGAAGAGCCCGGAGCCGTTCTTCACGACGAGGCCCGTGTCGCCGAGGTCGTTCTTCTCGACCCACTTCGTGACGATCTCTGCAGACTCCTGGCTCTTCGCCGGGCGCGGCTTCACCTCTGCGGAGATCGACTTGAAGATCATCTCCGCGTAGAAATTGTCGCTGTTCTTGCCGAGTCCGTAGAGGAGCGTCGAGAGCGGCTCGGACTCGTGACGCGCGAGCACGTTGCTCTTGCTCTCCTTCGCGTCCTTGCCGCTCGCGACGAGCTTCACATCGCCGGAGACCTTGATCCCGCTCTCTTCGAGGATCGACTTGAGCGCATACCCGGCGAGCAACTGCGGGTCCTCGACGCGCTTCGTGTAGCGAACGAGGTGCGAGTCTGCCGCGACGGCTCCGGAGACCTTCGCCGACAGGCGATGGCCCCCCTCCCCTGTCTTCGCGAGCTCGAGGCCGACGGTGTCGGCCCCCGAGTCGGACGTCTTGACCGTCCCCTCGACGTCGACGAAGCCCGGCGGCTCGAAGCTCACGCTGGCGTTCGAACCCGGCGCGCCCGCGCGCACGGTCATCGTGATCGCGTTCTCGTTGACCGCCACGGCGCTGACCGGCGCACGGAAGGCAGCCCACTCGTTCGGCTGCTGCTCGAACGCCGGCGGCGTCGTCTGCTCGTCGAAGAAGCGCTGATCCACGACGATGTCGCCCTCGACACGGCGTGCTCCGTGCGCCTTCAGCTCCTGCACCATCGCCCACAGATCCTGGGTGCGGAGCGACGGATCGCCGTGCCCTCGGAGCACGAGGCCGCTGGCAGCGCCGCTTTTGATCGTGCCGCTCAAGGTCGTCTGGTACCTGTGGGACCCGTGCAGAATCGCGAGAGCCGCCGCTGCGGTGTAGAGCTTCGCATTCGAGGCGGGATTGACGACGACGTGCTCGCCGAACTGCGCGAGGACGTTACCCGTCTCGCAGTCGACGAGGACCACGCCGATCTGCGCGCCGACGAGCTCCCGGTGGTTCACGAGCGAGCGGACGGCGGACTCGAGCTCGGGCGAACGAGCGGCGGTCGGGGCGGGAGCGGCGGAGGGAGCGGCGGTGGCCGATGCCGCGCTCGGCTCGGAGCGCGCGCCGCCTTCGAGGAGCAACGTGGACGCGAGCGAGGTCGCGAACAGCAAGGAGGAAGCGGAGCGCGCGCGCATGGCGGTCTTTCTACGACGGCCGCGCGTGCCGCGAAAGCCCCGGGTACGCGCGCGGCCTTCCTCGGCCTTTTCGCCCTCCTGGTCGGCGTCAGCGGCCTCGGAGGTTGCTCGCGCGGGCGCGAGACCTCGCAGCAGGGCGGCAGCGTACGGCCCCTCGAGATGCTGGTCCCGACCGACGCGGAGACGCTCGACCCACGCCACGCGACCGACCCGGTCGCGCTGCGGGCAACGCGGCTGCTCCACGCGGGCCTCGTACGGCTCGATCCAGACACGCTCGAACCGCGTCCTTATCTCGCGCGCTCGTGGACGTGGGTGAGCCCGCTCGCGCTCCGCGTCGAGCTGCGCGAGGGGATTCGCTTCCACTCGGGCGCGTCGTTCACGGCGCGCGACGTCAAGGTGACCATCGCGGCATTCCAGGCTCCGCAGGTAGGCTCGCGACACGCACGCGTCGTCGAGACCATCGGCGACGTGGATGTCGAAGGCGATCTCACGGTGCTCGTTCACCTCAAGCGCGCGCACGCGACCCTGCTCACCGACCTCGAGGTCCCCATCCTCCGTGCGGACGAGGCGTTCTCGCCTCCCCGACCTGACGGCTCACTCGACGGCCTGGGCCCGTACGTGGTGCGCCGTCGAGAACCGGGTGAAATCGAGCTCGCCCCCGCGACCGGCGGAGCGATGTCGCCTCCGGCGATGCAGAGCGTGACGCTCCGTACCGTGCACGACGAGAACGCGCGAGCCCTCCGGATGCACGCCGGCCGCGCCGACCTCGTCGTGAACGGCTTCTCACCGACGTTGCTTCCGGCGCTCGAGAACGCGCCGGGCGTCCGGGTCAACGCGCGGCGCGGCGCCAACGTCACGTACCTGCTCGCGCGGACCGATCGCGGGCCTCTCGCGGACGTGCGCGTGCGTCGCGCGCTTGCGACGGCCATCGACCGCGAGCGTGTGGCTCGCACGCTGCTCGCAGGGCGCGCACAGCCGGCCGACACCCTCCTCCCTCCCGATCACTGGGCGTACACCGCGGCGCCCGCGTGGCCGTCGGATCGCAAGGCCGCGGCCGCGTCGCTCGCCGAGGCTCATCCCGGCCGGCTCCGCGTCACGCTCCTCACGTCGACCGATCGCCTGCGCGGCACGATCGCGCGGTTCCTCGCGCAGGAGCTCGCCGAGGTCGGCGCCGACGTCGAGGTCGTGCCGCTCGAGCTCGGAACGCTCATCGGTCGCCTCGGCGCCGGAGACTTCGAGCTCGCGACGCTCCAGATGCCGGAGATCACCGAGCCGAACGTGCTGCGCGTCTTTCTCCACTCGTCGTCCGTGCCACCCGCCGGCGCCAACCGCGGGCGCGTGCATGACGACGAGGTCGATCGCCTCCTCGACGAAGGAGAGTCGACGCTCGACGTCGGGGTTCGCCGGACGATCTACGCGGCGCTCGAGAAGCGCATTCGCGACGAGGCGCTTCTCATCCCGCTCTGGCACGAGGATCAGATCGCCGTCGTCAGCGAACGCGCGCGCGCATTCACGCCGAGCGCCGAGGGTCGCTGGCTCGGCCTCGCCGCGCTGAGGTGAGTCACGCGCCCACGCGCGCTCCTCAGGCGTTCAGGAGCCGCCCGAGCCGTCGCCGATGTCGTCAGGGTGCTTGGCCCTCACGTCGGCGGCACATGCCTTGTCCTTCGTCTGGATGCAGGCGCGGAAGAGGAGCTGGTTCTCCTCGGACGTTCCCTTGCCGCTCTTCACCTTCTTGTCGAGCAGCGTCTTCACCCTCTTGAAGTCCTTCGCCTCCGCGGCGGCGCGCGCCTTGACGAGGTCAGGGCTCGCCGTCGGGACGGGCGGCGTTGCCGACCCGATCGTCACGGGCGCTGCGGTGGCGGGCCCCTGCGGCGGCGCCCAGATCGGCGGCGTCGTGGCGCCGTTCGGCAACGGAGGAAGCGGAGGCACGTCCACCTCGGGCGGCGGCGGTGGCTCCTTCTTCGTGCAGGCTTTGGGAGCCAGCGCGAGCGAGAGTACGGCGACCCCAGCGAGAGCGGTGCGGAGCAAATCAGGCCTTCGTTCCGCGATCGGGTTGTGGGTTCGTGCGCCACGAGTCGTGGTAGCCGGCATCCTCGAGGTTCACGGCCTGCATCGTCGGTGCGAGCGGAAGGTACGTATCGACCATGACGGCCATCTCATCGGTGCGTGTCGAGCCGATGCTCGCCTCGTACGCGCCCGGATGCGGCCCGTGGGCAATACCTGCAGGATGCAACGAAATCGCGCCCGGCCCGACCCCACGGCGGCTCGTGAAGTTCCCCCTCACGTAGAGGATGACCTCGTCGCAATCGACGCTCGAGTGCGGATACGGACACGGGATCGCCTGGGGGTGCGTGTCCGTGATGCGCGGAACGAACGAGCACACGAGGAACCCCGGGCCCGCGAACGTCGAGTGGATCGTCGGCGGCAGGTGAACGAGGCCGGTCTTCGCCTGGTACTTCTCGATCGCGAACGCCCACGGGTAGACGAAGCCGTCCCAGCCGACCACGTCCATGGGGGGACGCTCGAGCAGGAGACGCGTGAACCTGCCGCCCTTCCTGACGATGAGCTCGCGCGGGCCGTCGAGGACGCCGATGGGACCCTCGGTCCTCACGAAGTCACGATGCGTGTAGGGCGCATCCATCTTCAGCTGACCGATGGGGTTGCGGAAGTCGTTCGGGATCGTCACGCCGCCGTGACCCTCGAAGCACATCATCCGCATCGGCCCGTTGGCTGGGTCGAGGTGCCAGCGATGGATCATCGAGCGCGGGATCCACACGTAATCGCCCGCCTTCACGGGGAGCCAGCCGCACACCGACTCGATGCGCGCGGAGCCCTCCTCGATGAACCAGAGCTCGTCGCCGTCGCCGTTGGCGAAGTACACGTCGTCCGACGTGTCCGGACACGCGAAGTAGACGGTGAGGTCGTGGTTGAAGAGCAGCGGAACCCGGCACTCGAAGGGCATGCCCTTCGGCGCGAGCTTGCGCGTGTCGTAGAGGCGGCGCTTCAGGGGCGTCCTGCCGCGCGGGTCCTCGACGGCGATCGCGTGTCCGCGGGTCGATTCTGTGACCTCCACGGCCGCCGTCGTCGGGTAGCGGTGATAGAGGTAGCTGAACGCGCCGCTGAACCCGCCGCGCGTGAGCATCTCCTCGTGGAGGAGGTTGCCGTCGGCGTCGCGCAGGACGGTGTGGGGCTTGGCGGGCATGAGCCCGCAGCTCATGCGGTCGATCATGCCTTGGCCGCGGCGGCGGCGCCGGTTCCCGTGCGCTGGAAACGCTCGATGCTCTCGAAGAGCGCGCGGAAGTTGCCGTACCCGAAGCCCTCGTCGCCGCAGCGCTGGATGACCTAGTAGAAGAACGGACCCGCGCGGAGATCGTCGTGAAGCGCCTTCGCTTCGCGCAGGAAGATCTGCAGCATGTACTTGTCCTCGGCGCCGTCGACGAGGATCTGCAGGCGCTCGAGCTCGGCAAGCTCCTGCGCCACGTTCGTGATGCCGAGCTTGGCGAGGCGCTCGGGGAGCGCCTGGTAGTAGGCCTTCGGCGTGTCCATGAAGTCGACGCCGCGGCGCTTCAGCTCCTCGATGCTCCACACGATGTTGTCGACGGCCATCGCGATGTGCTGGATGCCGGCGGCGCCGTTGTCGTCGACGAACTTCGTGATCTGAGAGTCGCGAAAGTTGGGGCGGAGCGGCTCGTTGGTCGCGAACTTCACGTTGCTGACCGGGTCCCACATGACGATCGAGCGGAGGCCCGAGCCGCGGTTCTGCGCGGCCTGCTGCAGGTTCTGCCGACCGTCGCTCGCGATGTCCTTCGTATGGAAGCTGATGTCCCAGAACGGCTCGAACCCGAGGACGTCGCGGTACCAGGCGACGATGGGCTGCATGGTGAGCCCGTTCGCGGTGACGTGGTCGATGGTGCGGATGCCGTAGAGGTTCTTCGGCGCCCCTGCGTTACCGACGCCGGAGTCGACGAAGCCGGGCGCGAACTTCGAGAACTCGGTGCGCTCGACGAAGCGAA